>NZ_JBMPOW010000010.1:0-76049 GCF_049340205.1 Undibacterium sp. Ji49W | reverse complement strand
TTTTTACGCCTTCAAGTGCGCATGGATTGCTAAAAACAAACTGGTTGATCAAAGTAAAAACTAATTGCTGAGATCGCCGGGCATCATCCAGCGTGCGCTTGCAGGCGCACGCAGCTCGAAGAAAAAATCGCCCTCAGGGGCGATTTTTTTGTCTTCAAGTCAAGTTGGTAATTGCGTAAAATAGGATGGATTGTACGTATCTATTTTTAAGGACATTTCATGGTTAATCGCACCCCGTCGTACTTTGTCGTGCTAAGTATTTTTTTACCTTTGTGCCTGTTGGCATGCAGTAAAGGTAAAACAAGCAATGAAATAAAAATAGCCGATGAAAAATATGTCATTACTGTACCCAAAGGCTTGGATTTTCAATGCAAGATAATCCCCTATGCTGCGAATTGTAAAAATTTTGGTTTGATAAATATGTCGGATACTGACGCCAAAATATGTACGGCAGAGACCAAAAGTACTGAATTCACCATCGTCATACAAAAACAATCAGAAAAGAATATTCGCAACGGCAGTAACGATCCCGGAGCTGATATGACGGGAGCTTGGACCGACTGCAAAGATGCGCGGATAATTGATCGCAAGACGGTAAAAATCGATGGCGATACTGCTATTGATTCGGTATTGACGAGCCCTCTGGGGAAGGGAGCTGCACGTTCCATTGTCAACAAGGACATTTCCTTGTTAAGTTTTGCCTTGCCGAGGATGGGGGGCGAAAACCCGCAAGAGATTGCGGGTTTTTCCAGTAGTATGCGGCCAGTAAAAGGTAAATAAATCAGCAGCGCTTTTTCTCCCAAAACTGCGGACTGGATTTGGGAGTTTATTCTGGAATGCTTGCCCCATTAGCTATTGCTGCCGCAAGCGATAGGCCTTTGCCCTGTTCTTCAGCTGAAATTTTTTTCGCCAACGATTCTTTGAGTGAACTTGCCCAAAAGCCCTCACCCTCGTCGATATGTTTGGTGAACTTTTCGTCGGCAAGCGTCAGCAGGGCGTAGGCAGTGACACCATTTTGCTCAACGCCTTTACCTTCCGCGTAAAACTTCCCCAAATTTAACAAGGCACCAGCGCTGCCCTGATTTGCAGCCAGCCTGTACCAATTCGCAGCCAACTTGTAATCAAACTGTACTTTCGCGCTTTCTTCCTGCATGACACCTAGCCTGAATTGGGATTGGCGATCATTTTGTGCTGCCGCCATTTCGTACCATGATTTCGCCTTCGCCGGATCCTTATCTATTCCATGAACAATGCCGCGTTCGTATAATTTTCCAAGTTCAACTTGGGCTGGTGCATCCCCTTGTTTGGCTGCCTTCTCAAGCCAATATATGACTTTGTCATAGTCCGGAACCAGATCCTTGCCGTTGCCCACACTGAAATGGATGGAGATGGAATAGGTACGTCCCAGATAATATTGGGCCTTGGCATTGCCCTGTTCGGCAAGTGGGGCAAACAGCTTCATCGCCGAATGCATATTGTTGTTATCGAAATCTCTTTTTGCTTCCGCAAACTGCGCGGCTTGCTCATTTGCAATGGTAGCTGTTGACGGATGTTTGACTTTCCAAATGCCGAAGCCAACGGCTACCAATATCACAAGTGGTAGTAATAATTTCCATGGGAAAGCATTGACTTCCATTGTTGGAGCGGGCGGAGCTTTTCTGTTGGAATTATGATTTACTCCCGCTTGCAGGCGGGCATTACCATTGGTCGCCATTACTTTATTGTATGCAACACCGCAACGGGGACATTGCCAGTCAGGGGCATCGTCCGTAGGTTTGCGTCGGTATTCGCATTTTGGGCAGGTGGTCATAGCTGTCTTGGTTCAAAAAGATGTTGGAGTGGCGGGGTATGTTGCCTCATAGTCCGTTTGCTAGCAAATATTTTCTTATTAGGACTTACGCAAAACTGCCCCAAAGCGTTGCAGCCCCTTACTGAGACAGTTTTGCGTAAGTCCTTCTTAGTGCGATTTTTTTGGGGCAGTGAATCGAAATTGTGTCTATGTAATTGCAAGCAGCTAATCGATATGCGCATGCTTCCGTGGGATAAGGTGGGCATTGAGATCATGCCCCTTTTATTTACAGGCTCGCGATCGCTGCTGAAAAGTGACATTCTCAATTCTTGCTTTTTGTATTTGTAGATATGAACAGGTGGCTACTCGTCCTTCTCGTGGAATACAAAAGACCATGCTGTACTTCTAAAAAATAATGGGATCAGATGTTGAGTGTGGCAGTAGGCCATGGGAATGCGTTTTTTCGGCAAGCATTGAATAACCTGTCTCAACCAGTGTGTATATTCTGATTTGGAGCGGTTGTCTTGTGCCAGGCACTGCAACATCCAGGCTATTCAAACAAGCGAATTGTTTTCCCAGTCAATAATCACGGTTATACTTCCAACACTTTTGCATCCTTTGCCCTGGCAATGGAGATACTTCACAGATTACGATAGCAAGAATGGCACCTATACTAAAACGAAAGCCTAAAGGCAGTTTCAAGTTATTCCCCAAGGGGATGCGCAAGAATGCGCCTGCAAGTGCGCATGAGGGCGAGGATGTGCGGGCGCCGGTAAAACCCCGGCGTGGCATCTACCTGTTGCCAAATGCTTTTACAACAGCAGCCCTGTTTTGCGGTTTTTATGCCATTGTGATGGCGATGAATCAACGTTTTGACCAGTCTGCACTGGCGATTTTTGTGGCTATGGTGCTCGATAGCCTGGATGGCCGCGTGGCCCGCATGACCAATACCCAAAGCGAATTTGGTGCCCAGTACGATAGTTTGTCTGACATGATTTCTTTTGGCGCAGCGCCTGCACTGGTTGCCTATGAATGGTCGTTAAAGGGCATGGGCAAGCTGGGCTGGCTGGCGGCCTTTGTGTATTGTGCCGGTGCTGCCTTGCGCCTGGCGCGATTTAATACAAATATAGGGATTGTCGACAAGCGCTACTTTCAGGGTTTGCCCAGCCCGGCTGCTGCGGCACTGGTGGCGGGCTTTGTGTTGCTGATGGAAGACTTGCACTTCCCCGGGCGTGAACTGAGCTGGAGTACCTGGAGCATTACCTTGTTTGCCGGGTTGACCATGGTGACCAATGTGCCTTTCTATAGCTTCAAGGATGTTAATTTGCGTCGTTCAGTACCGTTTATTGCTCCATTTTTGATTGTATTGGCTTATGTTGCTGTGGTCAGTGATCCACCCAAGGTTTTATTTGGCCTGTTCGTCCTGTATGGCTTGTCTGGTTATGTCGTGCTGCTGTGGCGCTGGCGCAAGGGCAGGCCTGTCAGTATCGTTCAGACCAGTGTCGAGCATCATGAAGAAAAATGAGCATGCGTAAAACAGTGTCAGCCTGATTAAATTTGGTGTTTTACAAGAAAAGCCGCAATACGGAAAATGTATTGCGGCTTTTTTGCTTTTCTACCTGAGAAAAACAGGAATTTGCTGCTATAAATTCTTGCACTTTTTCGCAATCGCGCTTATAGTCTTTGGCATGAACTTCGCATCCACATCAATAGCAAAAAACACTTTGGCAGGCCTGTCTGGTCTGCTATCGCTATTGCTGGCATCTCTACTAGCGTTCACGCGCTAAATCCCCCTACACCCACAATTCGAGTAGTCTCGCCACCCATGTGCGTCTTGCAAGGGTAGGTCAAAGAATATTCACAATTTGCAGTTTTATCTCATATTTAAATCTATCTCAGGAGCAAAATCATGGCCGACAAACTCATCATATTCGACACAACCTTGCGTGATGGCGAACAATCCCCTGGTGCATCCATGACCAAGGATGAAAAAATCCGCATTGCCAAGCAGCTGGAAAGAATGAAGGTCGATGTGATTGAGGCTGGTTTTGCTGCTGCATCGCCAGGTGATTTTGAATCCATCAAGGCGATCGCTTCCATCATCAAGGATTCGACGATTTGTTCCTTGTCGCGTGCCAATGACCGTGACATTGCCCGCGCAGCCGAAGCCTTGCAGGCTGCAGAGCGCAAGCGTATTCATACTTTCATTGCAACATCCCCGCTGCATATGGAAAAGAAATTGCGCATGACGCCTGATCAGGTGCTGGAACAGGCAATACAGGCGGTGCGTTATGCCCGCAATTTTACGAACGATGTTGAATTCAGCCCGGAAGATGGCAGCCGCTCGGATATGGATTTCCTGTGTCGCGTTCTGGAAGCGGTCATCAAGGAAGGCGCAACCACCATTAACTTTGCTGACACCGTGGGTTATGCCGTGCCTGAGTTGTACGGCAATATGCTGAAATCTCTGCGTGAACGCATCCCCAATTCCGACAAGGCGGTCTGGTCCGTACATTGCCATAACGACCTGGGTATGGCCGTGGCCAATTCCCTGGCTGGTGTCATGATAGGTGGAGCACGTCAGATTGAATGTACGATCAATGGCCTGGGTGAGCGCGCAGGTAATACTGCACTCGAAGAAATCGTCATGGCCGTGCGCACCCGTAAAGATTACTTTGATTTGCAACTGGGCATCGATATCAGTCAGATCGTGCCTGCCTCCAAGCTGGTGTCGCAAATCACCGGTTTTGCAGTGCAGCCGAATAAGGCCGTAGTCGGCGCGAACGCCTTTGCACATGCATCCGGCATCCATCAGGACGGTATTTTGAAGGCCCGTGATACCTATGAAATCATGCGCGCTGAAGATGTGGGTTGGAGCGCGAATAAACTGGTTCTGGGTAAATTGTCTGGCCGTAATGCCTTCAAGCAGCGCCTGGAAGAGTTGGGCATAGCGCTGGAATCAGAAGTTGAAGTCAATGCAGCCTTTGCCCGTTTCAAGGAACTGGCTGACCGCAAGTCGGAAATATTCGATGAAGATATTCTGGCCCTGGTATCCGATGAAGAGCATGCACAGAATAACGATGCCTTCCATTATGTGTCTTTGTCCCAGCGTTCGGAAACGGGTGAATTGCCATTCGCCAAGGTGGTATTTACTTCGGACGGCAAGGAAGTGACTTGTGAGGGTAATGGTAACGGTCCGGTTGATGCCATTGTCAATGCGATTGATTCCAAAGTGCAGAGCGGGGCAGAGTTGCTGCTGTTCTCGGTCAATGCCATTACGACTGGTACCCAGTCGCAGGGCGAGGTTACGATGCGCCTGTCGAAAGCGGGCCGCATAGTCAATGGTGTTGGCGCGGATCCGGATATTGTTGTTGCTTCAGCGAAAGCCTATCTGTCAGCCTTGAATAAATTGCAATCAAAAACCGAAAAACTTAATCCGCAAATTTAAGCAGGGGTTTGATTCCGGCGTAAAACGGTGTTATAGTCACGCGTTCCGTCATTCCGGCGGAATTGCTATTTCACGATAACGATGGTTTTGTAGCTGTATTTTATAAATACGGCGACTCTTGTTATCGCATGTTAAGGAAAATTATGTCTATCGAAAAAAATGCAAAAGCCGCTATCGTAGCGGACAATGCCCGTGGTCAAAATGACACAGGCTCTCCTGAAGTACAAGTTGCGTTGCTGACTGCACGTATCAATGACCTGAATGGTCACTTCAAAGCACACTCTAAAGATCACCACTCCCGTCGTGGTTTGATCATGATGGTTAACCGTCGTAAGAGTCTGTTGTCTTACCTGAAAGGTAAAGACTTGAATCGCTATCGCTCACTGATCGAAAAACTCGGCTTGCGTAAGTAATTCTTGCTGAGCTTAGCAAATCATTGGTAGTAAAAAGCCTGCGTCAGTCGTCTGTCGCAGGCTTTTTGTCTATGTAGAGTTTTAGTTTTCCCCAGTTTTAGCCCGGTTTTTGACGAAAAAGTTGAAAGCAGGCAAAAAGCGATCCAGACGGATTGCTCGCGGTGAGGTGAACGACAGCGCCTGAAAATCTGTCGGCAAAATAGAAAGGACACATTGTGTTTAATAAAATTACCAAAACCTTCCAATACGGTCAGCACCAGGTCACACTGGAAACCGGTGAAATCGCCCGCCAGGCATCTGGCGCGGTCCTGGTATCCATAGAAGATACCGTTATACTGGCAACCGTTGTTGCAAAGAAGGATGCCAAGCCAGGTCAGGATTTCTTTCCTCTGACCGTGGATTACATGGAAAAAACTTACGCGGCCGGCCGTATTCCTGGCGGTTTCTTCAAGCGTGAAGGTCGTCCATCAGAAAAAGAAACACTGACTTCCCGTTTGATCGACAGGCCTATCCGTCCGCTGTTCCCGGAAGGCTACCTGAACGAAGTCCAGGTCATCATTCATGTACTGTCCGTCAATCCGGAAATCGACCCTGATATCGCTGCAATGATTGGTGCTTCCGCAGCAATTTCCGTTGCTGGCATCCCATTCAGTGGCCCGGTTGGCGCTGCACGTGTTGGCTATATCGATGGTCAATATGTATTGAACCCAACCGCAACTCAACTGAAACAATCCAAGCTGGATCTGGTTGTTGCCGGTACTGAGCAAGCCGTGTTGATGGTGGAATCTGAAGCGCAGCAATTGTCTGAAGAAGTCATGCTGGGCGCGGTGGTCTATGGCCATACGCAAATGAAAGCTGTGATCGATGCGATCCATGAATTGGTACGTGACGGTGGCAAGCCTGAAGTGCAATGGGCGCCTGCTGCAAAAAATGAACCACTGATCGCTGCTGTCACGGCAGTGGCAGAGCCTTTGTTGCGCGCTGCTTATCAAACCAAAGAAAAACAGGCACGTACTGAGCAATTGAAGGCGGCAACTTCTTCAGTGGCTGCAGCCCTGGCTGAGCAGGCAACTGCCAAAGGTGAGGCTGCTCCTGATTCATCCGAAGTAGGCAATATCCTGTTTGATCTGGAAGCGAAAATCGTTCGTTCCCAAATCCTGGAAGGCGAGCCACGTATCGATGGCCGTGATACACGCACTGTGCGTCCTATCAGCATCCGTACTGGCGTTTTGCCACGTACGCATGGTACAGCCCTGTTCACACGCGGTGAAACACAGGCTTTGGTGATTGCTACGCTGGGTACTGCCCGTGACGAGCAAAAAATTGATGCGCTGATGGGTGAATATTCTGACCGCTTCATGCTGCATTACAACATGCCTCCGTTCGCTACTGGCGAAACAGGTCGTGTTGGCACACCTAAGCGTCGTGAAATCGGTCATGGCCGTCTGGCTAAACGCGCATTGCAGGCTGCTCTGCCTGATCCGGAAGATTTCAGCTACTCAGTCCGTCTGGTGTCCGAAATTACTGAATCCAATGGTTCTTCTTCCATGGCTTCCGTCTGCGGTGGCTGCCTGGCGTTGATGGATGCTGGCGTGCCTATGAAAGCACACGTTGCCGGTATCGCCATGGGTCTGATCAAGGATGGCAACAAGTTTGCTGTTCTGACAGACATCCTGGGTGATGAAGATCACCTTGGCGACATGGACTTTAAAGTGGCCGGTACTGCAGAAGGCATTACTGCTCTGCAAATGGATATCAAAATCCAGGGTATTACCAAAGAAATCATGCAAGTCGCTCTGGCGCAAGCCAAAGAAGGCCGTATCCATATTCTGGGTAAAATGCAGGAAGCTGTACCTGTCGGCAAATCCGAATTGTCTGACTTCGCGCCACGTCTGATCACAGTCAAGATCAATCCTGAAAAAATCCGTGATGTTATCGGTAAGGGTGGTGCAGTGATCCGTGCCTTGACAGAAGAAACCGGCACACAAATCGATATCAGCGATGAAGGTGTAGTGACTATCGCTTCTGTTGATGCAGCCGCTGGTCAGGAAGCCAAACGTCGTATCGAAGAACTGACAGCAGAAGTTGAAGTTGGCAAGGTCTACGAAGGTACGGTATTGAAGTTGCTGGACTTCGGTGCGATTGTACAAATCATGCCAGGCAAAGATGGTTTGCTGCACATCAGCCAGATCGCCAATGAGCGCGTGAATGCAGTTGCTGACTACCTCAAAGAAGGTCAGCAAGTGCGTGTCAAAGTGCTGGAAACAGATGATCGTGGTCGCTTCAAGTTGTCCATGAAGGCGGCATTGTCTGAGTCTGAAGTGCAAGCTCAGCCACAGCAGCAACAATAATAACAGCTGAAGTAAAGCGACAGCCGCAATGGCAGACAACGCCTTGCACTGTCAGGCTGGAAAATGTAGAAACGCCCGTGCTTTGCACGGGCGTTTTTTTATTCGCTTACAATTCAGGCCCAAGAGTTCACTTTATGGATGAGTCCACATGAAAACTGAAATGCGCGCCATAGAAATCACCCAGTACGGCAAGCCGGAAGTGTTGCAGATTACCACCCGGCCCGTGCCTGTGCCTGGCAAGGGTGAATTGCTGATACGGGTCAGTGCCGCTGGCGTGAACCGGCCTGATGTCTTGCAGCGCCTGGGGTTTTATCCTGTGCCTGCGGGTGCGTCTGATTTGCCCGGGCTGGAAGTAGCAGGGGAGGTGGTTGCCGGCGATCTTGAAGGTAGTGCATTTCAGATTGGTGACCAGGTTTGTGCTTTGGTGCAGGGCGGTGGTTATGCCGAATATTGCGTAGCACCAGCCGGTCAGTGTCTGAAAGTGCCGCAGGGCCTGTCTTTGCTGGAGGCGGCATCCTTGCCGGAAACATATTTCACGGTCTGGAGCAATGTGTTTCAGCGCGCCCACTTGTCGCCGGGCGAAACTTTTCTGGTACAGGGTGGTACTTCGGGTATTGGTGTGGCAGCGATTCAAATTGCAAAGGCGCTGGGCCATCGTGTGTTTGCCACTGCGGGCTCGGACGATAAATGTCGTGCGACAGAAAAACTGGGGGCTGAGCGTGGTATCAACTACAAGACCGAGCAATTTGCTGACGTCGTTAAAGAATTAACGGCAGGCAAAGGTGTTGACGTCATTCTTGATATGGTAGCGGGTAGTTATGTGCCTAAAGAAATCAATTGCCTTGCGGATGACGGTCGTCTGGCCATCATTGCGCTGCTCGGGGGGAATTCTGCCGAACTGGATCTGGCCCAGGTGTTGCGTCGTCGCTTGACGGTTACAGGTTCCACCCTGCGCCCGCGCCCGGTGGCATTCAAAAAGGCGATTGCGGCTGAATTGCAGGAGCGTGTCTGGCCATTGCTGACTGCCAGGACCATCGTGCCTGTGATCCATCATGTATTTCCTCTGGCGCAGGCCGCACAGGCGCATGCCATGATGGAAGAGGGTGCGCATATAGGGAAAATCATGCTGTCCATGGATGCTGGCTAGGCAGGCGAATTGTGTTGTTGTGATCAAAAAGATAGTGTTTTTGCGCAAAAAATGACCAGTGAACCGCAAAATGCTGCCGGATTTGTAGTCATAAAGTCATAAACCTGAGTGGGCTGGTTTGACCCTGATAGCGCTGAGGGCTACAATAGACGGTTATTTATATTTTGGCTTACTATGCGACGCACCTTAATAGCCGGTAACTGGAAGATGAATGGTAATTTTTCTGCCAACCGTTCATTGTTGTCTGAAATAAAAGCGGGTTTGCCTGCATCATTGAGTTGTGATGTTCTGGTCTGTCCACCGGCGCCGTATCTGGCGCAATGTGCTGAACTGTTGACGGGTACGGCTATCATGTGGGGTGCGCAAGACGTATCCGTGCATGCGCAGGGCGCCTATACCGGCGAGATATCGGCAACTATGCTGGCGGATTGCGGTAGCAAGTATGTGATAGTCGGGCATTCTGAGCGTCGTGCCTATCATGCCGAAAGCGATGAGCTGGTGGCGCAAAAGGCATTGCACTTGCAGAAATCGGGTCTGTTGCCTATTGTTTGTGTGGGTGAAACGCTGGAGCAGCGTGAAAGCGGCCAAACCAATCAGGTGGTGGCTGCGCAGTTGAATGCAGTTCTGGATGTGCTGGGTGACATGGCGGCAGTGGTCGTCGCTTATGAGCCGGTATGGGCAATTGGTACAGGCAAGACGGCAACGCCACAAATGGCGCAGGATGTGCATCAATTCCTGCGTCAGCAAATGGCAGCCAGAAATGCCGCAGTCGCAGACAAGGTGCAAATTTTGTATGGTGGCAGCATGAAACCGGAAAATGCCGCAGAATTGCTGGCAATGCCCGATATTGATGGCGGCCTGATCGGTGGTGCAGCATTGAAGTCGCAGGATTTCCTGTCGATTATTGCCGCAGCCTGAGTTGTTTGGATTAATTTGTTGGATGCTTAATTTTTTTTGGATGTCTTGAATGCAAACTTTATTTACGTTGGTTGTGGTTGTTCAGGTGTTGTCAGCTTTGACAATTATTGCCCTGGTTTTGTTGCAGCACGGTAAAGGTGCTGATATGGGTGCCTCTTTTGGCTCTGGTGCATCGGGTAGTCTGTTTGGTGCAACTGGCTCTTCCAACTTCCTGTCCAAGGCGACAGGTGTGGCGGCTGCGATCTTTTTTGCAGCGACTTTGGGCCTGGCAGTTTCCAGTGGAAACCGTAAGCCTGCCATTGGCGTTATGGAAGGTGTAACTGTGACCAAGCCAGCTGCGCCGGCAACATCTGCGGGTGCAGCTTCTGGCCCGGTTGTTACTGCAGTGCCTGCTTCCTCAACATCTGCCGGTCAGGCAAACCAGATTCCAAAATAATTTGATTTTACCCAGTAAAAAACATTGAATTGCTGCAATTGTGCGTTGAACAATGGGGCTATACATAGTAGAATGCTGGGCTTAGGCCGACGTGGTGAAATTGGTAGACACGCTATCTTGAGGGGGTAGTGGCGAAAGCTGTACGAGTTCGAGTCTCGTCGTCGGCACCAATAAAAATAGAGTCAGTTTTCTTTGCTGACTCGGTCGAGGAAGCAGTTGTTTCTTGCTGGTCAGTATCAATAAATGACTTGCTTCAATCTGGCATTCAATTACAGGTAGCCTAACGTGAACCTCGAAAATTATTTCCCAGTTCTTCTCTTTATTCTGGTTGGTATCGCTGTAGGTGTGGTGCCGCAAGTGTTGGGGCGTATTCTCGCTCCATATAAACCGGATTCTCAAAAAAATTCTGCTTACGAGTGCGGTTTTGAGGCATTCGAAGATGCGCGCATGAAGTTTGATGTGCGTTACTACCTGGTGGCAATTCTGTTCATTTTGTTTGATCTGGAAACGGCATTCTTCTTCCCCTGGGGCGTAGCAATGCGTGACCTGGGCTGGACGGGATTCCTGATCATGCTCGGTTTCGTACTGGAATTCGGTGTGGGTTTTTGGTACATCTGGAAAAAAGGCGCTCTGGATTGGGAGTGATGAATTATGGCAATTGAAGGTGTATTGAGTGAAGGCTTTGTCACCACTACGGCAGACAAGCTGATCAACTGGACGCGTACCGGTTCCATGTGGCCCATGACCTTTGGTCTGGCCTGTTGTGCCGTTGAAATGATGCACGCTGGTGCCTCGCGTTACGATCTGGATCGTTTTGGTGTGGTGTTCCGCCCGTCACCGCGTCAGTCTGACGTGATGATCGTTGCCGGTACGCTGTGCAACAAGATGGCACCTGCCTTGCGCAAGGTGTATGACCAGATGGCCGAGCCGCGCTGGGTTATTTCCATGGGTTCCTGTGCTAACGGCGGTGGTTACTATCACTATTCGTATTCCGTGGTGCGTGGTTGTGATCGTATTGTTCCGGTTGATGTCTATGTACCAGGTTGCCCGCCAACGGCAGAGGCCCTGATGTACGGCATCATACAGTTGCAAAACAAGATCAAGCGTACTAACACCATTGCGCGTTAATTGCGTCGTCGCCGGGGCAACATTAAATTATGACTACCAAACTGGAAAACCTTGAGACGGCAGTAAAAACGGTCTTGGGTGAGCGCATTCTGGAATTGAAAAATGCGCTGGGTGAAATCACTGTCGTGGTTTCTGCAACTGAGTATCTGGGCGCCATGCTTGCCTTGCGCGATCATCCTGATACCCACTTTGAAGAATTGCTGGATCTGTGTGGCGTCGATTATTCCGCCTATGGTGATGGCGTGTGGGAAGGTGCGCGTTATGCCGCCGTTTCGCATTTGCTGTCCATCAAAAACAACTGGCGTTTGCGCGTACGTGTCTTCGCGCCGGATGATGAAATGCCGGTCGTGCCTTCCCTGATTGATGTCTGGAACGCCGCCAACTGGTATGAGCGTGAAGCGTTTGATCTGTTTGGTATCTTGTTTGATGGCCACAATGATTTGCGTCGTATTCTGACTGACTATGGTTTTATCGGACATCCTTTCCGTAAAGACTTTCCAGTTTCCGGCTATGTTGAAATGCGCTATGACGCAGATCAAAAGCGCGTCGTTTACCAGCCTGTCACGATAGAACCACGCGAAAATGTGCCGCGTATCATTCGTGAAGAACATTACGGGATGAAATAATGGCTGAGATTAAGAATTACACACTGAACTTCGGTCCTCAGCATCCTGCTGCGCACGGTGTTTTGCGCCTGGTGCTTGAGCTCGATGGTGAAGTTATCCAGCGTGCCGATCCGCATATCGGTCTGTTGCATCGTGCGACTGAAAAGCTGGCAGAACAAAAAACTTTCCTGCAATCCGTGCCTTACATGGATCGCCTGGACTATGTATCCATGATGGCCAATGAACATGCGTATGTCATGGCGATTGAAAAGATGCTGGGTCTGGAAGTGCCTTTGCGTGCACAGTATATCCGCGTCATGTTTGATGAAATCACGCGTTTGCTGAACCACTTGCTGTGGATAGGTGCGCATGCGTTGGACGTTGGTGCGATGGCCGTGTTCCTGTACGCTTTCCGTGAACGTGAAGACCTGATGGATTGCTACGAAGCCGTCTCGGGCGCGCGTTTGCATGCTGCTTACTATCGCCCAGGTGGTGTGTACCGTGATTTGCCGGATCAAATGCCGCAATTCACGACATCGGCTTTGAAGAACGAAAAAGCCATGCGTCTGTTGAATGAAAACCGTCAGGGTTCCCTGCTGGATTTCATTGAAGACTTCACCAATCGCTTCCCGAAATACGTCGATGAATACGAAACACTGTTGACCGATAACCGTATCTGGAAGCAGCGTCTGGTCGGTATTGGTGTGGTGTCGCCTGAGCGTGCCATGGCCATGGGCTTTACTGGTCCTATGCTGCGTGGTTCAGGCATCGAATGGGATTTGCGCAAGAAGCAGCCGTATGAAGTCTATGACTTGCTGGACTTTGATATTCCGGTTGGTGTGAATGGTGACAGTTATGACCGTTACCTGGTCCGTGTGGAAGAAATGCGTCAGTCCAACCGCATTATCAAGCAATGCGTGGAATGGCTGCGAAATAACCAGGGTCCGGTGATTACCGATAACCACAAGGTAGCGCCTCCACATCGCGTGAACATGAAGTCAAATATGGAAGAACTCATCCATCATTTCAAACTGTTCACCGAAGGTTTCCATGTTCCTGCCGGCGAAGCGTATGCCGCGATTGAACATCCAAAAGGCGAGTTTGGTATTTACTTGATGTCCGATGGTGCTAACAAGCCTTATCGTCTGAAAATCCGTGCGCCAGGTTTCGCGCATTTGCAGGGTTTGGATGAAATGGCAAAAGGTCACATGATTGCTGATGCGGTAACGATCATCGGTACTCAGGATATTGTGTTTGGTGAGATTGACAGATAAAGCGGCGTCCTGAGGACGTCGAATCGAGGCATTAGCTATGGTGTTATCAGAGCAGGCATTTAAAAAAATTGATCGTGAACTGGCAAAGTTCCCGGCTGACCAGCGCCAGTCCGCTGTGATGGCCGCATTGGCTATTGCCCAGGATGAAACTGGCTGGGTATCTCCGGAAGTCATGCAGACCCTGGCTGATTACATCGGCATGCCAGCGGTAGCCGTGCAGGAAGTCGCGACTTTCTACAACATGTACAACACCAAGCCGGTGGGCAAGTTCAAGATTTCGGTCTGCACCAATCTGCCTTGCGCCTTGTCTGGTGGTGAACGTGCTGCACATCACCTGAAGCAAAGACTCGGCATCGATTACAAGGAAACCACGGCAGACGGCCAGTTCACGCTGGTAGAAGGTGAATGCATGGGCGCCTGTGGCGATGCACCTGTGATGATCGTCAATAACAAGCGCATGTGCAGTTTCATGTCGAATGAAAAAATTGATGGTCTGGTCAATGAACTGAAAGAGGCGGGTAAATAATGACGAGTCTGCACAATCGCCATATTAAGCCTTTGATACTGGCTGGCCTGGATGGCAAAAACTGGCATCTGGAAGATTACGTAGCACGTGGTGGCTATGAATCTCTGAAGCGTATCCTGAACGAAAAAATCCCGCCTGAGCAAGTGATTGCCGAGTTGAAGGCATCTTCTTTGCGTGGCCGTGGTGGCGCGGGTTTTCCTACCGGTTTGAAGTGGAGCTTCATGCCGCGTCAGTTCCCTGGCCAAAAATACCTGGTATGTAATACAGATGAGGGCGAGCCTGGTACATTCAAGGATCGTGACATCATTCGTTATAACCCGCATGCACTGATCGAAGGTATGGCAATAGGCGCTTACGCCATGGGCATCACGGTAGGTTACAACTACATCCACGGCGAAATTTTTGCTGACTACGACCGTTTCGAAGAAGCGCTGGAAGAAGCACGTGCAGCCAATATGCTTGGCGACAAGATTGCCGGTTCTGAATTCAATTTTCAGCTGCATGCTTTTCACGGTTATGGCGCGTATATCTGCGGCGAAGAAACAGCCTTGCTGGAATCGCTGGAAGGCAAGAAAGGGCAGCCACGCTTCAAGCCGCCTTTCCCTGCCAGCTTCGGTCTGTATGGCAAGCCAACCACGATCAATAACACGGAAACTTTTGCGGCAGTGCCATTTGTATTTGCCATGGGCGGCGAAAAATACGCCGCGCTGGGTAAACCAAATAATGGTGGTACCAAGATTTTCTCGATGTCCGGTGACGTAGCCAAACCAGGCAATTATGAAGTGCCACTGGGTACGCCATTTGCGACCCTGCTGGAACTGGCTGGTGGCATGCGCGACGGTAAAAAGATCAAGGCGGTTATCCCCGGTGGTTCATCCATGCCTGTATTGACTGGTGATGTGATGATGGCTACTGACATGGATTATGACTCCATCGCCAAGGCGGGTTCCATGCTGGGTTCCGGTGCGGTTATCGTTATGGATGAAACACGCTGCATGGTGAAATCATTGTTGCGTTTGTCTTACTTCTATTTTGAAGAATCCTGTGGCCAATGCACACCTTGCCGCGAAGGTACAGGCTGGTTGTATCGCATGGTGCATCGTATTGAGCATGGTCAGGGTCGTGCAGACGATCTGGATATGCTGAACTCCATCGCTGACAATATTCAGGGCAAGACAATTTGTGCCCTCGGTGATGCAGCGGCGATGCCGGTGCGCGCCATGATCAAGAATTTCCGCGAAGAATTTGAATATCACATCGAGCATAAGCATTGCTTGGTGCCCACTTACATGTAAGCCAGCTTCGGTTAGCACACTTAGAGTAGACCATGGTTGAAATCGAAATAGACGGCAAAAAAGTCGAAGTCCAAGAGGGCAGTATGGTGATGGACGCTGCCAATAAGCTTGGCACCTACATCCCGCACTTTTGCTATCACAAAAAATTATCTATTGCGGCCAACTGCCGCATGTGTCTGGTCGAGGTTGAAAAAGCACCGAAGCCTTTGCCTGCCTGCGCCACACCAGTGACTGCAGGCATGATCGTGCGTTCTTCCAGCGACAAGGCAGTAAAAGCACAAAAAGCGGTGATGGAATTTTTGCTCATCAATCACCCGCTGGATTGCCCTATCTGTGATCAGGGTGGTGAATGTCAGTTGCAGGATCTGGCTGTCGGTTACGGCGGCACGGCATCCCGTTACGAAGAAGAAAAACGCGTGGTGTTCCACAAGGATGTCGGTCCACTGGTATCCATGGAAGAAATGAGCCGTTGCATACATTGCACACGCTGCGTACGTTTCGGCCAGGAAATCGCTGGCGTCATGGAACTGGGCATGCTCAACCGTGGCGAACATTCCGAAATCACGTCCTTCGTCGGTAAAACGGTTGATTCCGAATTGTCTGGCAATATGATCGACCTGTGTCCGGTTGGCGCATTGACATCCAAACCTTTCCGTTATTCTGCCCGTACCTGGGAATTGTCCCGCCGTAAATCGGTGAGTGCCCATGATGGCCTGGGTTCCAACCTGATTGTTCAGGTCAAGAACAACAAGGTCATGCGCGTAGTACCGCTGGAAAACGAAGAAATCAATGAATGCTGGATTTCTGATAAAGACCGTTTCTCTTACGAAGCACTGAACAGCGCAGAACGTCTGACCAAGCCCATGATCAAGCAGGGCGGGTTATGGCAGGAAACTGACTGGCAGACAGCACTGGAATATGTTGCGCACGGCTTGCGTAACGTCAAGCATGAACATGGTGCTGATGCCATCGCCGGTGTTGCTGCACCAAGTGCCACACTGGAAGAACTGACCCTGTTGCAACGCGTTATCCGTGGCCTGGGTTCTGACAATATTGATTTCCGTCTGCGTCAGTCTGACTTCACTTTGAATTCTGCCGTCAAACCTTGGCTGGGTACCAGCATCGCCAGGTTTGCTCAGTTGAAAAATGTATTCGTGATTGGTTCTTTCCTGCGTAAAGACCATCCTTTGCTGGCGGCCCGCCTGCGTCAATCGGTAAAAATGGGTGCCAAGCTCAGCATCTTGCATGCAACGGATGATGAATTGCTCATTAAGCTGGCCAACAATGCAGTCGTTGCACCTTCACAGTGGACTGCTTTCCTGGCTGAAGTTGCGGTAGCCGTGGCAGCAAAGAAAGAAATCGCCAAACCAGCCAGTCTGGAAGCGGTGCAGGCATCTGCAAAAGCAGAAGCGATTGCGGCGAGTCTGGTGGCTGGCAATGCAGGCGTATTCCTGGGTAATACAGCGTCTTACCATCCAGAAGCATCGCAATTGCACGCACTGGCACAATGGATAGCAGAAAATGCTGGCAGTGAATTTGGTTACCTGACAGAAGCAGCCAACACCGTTGGTGGTTATCTGGCAAACGCCATTCCGGCCAACAATGCCAAGCCAGTATTTACTGAAGCTAAAAAAGCCTACATCGTATTGCATGCCGAGCCTTTGCTTGACAGTGCACATCCGGTACAAGCCAAGGCAGCGCTGGATCAGGCTGAAATGGTCGTCGTCATGTCACCATTCATGCACGGTGCTGAATATGCAGACGTATTGCTGCCAGTTTCTCCATTCACCGAAACTGCCGGTACCTTCGTCAGTTGTGAAGGTCGTGCACAAAGCTTCCACGGTGTGGTCAAGCCACTGGGCGATACCCGCCCGGCGTGGAAAGTCTTGCGTGTACTGGGCAATTTGCTGGGTCTGGAAAACTTTGATTTTGAAACCGCAGAAGCAGTGCGTGCGACAGTGTTCACAGAAACAGACCTGAGCTTGCAACTGAATAATCTGGCCAAAATCGCCCCCACAGTTTCTTCCAGTGCCAGTGTTGGTCTGGAACGGATCGCTGATGTCGGTATCTATAGTACCGATGCCATCGTACGTCGTGCAGAATCCCTGCAACTGACTGCCGATGCGCGTGCGCCGCAAGCATGGATCAGTCAGGCCGAAGCTGGCAAACAGGGCATTGTCGAAGGCGATATGGTAAGACTAAGCAAAACAGGTTCTACCCTGATCCCTGTTGGAATAGATAAATCCCTGCCTGATAATGTAGTCAGGATTGCTGCTGGTCATACTTTGACAAGCAATCTGGACGGCATGTTCGGTGCTATCAAACTGGAGCGTGCATAATGAATTTGCTGCTCTCTATCCATGAATTGGGTCAGCACTATCTTGGCGCATTGTGGATGCCCCTGTGGACACTGGTCAAGATCGTCTGTATCACCTTGCCGGTGATGGGTTGCGTGGCTTACCTGACCTTGTGGGAACGCAAGATGATAGGCTGGATGCATATCCGTCTTGGCCCGAATCGCGTTGGCCCGGCAGGTTTGCTGCAGCCTATTGCTGATGCGCTGAAACTGCTGCTGAAAGAAATCGTCATCCCGGCCAAGGCGAATAAAGTCTTGTTCGTACTGGCACCTATCATGACCATCATGCCAGCGCTGGCAGCCTGGTCGGTGATTCCTTTCGGCCCGGAAACCGTGTTGGCGAACGTCAATGCCGGTCTGTTGCTGATCATGGCTATCACCTCGATGGAGGTCTACGGCATCATCATTGCCGGTTGGGCATCCAACTCCAAGTATGCTTTCCTGGGTGCCATGCGTGCATCTGCACAGATGGTGTCGTATGAAATCGCCATGGGCTTTGTACTGGTTATCGTACTGATGGTGTCCGGCAGTTTGAATATGACTGATATTGTCAATGCGCAGACCAAGGGTTTTGCGGCCAGCCACGGTTTCAACCTGTTCTCCTGGAACTGGCTGCCACTGCTGCCCATGTTTGTGGTGTATGTGATTTCCGGTATTGCTGAAACCAACCGTCATCCGTTTGACGTGGTCGAAGGTGAATCCGAGATCGTTGCCGGCCACATGGTTGAATATTCGGGCATGTCGTTCGCGATGTTCTTCCTGGCTGAATACGCCAACATGATTTTGATTTCTGCGATGGCGTCCCTGATGTTCCTTGGCGGCTGGTCAGCACCATTCAGTTTCCTGGATTTCATCCCGGGCTGGATCTGGCTTGGCATCAAGACATTCTTTGTGGTTTCGCTGTTCATCTGGGCACGTGCTTCTTTCCCGCGGTATCGCTATGACCAGATCATGCGTCTGGGCTGGAAAGTATTTATCCCGTTGACCCTGGTGTATCTGGTGATCGTCGCAGCATGGATACAAACTCCATGGAATATTTGGAAGTAAGAGGCTAAAAAAATGGAAGCAATCAAGGATTTTTTTGGCAGCCTGATGCTGCGCGAGCTGATCAAGGGCCTGGCCCTGACCGGTCGCTATATGTTTGCCCGCAAGATCACGGTGCAATTTCCGGAAGAAAAGACACCGCAATCTCCACGTTTCCGTGGTCTGCATGCCTTGCGCCGTTACCCGAATGGGGAAGAGCGCTGCATCGCCTGTAAATTGTGTGAAGCAGTGTGCCCGGCCATGGCGATCACGATCGAATCTGATCAGCGCGCTGATGGCAGCCGTCGTACTACCCGTTATGACATCGATCTGACCAAGTGTATCTTCTGCGGTTTCTGCGAAGAATCCTGCCCGGTCGATTCGATTGTGGAAACCCATGTACTGGAATACCACGGTGAAAAACGCGGCGATCTGTATTTCACCAAAGAGATGCTGCTGGCCGTAGGTGATCGTTACGAGACACAAATTGCAGCAGCGCGTAGCGCTGATGCCGCATACCGCTAACTGGACCTGGTTCGATATGGAATTTACTACCGTTTTATTTTATGTTTTCTCAGCGATCATGATAGTCGCTGCGATTCAGGTCATTTCTGCGCGCAATCCTGTGCATGCCGCCTTGTTTTTGGTTCTGACCTTCTTCAACGCTGCCGGTATCTGGATGTTGTTGAAGGCCGAGTTCCTGGCGATTGTGCTGGTGCTGGTATATGTCGGTGCGGTCATGGTGCTGTTCCTGTTTGTCGTGATGATGCTCGACATCAATCTGGACAAGCTCAGGGAAGGGTTCTGGAGTCATTTCCCGTTGGCAGCCGCTGTTGGCGGTATCATCGTGCTGGAAATGGCCGCCGTTTTGTGGCGCGGTTTTTTGCGTCCGGACAATCATGTACCTGCCTTGTCCGACAAAATCGGCAATACCAAGTACCTGGGTATAGAAATTTTCACGCATTATCAGTTTGCCTTTGAGGTAGCAGCAGCGATCTTGTTGCTGGCGATTGTGGCAGCTGTTGCCCTGACTTTGCGTCGCCGCAAAGACAGCAAATACTTTGATCCGGCAGCTGCGGTAAAAGTGAAGGCCAAGGACCGTATCCGTATCGTCAGCATGAAGGCCGAATCTGATCGTGCAGACAGCAACGCAGCCGCTGCGGCAGCGACCGTAAAGCAGGAGGTTTAAATGGCTTTGACTTTGAGTTTGACGCACTACCTGATATTGGGCGCAATCCTGTTTGCGATTTCCATCGTCGGTATTTTCCTCAATCGTAAAAACATCATTGTGTTGTTGATGGCGATCGAGTTGATGTTGTTGGCAGTGAATATTAATTTCATCGCTTTTTCTCATTATTTGGGTGATGCCGCTGGTCAGGTATTCGTCTTCTTCATATTGACCGTGGCCGCCGCTGAATCTGCGATTGGTCTGGCAATACTGGTTGTGTTGTTCCGTAATCTGGACACGATCAATGTCGAAGACCTGGATGCATTAAAAGGTTAACAAGGATAATGCTGCGGGCTGTTGCATAGCGACAGTCCGGCATACGCTGGCGATTTAAGAAAAGTAATAAGCTAACAAAGGGTCATCATGGCGGGGCAACTTAACCCACAATTATTATTGGCAGTACCTCTGGCGCCTCTGGCAGGGTCTGCTATCGCAGGTTTGCTAGGAACGAAGTTTTTTGGCAATGTGGTCGGACGAAAAGTGTCGCATACCGCGACCATACTGGGCGTGCTGATTGCCTTCGTCATTTCTTGCATGACTTTGTCTGCCGTGATGGATGGCGCTACTTATAACGCCACCCTGTATCAATGGATGAATGTTGGTGGCCTGAAGCTGGAAGTCGGCTTTATGGTTGACAGCCTGACGGCCATGATGATGTGCGTCGTGACCTTTGTGTCGCTGATGGTACATATCTATACCATTGGCTATATGGCTGAAGACGAAGGTTACAATCGTTTCTTCTCATACATCTCGCTGTTCACCTTTTCGATGTTGATGCTGGTCATGAGCAACAACTTCCTGCAATTGTTCTTTGGCTGGGAAGCTGTGGGTCTGGTGTCTTATCTGCTGATCGGTTTCTGGTACACCAAGCCAACCGCGATTTACGCCAACATGAAAGCCTTCCTGGTTAACCGCGTAGGTGACTTTGGCTTCATCCTCGGTATCGGTTTGCTGGTGGCAAATGCTGGTTCCATGAACTATGTTGAAGTGTTCGCAAAGAAGAATGAATTGGCAGCCATGCTGTTGCCACATACTGACTGGATGCTGATCACGGTTGCCTGTATCTGCCTGTTTATCGGTGCTATGGGTAAATCTGCGCAATTCCCGCTGCATGTATGGTTGCCTGATTCGATGGAAGGTCCGACACCGATTTCTGCACTGATTCACGCGGCAACCATGGTGACGGCCGGTATCTTCATGGTATCGCGCATGTCACCACTGTTTGAATTGTCTGATACCGCCTTGTCGTTCATCATGGTGATCGGTTCGATTACGGCCTTGTTCATGGGTTTCCTGGGGATTATCCAGAACGACATCAAGCGCGTGGTGGCGTATTCGACGCTGTCGCAGCTTGGTTACATGACCGTGGCGCTGGGTGCATCTGCCTATTCGGTAGCGGTATTCCATTTGATGACGCACGCCTTCTTTAAAGCATTGCTGTTCCTGGCGGCAGGTTCCGTGATCATCGGTATGCATCATGACCAGGACATCCGTAATATGGGTGGTTTGCGTAAATACATGCCAATTACCTGGATTACTTCCTTGCTGGGTTCGTTGGCACTGATTGGCACGCCGTTCTTTTCTGGCTTTTATTCCAAGGACAGCATTATTGAAGCCGTGCAGGCGAGTCATTTGCCAGGCGCAGGCTTTGCCCAGTTTGCCGTGCTGGCAGGTGTGTTTGTGACTGCCTTCTATTCTTTCCGCATGTATTTCCTGGTCTTCCACGGCAAGGAAAACTTTGGCCATGCCCATGATGATCATCATGCTCACGACGCACATGCAAAAGATGCACATGCGAAGGATACCCATAGCCATGATGCACACGCAGATGATGCGCATGATGACCACGATGCGCACCACCATGGACTGGCACCAGGACAAAAACCGCATGAATCACCACTGGTAGTGTGGTTGCCGCTGGTTTTGCTGGCAATACCTTCGGTGATCATTGGCTTCTTCTCTATCGAGCCCATGTTGTTTGGCAAATTCTTTGACAATGTTATTTTCGTCAATGAAGCCCACCATGCGATGGAAGAACTCAGGCATGAGTTCCATTCCCCATTCGCCATGGCCCTGCATGCCTTGATGACGCCACCATTCTGGCTGGCGCTGGCTGGTGTCGTGACTTCCTATGTGTTCTACATGGTCAAGCCTGCGATTCCTGCTGCAATCAAGGAAAAGGCAAGTGCCATTTATACGCTGCTGGACAACAAGTACTACATGGATCGTTTCAACGAGATCGTATTTGCTGGCGGCGCACGCTTGCTGGGTGGCGGTTTGTGGAATATCGGTGACAAGGGCCTGATTGATGGCCTGGTGGTGAACGGCAGCGCGAAACTGGTTGGCTGGTTCTCCAAAGTGATACGCCAGTTGCAAAGTGGTTATATCTATCACTACGCGTTTGTAATGATACTCGGCGTAATGGCATTCCTGGCTTACACAGTGCTGTTCCCCTTCGCTAAATAAGTGACCACGGCTATAAAAATATAATCATGATGCAGTCAACTTCTACTCTACTTAGCCTCGCGATCTGGTGTCCGATTGCGTTCGGCATTTTCGTCCTCGCATTTGGTCGCGACAATAATCCTGGCCTGGTGCGCGGTGTTTCTCTTATCGGCTCCCTGGTCAGTTTTCTGGTCACGATTCCACTGATCAAGAATTTTGACAATGCTGCGCACGGCATGCAGTTTGTCGAAAAGTTTTCATGGATAGAACGCTTCAACATTTTTTACTCACTGGGTATAGATGGTATTTCTTTGTGGCTCATACCTTTGACGGCATTTATCACTGTCATCGTGGTCATCGCTGCATGGGAAGTAGTTGAGAAGCAGGTCGCCCAATACATGGGTGCCTTCCTGATATTGTCCGGTTTGATGATAGGTGTGTTCTGCGCGACAGATGGCATGCTGTTCTATGTGTTCTTCGAAGCGACGCTGATCCCGATGTACATTATCGTCGGTGTCTGGGGTGGCCCGAATCGCGTGTATGCGGCCTTCAAGTTCTTCCTGTACACCTTGCTGGGTTCCTTGCTGACGCTGGTTGCCATTATTTATCTGTACCTGAAAGCCGGTCATTCTTTCGACATCCTGGTATGGCATAAACTGCCGTTGCCTCTGACGACACAGATCATGATTTTCTGTGCCTTCCTGATGGCATTTGCTGTCAAGGTGCCAATGTGGCCAGTGCATACCTGGTTGCCAGATGCCCACGTTGAAGCACCTACCGGTGGTTCCGTAGTACTGGCAGCGATCATGTTGAAACTGGGTGCCTACGGTTTCCTGCGTTTTTCTTTGCCTATCGCGCCGGATGCCAGCCATTACATGGCCGGTTTCATGATTACGCTGTCGCTGACCGCCGTTATTTATATCGGTCTGGTGGCTTTGGTGCAAAAGGACATGAAAAAGCTGGTGGCGTATTCTTCGATTGCACACATGGGCTTTGTGACGCTCGGTTTCTTCATGTTCAATGACATGTCGGTGCAGGGCGCTATCGTACAGATGATTTCCCACGGCTTTATCTCCGGCGCGATGTTCCTGTGTATCGGCGTACTGTATGACCGCGTACATTCCCGCGAAATCGCCGACTACGGTGGCGTCGTCAACAAAATGCCCAAGTTTGCTGCCTTGTTCGTGCTGTTTTCCATGGCTAACTGCGGTTTGCCGGCAACATCCGGTTTCGTTGGTGAATTCATGGTGATTCTGGGTGCAGTCCAGTTCAATTTCTGGATAGGCATGCTGGCAGCAACGGCACTTATTTTTGGCGCAGCCTATTCGCTGTGGATGGTAAAACGTGTGATTTTCGGCAACATCACGAATGAACATGTGGCACACCTGACCGATATCAACAAACGTGAATTTTTCATGCTGGGTGTGCTGGCCATTGCGGTACTGGTAATGGGTCTGTACCCGGCGCCATTTACAGATGCAATGCAGGTCTCGGTAACTGATCTGTTGAAACATGTGGCAGTGTCAAAAGTGATGCCTTGATAGAGGATATGGATGCGCGAGCCACGTACTGAGAGCAGTTCTCACGTGGCGGCAGATCAATGCTTGTAAAAATGAATAATATGAACCTGATACCACTTTATCCTGAAATCTTTTTGCTATCGGCGATTTGCGTCATATTGCTGATAGATATGTTTCTGGCAGATAACAAGCGCAATGTCACTTATGTGCTGAGCTTGTTGAGCCTGGCCGTGTGTGGTGCCTTGACTGCGGCCAATTCTGATACGGTGATGTCGGTGTACGTCAGTAACAACATGTTTGTTTCTGACCCTATGTCCAATTTGCTGAAACTGTTCTCTTACCTGGCAGTGGGCGTCACGCTGATTTATTCACGTCAGTACGTGAGTGACCGTGGCATGACCAATACCCATCTGGGTGGTGAGTATTATGTATTGGCACTGTTCGCCCTGCTGGGTCAGATGGTGATGATTTCCGGTAACAACTTCCTCGTTATTTACCTGGGCCTGGAATTGATGTCCCTGTCGTTGTATGCACTGGTTGCCTTGCGTCGTGACCACACGGTATCGACTGAAGCCGCGATGAAGTATTTCATCCTTGGCGCGCTGGCATCCGGTTTCATGCTGTACGGTATTTCCATGCTGTACGGTGCGACCGGCTCTTTGCAATTGAGCGAAGTGGTCAAGGTAGCGGCGACGGCAACTGCCAATAAAACAATCCTGGTGTTTGGTATCGTGTTCCTGGTCGCTGGTCTGGCGTTCAAACTCGGTGTGGTTCCTTTCCATATGTGGGTACCTGACGTGTATCAGGGTGCACCGACAGCTGTTACCCTGTTGCTGGGTGGCGCACCTAAACTGGCAGCGTTTGCGATTACCTTCCGTTTGCTGGTAGAAGGGCTGTTCCCGCTAGCGGTGGATTGGCAGCAGATGCTGGTGGTACTGGCAGTGTTATCGATGGCCTTAGGTAACCTGACCGCGATCGCACAGACCAATCTGAAACGTATGCTGGCGTACTCTACCATTTCACAAATGGGCTTCATGTTGCTGGGCCTGTTGTCTGGTGTTGCCAATGGTAATGCTGATCTGGCGGTTGATGCCTACAGTGCATCCATGTTCTACAGCATTACCTATGTGCTGACGACATTGGGTACCTTCGGTGTCATCATGCTGCTGGCACGTACTGGTTTTGAAGCAGAAAATCTGGAAGACCTGAAAGGTCTGAACAAGCGTAATCCATGGTTTGCGCTGGTCATGCTGTTGCTGATGTTCTCGCTGGCAGGTATTCCACCTATGATGGGTTTCTATGCCAAGCTGTCGGTATTGCAGGCAGTATTGTCTACAGGCCAGTTGTGGCTGGCACTGGTTGCCGTACTGTTCTCGCTGATCGGTACTTTCTACTACCTGCGCGTCGTCAAACTCATGTATTTTGATGAACCGCTGGATAATAGCCCTATCGTTGTCAGCACTGACATGCGCGTCATCCTGAGTATTAATGGCCTGGCGGTATTGGTCATGGGCCTGTTGCCAGGTTCCCTGATGTCGGCATGTGCCAACGCTATTTCGAATACGCTTAAGTATTAACAGTGGGTAATTCTGCATCAGTCTGGCTGGTGATCGTATTGGCAGTTCTGGCTGCCAATACGCCGTTTGTCAATGAGCGCTGTTTTGCAGTGATCAGCCTTAAATGGTTTGCTGTTGCCAAGCCTTTATGGGCACGTCTGCTGGAATTGATTGTCCTGTATTTTTGTCTCGGCTTTATTGCGCATGCGCTGGAGTCAGGTGCAGGCAATCCTTTCCCTCAGGGCTGGGAATTTTATGCCATTAACGGCTGTCTATTCCTGGTGCTGGCTTTCCCCGGTTTTGTCTATCGTTACCTGAAACGCAAACATGACTGAAAAAGTCACCAGCAAACTGAATCTGCAAGAAACCCGGCTCAGTACAGAGCTGGTATATGCGGGCAGTTTTCTCAAGGTCGACAAAGATGTGGTGTCCCTGCCTGATGGCCAGACTGCAACCAGAGAATACATACGCCATCCAGGTGCAGTAGTTATTATTCCCTTGTTTGATGATGGCCGTATCTTGCTGGAAAAGCAGTTCCGCTATCCACTGGATCGTATTTTCATCGAGTTCCCCGCCGGTAAGATTGATCCCGGTGAAGACCCGCTGATCTGTGCCCAGCGCGAGCTGCGCGAAGAGACAGGCTATACCGCGACAGACTGGTCCTTCGTCTGTACCATACACAATGCCATCGCGTATTCTGACGAGCACCTGGACATCTACCTGGCCAAAGGCCTGACAGCAGGCAAGGCAGCACTGGATGAAGAAGAATTCCTGGAAGTCTTCACCGCGACATTGCCAGAGATGCTGAACTGGATCAAATCCGGCCATATCACCGACGTAAAAACCATCATTGGTACATTCTGGCTGGAGAAAATCCTGGCCGGCAAGTGGTGATTGCAGATCAGAGCCACAAAAAATATTGAAAACAAAAAAGCCGCTGATCAGCGGCTTTTTCGCATTAGAACTTCATTGCAAACAGCAGTGTCCAAGAAGGCCTGAGTAAGCGTAGCGAGCGACGCAAGTTTGAGTTAAGAAGCGCAGTCGTACGAACGTACGACGAGCATCGCTGGCTCAAAATTGCGTTGCGCAGTAGCTTAATCAGGCCTTCGGCTACATGTTTGGATAATTGGGTCCCCCCCCACCTTCAGGCGTCACCCAGACGATGTTCTGAGTCGGGTCCTTGATATCACAGGTCTTGCAATGCACGCAGTTTTGCGCGTTGATTTGCAGGCGGTCTGCACCAGCTTCGGTTTTCACGAATTCATACACACCTGCCGGGCAATAGCGCGCCTCTGGTCCGGCGAATTTTGCCAGATTGACCGATACGGGTACATCGGCATTCTTCAAGGTCAGATGGATAGGCTGGTCTTCCGCATGGTTGGTATTAGAAATGAATACCGATGACAGCCGGTCAAAGGTCAATTTGCCGTCTGGCTTGGGGTAGACAATAGGTGTAAATTCCGAAGCAGGGCGCAGGCATTCGTGATCAGCCTTGTTATGACGCAACGTCCAGGGTGCCTTGCCGCGCAATACCACCTGATCCAGCCACACCAGCGGTGAGCCATATGTACCGCGCTTGAGCAAAGGTTTGACGTTGCGGGCAGTGTACAACTCTTCATGCAGCCAGGATTGTTCAAACGCAGTTGAATAGCTGCTCAGTTCATCATGCTGACGGTTGGCAGATACCGCTTCAAAGGCTGCTGTTGCAGCCAGCATGCCGGTCTTAATTGCAGCATGGCTACCTTTGATACGGCTCATGTTCAGGAAGCCGGCATCGCAGCCTATCAATGCACCACCCGGGAACACCAGTTTAGGCAGGGATTGCAAGCCACCGGCAGTGATTGCCCGTGCACCATAAGACACGCGCTTGCCACCTTCAAAGAAAGTGCGGATAGAAGGGTGGGTCTTGAAGCGCTGGAATTCTTCGTAAGGAGACAGGTAAGGGTTTTCGTAGGCCAGGCCGACGACATAACCAACCGCCACCAGATTGTCTTCCAGATGGTAAAGGAAAGAACCACTGTACTGATCCATCAAAGGCCAGCCTGTGGTATGTACGACCAGACCCGGTTGATGTTGTTTGGGATCGATTTCCCACAACTCCTTGATGCCTATGCCATAGGATTGCGGGTCTTTACCTTTGTTCAAGTCGTATTTGGCGATGACCTGTTTGCCAAGATGGCCGCGTGCGCCTTCCGCAAACAGGGTGTATTTCGCGTGTAATTCCATGCCTAGCTGGAAAGAGGAGCTTGGTTGACCATGGCGGTCCACGCCCATATTGCCTGTAGCCACACCTTTAACTGAGCCGTCGTCGTTATACAAAACTTCTGCCGCAGCAAAACCGGGGAAGACTTCCACGCCCAGTGCCTCGGCCTGCTGACCCAGCCAGCGCGTTACATTGGCCAGCGAAACGATGTAGTTGCCATGATTTTCAAAACAGGCTGGCAGCATCCAGTTAGGGGTGCGGTAGGCTTTGGTCTCAGTCAGGACCAGGACGCGGTCTTCGGTAACTGCTGTATTCAGCGGCGCACCCATTTCCTTCCAGTTGGGAAAGAGTTCAGTCAGCGCCTTGGGATCCATGACGGCACCTGACAGGATGTGTGCACCCGGTTCTCCACCTTTTTCCAGCACGCAGACTGATACTTCCGTACCTTTTTCGGCAGCCAGTTGCTTCAGCTTGATGGCCGCCGACAAACCAGCAGGGCCACCACCGACGACGACGACATCATATTCCATTGCGTCGCGAGGACCGTACTGTTCAAGTATGCTTTGTGTCATGGCTATTTTCACTTTCTGAAGATTTTCGAACGAGCGTGCTTATTTGTTTTCAGCATGTTATCTGCTGTAGATGTATTTCGCAAGCGAGGGTGTACTCCAAAAATTGCTCTTAGAACCTGTTTGCGATCTTACTGCGCGAGCGCAATCGGAGTCTGCGCGGGGCTCATGTGCTGCTCAAAATGCTCATGTACTTGAGTACATTCCGCTTTTTGCGCTGCACTTGGTTACCCTGACCCCGCTGACGCTCGCTCGCTACAGATCGTAAACAGGTTCTTATTGGCGCACGAAATACACCGGATTATCGCAGAGCCAACTTTGGGATGCATCAAGATCATGTGAAATGGCAGGAAAATTTCTGTAAAAATCTTTAACTAATTCAAATCCATACAACACAAGCATAATCTCTATGTCATCATAGAGTCTTATAGATTAGTGAATTTATTCCAAATATTGCGGAGAATCAGATGGGCATAGAAGTCAATTTTGAAGGCAAAATAGCGTTGATAACTGGCGCTTCCAGCGGTCTTGGTGCACGGTTTGCCAAAATTCTGGCACAGGCTGGTGCGCAGGTCGTGCTGGCATCGCGCCGTATAGACAGGCTGAAAGAATTGCGTGCAGAAATCGAATCCGAAGGCGGTGCCGCCCATGTGGTGGCACTGGATGTGACCGACTATGGCAGTATCAAATCAGCGATTGCCCATGCCGAGACAGAGGCCGGTCCGATTGATATCCTGATCAATAATTCGGGTGTGTCGACTACGCAACGTCTGGTCGATGTAACACCGGATGACTATGCCTATGTTATGGACACCAACCAGCGCGGTGCTTTTTTCGTGGCACAGGAAGCTGCCAAGCGCATGATCGCCCGTCACAAGGGTGATCCTAAAAAACAGCACCGCATCATCAATATTGCCTCGGTCGCAGGTTTGCGGGTATTGCCACAGATAGGCATTTACTGCATGAGCAAGGCGGCAGTCGTGCACATGACCAAGGCCATGGCAGTAGAGTGGGGCAAGTATGGCATCAATGTGAATGCGATTTGTCCGGGTTATATTTCTACAGAAATCAATTCAGACTATTTTGCGACCGAAGCTGGCCAGAAACTGGTCGATATGCTGCCAAGAAAACGCGTAGGCACACCAGAGGATCTGGATGGCCTGCTGCTTTTGCTGGCGGCGGAAGAATCACGCTTCCTGAATGGTGCCATCGTCACTGCCGATGATGGCATGAGCGTGCAATGATAGAGAACAAGGTAACGGAAAAGAAGCTGGTCTATACCGTCACCATTCCCATACGCTGGGGAGATATGGATGCCATGGGCCACGTCAACAATACCGTGTACTTTCGCTACATGGAGCAGGCGCGTATAGAGTGGCTGAGCATGATGGGCTGTCTGCCTGATGAAGAAGGCAATGGCCCCGTCATCGTGAATGCCTATTGCACCTTCAAGAAGCCGCTGAAATATCCTGACCAGGTTGAAGTCTGTACCTATATCGGTGCAGCAGGGCGCAGCAGTTTTGAAACCATGCAGGAAATGCGCTCGGTCGGTGACGGCTACGCCCTGTATGCAGAAGGTGGTGCCAAGGTAGTGTGGGTAGCGGCAGAGACTGGCAAGTCCGTCAGTCTGCCGGAATCAATCAAGCAGAAACTGAGTGAAATCAAGGTGGCAAAACGCAAAAAATGAGATGGGCAGCGTTATTGTGCGCAGCCTGTTTCAGGTGCACTGGTTCAGCGCATGATGCCCAGCAGCTTGTGTACCAGCTCACTGGATGTTGCTGAATTGAACTTGCGCATCAGTTTTGCCCTGTGCATTTCTACTGTCCGTGGGCTGAGGTCAATCTGGCGTGCAATCAACTTGCTGGTTTTGCCCTCTACCAGCAAGGCTGCAATTTCACGTTCACGCGGAGTCAGTTCGGCAGTCACCGGGCGTTTGGCGCTAAGATCTTCAAAAGTCCAGATACCGGCGGCGTGTGGGTTGTCCTTGTTCAAGCCCCGTCCTGATACATGACACCAGAACAGTTCCTGATTGGCGCGTTTCATGATGCGTTCATCCGAGTAATAGCCTCTGGCATTCATGATGGGGGTAATACGGGCACCGGTACGCTCAAATTCGTCAGGGCTGGGGTACAGTACCAGGAAAGACTGGCCCAGCAATTCGTCGTTCTGATAGCCAAACATTTTCGCCAGATCATTGTTGCACGCATGAATGATACGATTCTGCGACACGCACATACCGACAGGCGCATGTTGAAATATGGATTCAAAATCTATGGGCTGTACAACATTCATTTCCACGATCCGCTGACAGGGTTGTAGTAAAGGCGTATTTTTACGGTATTGCGCAGTATAACGCAGCATCATATCCTGTAAGGCTAATGAATGGTATTGCTGTTTATGGCGTGTTGCGGACAGCCATTTGATAAAAGAAAAACTGACTTAATACTTGGAGAGAGGACATTATGGACAAAGTTTATCCTGACGCTGCCAGCGCGCTGGCAGGTGTGATCAAGGACGGTCAGACCATCGCCGTAGGCGGTTTTGGCCTGTGTGGCATACCCGAGGCACTGATCGCTGCCTTGCGTGATTCTGGCGTCAAGGAACTGACCGCCATTTCGAATAATGCCGGTGTGGATGGCTTTGGTCTGGGGCAGTTGTTGACCACCCGCCAGATCAAGAAAATGATTTCATCCTATGTCGGTGAAAACAAGGAATTTGAACGCCAGTACCTGGCCGGTGAGCTGGAACTGGAATTTACCCCGCAAGGTACGCTGGCAGAAAAGCTGCGTGCCGGTGGTGCCGGTATCCCGGCCTTCTTCACCAAAACCGGTGTCGGCACCATTGTGGCCGATGGCAAGGAAATCCGTGAATTTGATGGTCAAAAATACGTGATGGAACGTGCGCTGGTATCCGACGTGTCTCTGGTTAAAGCCTGGAAGGCTGACAAGGCGGGTAATCTGGTGTATCGCAAGACTGCGCGCAATTTCAATCCCAATGTAGCGATGGCAGGCAAGATCACAGTGGCAGAGGTCGAAGTGCTGGTCGAAATCGGTGAACTGGATCCGGATGAAGTCCACACACCGGGTATTTTCGTACAGCGCATCGTCGTTAATGCCAATCCGGAAAAACGTATAGAACAGCGTACCGTACGCCCTTCGAAATAAACACAGCAGGAGACAAGACATGGCATGGAATCGTGATGAAATGGCTGCACGTGCAGCACAGGAATTGCAAGACGGTTTTTACGTCAATCTGGGTATAGGTTTGCCGACCATGGTCGCCAACCATGTACCCGAAGGCATGGAAGTCTGGTTGCAGTCCGAAAACGGCTTGCTGGGCATAGGCCCTTTCCCGACTGAAGAAGAAGTAGACCCCGACATGATCAATGCTGGCAAGCAGACGGTAACGACCTTGCCTGGTTCATCGATATTCAGCTCGGCTGATTCTTTCGCCATGATACGTGGCGGCAAGATCAACCTGGCCATCCTGGGGGCGATGCAGGTCAGCGAACATGGTGACCTGGCCAACTGGATGATTCCGGGAAAAATGGTCAAGGGCATGGGCGGTGCGATGGATCTGGTGGCTGGTGTGGGCCGCGTCGTGGTATTGATGGAGCATGTTGCCAAGGGTGACGCTCACAAGATTTTGAAAGCCTGCAATCTGCCTTTGACCGGTGTCGCCGTAGTCAATCGCATCATTACTGACCTGGGGGTGATTGATGTTACCCCTGCTGGTTTGAAACTGGTAGAACTGGCAACGGGTGTCAGCAAGGAAGAAATCATTGCTAAAACCGAAGCTGCACTGGATGTCAGTGCCATAGCCTGAACCCGTGTCGGTGTCTGGCTGTAAAAGACAGCACCCCTGAAACAAAAAGCCGATGTCAGACACATCGGCTTTTTGTTTGTATGCAGCATGGCTGCGAATTTATTTTTTCTGCGGCATGACAGGCGGTTTGACATCGCCACAATCACTGCCTACCCACTTGCCCGTGGTTTCCATATGTTGCGAAACCGGTTGGCCGTGGGAGACTCCCTTAAAATCATAAACGGAAGTCAGACTGTCCGGTGTAAAGCTGCCTTTCACATTACCGGTGCCCTTCATTTCCGGCATGTCACAGACGATTTCTGATGAATAGCTATTGCCAGAACGAGAAAAATTCTTGTTCTGGCATTGCTGTTCACGACCACCTGAAGGCGGTTTGTCCTGGTCCACCATTTCTTTGGTAAAGCAGACTTTGTGTAACATGGCACCATTTTTCATGTCGGGCATTTTAATACCCATCTGCTTCATTTTTTCCAGCTGTTCAGGCGGGATTTTAGGCATGGCTTTCATGGCATCTGACTTCATCGTCATTTCCCACAGGCCGGGTTTCATTTTGTCTGCAGCAAGGCAGCTAGCGCTTGTGATGAGAAGGGCAGAAATGCCTGCCAGGCGTACAAAAACGTGCATGAGGGGCTCCCGTTCCGAAAGTGTTATCGCACTATACATCCGAAAAAAAGGTGGTGAAAGCAAAAAATACAAGCTGTCGCATCTTTGCCCCTACGCATACTGGCCAACTACCGGGCCGTGGAATTATTGTGCGACCCAGCCACCATCCATATTCCAGGCAACGCCGCGTATCTGCTGGCCAGCTTCACTGCAGAAGAACACGGCCAATGCACCCAGTTGTTCTGGCGTTACAAATTCACCGGAAGGCTGTTTTTCTGCCAGCAGGCGTTTTTTTGCCGTGTCATTGTCCACGCCTTCTTTGGCTGCACGGTCATCCACCTGTTTTTGTACCAGGGGCGTCAATACCCAGCCTGGGCAGATGGCATTGCAGGTAATGCCGGTTTGTGCAGTTTCCAGCGCCGTCGTTTTGGTAAACCCGATCAGGCCATGCTTGGCTGCAACATACGCCGATTTTTGCGCTGATGCCACCAGCCCATGTACCGATGCCAGATTGATGATGCGACCCCAGTTTTTTTGCTTCATGTAAGGCAGTGCCAGGCGTGTGGTGTGAAAACTGGATGTCAGGTTGATGGCGATGATGGCATCCCATTTTTCTACCGGGAAGTCTTCAATATTGGCTACATACTGGATGCCGGCATTGTTGACCAGGATGTCCACACCACCGAATTTGCTGGCGGCAAACTGCATCATGGCTTCTATCTCGCCAGCCTTGCTCATGTCGGCATTGTGATAGGCTGTCTGCACACCAAACTCGGTTTCGACCGCGGTTTGCAGGGCCTGGATTTCCTTGATGTCGCCAAAACCGTTGAAAACGATATTTGCCCCTTCTGCGGCCAGTGAACGGGCAATCCCCAGTCCTATGCCGGAAGTGGAACCAGTTACCAGAGCGGTTTTGCCTTTAAGTGACAATGTATGCATGCGGACTCCTAAAGTATAAGTAGGGATATAGATGGCTGAGAGTGAAGCAATTCTGGGCAAAATACCGGACAAAATACCGGACAAGCTAATTCCAAAAAATCATCTTTGTCACGAATAGTTTGTGTTACCAGTGGTAAGTACAAGCTATATTTTGTTAAAAAAACATGCCTTTGCACAGTTAACAATGATTTTAAGCGTAACGAACGGTAAAATGGAGGCCATCTTCGATAGTAAAAATACTGTTAATACAGTTCACAGGAATAAATCATGCAGGCAAGACGCAAATCAGTGCAATGTATCTCGCCTACCGGCTTGCACACCATGTCCTACAAAGAGTGGGGCGATCCGCAGAATTCCAGAGTATTAGTTTGCGTGCACGGCGTGACCCGTGTCGCCGATGACTTTGATTCCCTGGCCGCCGAATTGTGCCAGCATTACCGGGTAGTGTGCCCGGACGTGGTCGGGCGCGGCTATTCCGGCCATCTGCGCAACCCCATGCATTACCAGATTCCGCAATACGTCAGTGATATGGTGACCCTGCTGGCAAAGCTGGATGCGGAAACGGTACACTGGTTTGGTACCTCCATGGGGGGGCTGATAGGCATGAGTCTGGCGAGCCTGCCGGATAACCCGGTCAGCAAACTGATTCTAAACGATGTGGGGCCGGTGTTGAATCCTGATGCTCTGGCCAGGATAGGTGATTACATAGGCCAGGACGTGCGCTTTGCGACATTTGAAGAAGCGCAAACCTATATCAAGGCCATATCCATTTCTTTTGGCCCGCATACACCAGAACAGTGGGAAAAGCTGGCACGGGATGTGCTGCGTCAAAATGAACAGGGACAATGGGTGCGACACTACGACCTCGGCCTGGCACAACCGATCAAGGCCAGCACGCCGGAAATGGCTGCCATTGCCCAGACTATGCTGTGGGCAGCGTATGATGCAATACAATGCCCGACTTTGCTGGTGCGTGGTAGCGAATCGGATTTGCTGACAGCCGAGTCAGCCGCTGCCATGACACAGCGCGGCCCGCGAGCAAAGCTGGTGGAATTTCCGGGAGTAGGACATGCGCCGACGTTTGTGCAGGCGGATCAGATTGCCGTTGCTGTTGATTTTTTGTTGAACCAGGTTTGAGTATAAAAATGAGTATCCAGAGATTTCATGTAGGTCCGCGTTTGTCAGAAACTGCCGTCTTCAATCGTGTCGTCTATCTTGCTGGCCAGGTGCCGGATGATGCCACGCAGGGAATAGCAGGCCAGACTGAACAAGTGCTGGCCCACGTAGACCGTTTGCTGGCAGAAGCCGGCAGCGACAAGACACGTATTTTGAGTTGCCAGATATTTTTGTCCGACATTGCACTGATTACGGCCATGAACCAGGTGTGGGATAACTGGGTAGCCAAAGGCAATTCACCGCCACGCGCGACGGTGGAGGCCAAGCTGGCAAAGCCCGAATGGCTGATCGAGATTGTCGTCACCGCAGCACAGAAATAATTCATATGGTATCAATTTCGACCACAGCTTCCGAAGCAGCGCTGCTCGAAGGTTTGTCAGATGCAGATGCAGAGCGGGTCATCGCCGCGCTGGAATATGTCACGCCCCTGTATGCGAATAAATGCGTAGTGACAGAGCAGAATGCCTTGCAGTTTGTCAGTGGGGTGGTAGCCACGCTGGCGATGCTGCGTACCGACGTTGATACCCGCATTGCTGCCATTCTGTTTGAATTGCCGGAACTGAATCCGATTGCCGCCGAACAGATAGAAATTCGCTTCGGCAAGGAAATTGCCGACCTGGTGACGGGCATTCGCCGCCTCATGAAATTGCGCGAAGCCGCCCTGACCCAGCATGATGTCGGGCGTGGCAAGGACGCCGCAGAAAAAGCCGCCACCCAGATGGAAACCCTGCGCAAGATGGTGCTGGCCATGGCTACCGATATGCGCGTCGTTCTGGTACGTCTGGCATCGCGCGTGACTACCCTGCGTTATTTTGCTGAATGCAAACGCGAAGATGGCGCCGCCCAGCAATACGCCAGCGAAACCATGGATTTGTATGCGCCACTGGCGAATCGTCTCGGTGTCTGGCAATTGAAGTGGGAACTGGAAGACCTGTCTTTCCGTTTTCTTGAGCCGCAGCAGTACAAGCGTATTGCCAAAATGCTGGAAGAAAAGCGACTGGAGCGCGAAAGCTTTGTCGTCAATGCCATCGCCAGGCTGAACAAGGAGTTGCAGGCAACGGGCGTCAAGGCCGAAGTCACGGGACGCCCCAAGCATATTTACAGCATCTGGAAAAAGATGAAAGGCAAGTCCGTTGATTTTGACGAACTGTATGACGTCCGTGCTTTTCGCGTGATCGTCGATGACATCAAGGATTGCTATACCGTTCTGGGCATCGTCCACAATGCCTGGACGCCGATACCCAAAGAATTTGACGATTATATTTCGCGCCCCAAACCGAATGGCTACAAGTCCTTGCACACAGTCGTGGTAGTGGAAGATGGCCGGCCGCTGGAAGTGCAGATACGTACCCGCGAAATGCATCAGTTTGCCGAATACGGCGTGGCCGCCCACTGGCGCTACAAGGAGTCGGGCGGCTCGAATTTTTCTGCGCAGGAATATGATGAAAAAATTGCCTGGCTCAGGCAATTGCTGGCCTGGAAAACCGATGTTGCCGACGTGGTCGTCGAGCATGAACAATTGCAACGTGAATGGGTGGAAAAACTCAAGGCCGCCAGCCTGGATGACCGGATCTATGTCTTGACACCGCAGGCCAGGGTCATCGAATTGCCATGCAATTCCACCCCGGTGGATTTTGCCTATCACCTACATACGGATGTCGGGCACCGCTGTCGGGGTGCACGGGTCGATAATGTCATGGTGCCATTGAATACGCCCTTGAAGAATGGTCAGACGGTAGAAATCATTACCCTGAAAGTTGGCTCGCCACAGACAGGCCCTTCGCGTGACTGGCTGACTTCTGAATATTCTGCCAGCACGCGTACACGCACCAAGATTCGCGCCTGGTTCAATGCCATCGATCAGGAAGAAACCCTGTCTTCAGGCCGTGCCCTGGTTGAAAAGACCTTGCAGCGCGAAGGCAAGACAGCAGTCAATCTGGAAGAGCTGGCGCGCAAGCTGGGCTTCGCGGACGTCAATGAGCTGTTTTTGTCGGTTGGTAAAGATGAATTCAGTCTGCGCCAGATCGAAACCGTCTTGCGTGAAAATGTCGTCGAGGTAGAACCGGACGAAGCCAGTTTTACCAACAAGAGCCGTGCATCCAGCGTGACGCAGGGCGCCAAATCTGGCGTGCTGGTGGTGGGTACTGAAGGTTTGATGACGCAACTGGCGCGCTGCTGCAAGCCAGCACCGCCGGACGATATCGTCGGCTTTGTGACGCGTGGCAAAGGTATTTCCATCCACCGCCTGAGTTGCAAGAATTTTGCAGAAATGCGCAACAAGGCGCCCGAACGGGTGATCCAGACCACCTGGGGTGAGCATGGCAAAGACACGGTATATCCCGTTGATATCTTCGTGCTGGCACAAGATCGACAGGGTTTGCTGCGTGATATTTCCGAAGTATTTTCCCGCGAAAAAATCAATGTGATAGGCGTTAATACCCAGAGCGCCAAGTCACAGGCCAGGATGTCATTCACGGTTGAAATCGGCGGCACCACCCAGTTGCAAAAAGCGCTGACGGTGTTGCATGAAGTCAGCGGTGTGCTGGAAGTGCGAAGGAATTAAAGCATATGCTGGATGCTTCATATACTGAAGTATCCAGCTTGGTATCTGTTAATCCTGAAATTCTTCAGAGTCGGCCACTTCCGCCTGCAAGGTGATGTGGTCAATTTTATGTTTGCTCAGCAGCATGGCCTTGACGCTTTCCAGTATGCGCGGCCAGGCGCTCAGGTCTTCTATTTCCAGGTGGCCTATCAGGGCCGGGAAGCCGGGCGACATTTCCCATACGTGCAGGTCATGCACGGACAGCACGCCATTGATTTCTTCCAGGTCGGCACCAATTTGCACATAATCGATATTGTGTGGCACGCCTTCCATCAGGAAGTGGTAAGACTCGCTCAATACAGACAGGGTAGATTTCAGGATCAGCAGGGAGACAAAAATCGACAGCAGCGGATCGATCTGCATCCAGCCAGTCAGGTAGATCACTGCGCCTGATACGATGGCAGCTACTGATCCCAGCAAATCTCCCATGACATGTACCAGGGCGGCCTTGGTGTTGACACTTTCCTTGTCGTGCGACAAGACCCAGGCGACGACGATATTGATGGCCAGGCCTATGCCTGCCACCAACATGACGGTACCACCTTGCACTGTTTCTGGTGTGGAAAAGCGTTGTATCGCTTCTTTTGCGATCCAGATAATCACACCCAGCATGACCAGGCCATTAACAAAGGCTGCAAGTGCTTCAGCGCGGCCAAAGCCAAATGAATTCTTTGCTGTGGGAGGTCGTTTTGCAATGATCTGCGCCAGCAGCGCCAGGCCCAGTGCTGCTGCATCGGTCACCATGTGACCAGCATCGGATATCAGAGCCAGCGAATTCGATAGAAATCCAAAAGCCACTTCCACCCCGGCAAAGCTCAGGGTCAGGCCAAGTGCCCAGGCCAGGATTTTTTGACTGCGGTTTTCAAAATAATGCCGGTGTTCGGCATCGCCACGTCGGTGGTCGTGCAAATGGTCGCTTTGAGAGTGGGCGTGATGTGGCATGTCTATGATGGCTTGCTTGGTAAAATATTGAATCTTCAATACTGAATATTGAATCTTGGTTACACTATAGTGTAGCCGAATGCAGGGAGTCGGGCTCCCAGGAAATGTCTGGCGTGCTTGATTGATGTGTAATGATACGTCATCGTACTCAATGACATGCCAGTGAACTTGCAGAAAACTTGCAGGGAACTTATATTAAGGGCCGGATTCTGGTCTTGATTTTTTATTGCTGTAATTTTTTTAAGGCAGGGGACTAGCAATTTCCCGAAAGTCTCTGCTATACTCTCGTTTCTTTAGGCGCGTAGCTCAGCTGGTTAGAGCACTACCTTGACATGGTAGGGGTCGTTGGTTCGAGTCCAATCGTGCCTACCAAAGATTTTAAAATTATTAAAACATTATAGTTAAGAGCGAGAAAGGCATCCCTGGTTATGACACCGCGAACTACCACGAAACTGGTTTGGGAGCGACTCTAGTCGAGGATACTTTTCGTTTGTAACAAACTGAAAAAGCACGGCTAGCCGTGCTTTTTTTTCGTCTGCGTTTTTTAGACTCATCTTTTATCTCAATTATCTCAATTATTTTTGTATTTTTCCGCTTTGGAGAGTGACATGGTTTCAGTAAAACTTCCTGATGGTTCGCAACGACAATTCGATGCGCCGGTAACGGTGGCACAAGTTGCTGCCAGCATCGGTGCTGGCCTGGCAAAAGCTGCTCTGGCTGGGCGCGTCAATGGCAAGCTGGTCGATACCTCGCATCTGATTGATGCTGACGCGGATCTGGCCATCGTCACCGACAAGGATGCGGATGGTCTGGAAGTGATACGTCACTCGACTGCTCACTTGCTGGCCTATGCCGTCAAGGAATTGTATCCAGATGCGCAAGTCACTATCGGTCCTGTCATTGAAAACGGTTTTTACTATGACTTTTCTTACAAGCGCCCATTTACACCAGATGATCTGGTGGCGATAGAAAAGAAAATGGCTGAACTGGCGAAAAAAGACGAGCCAGTCACACGCAAAGTGCTGCCGCGTGATGAGGCTGTTGCCTACTTCAAGTCCATAGGCGAAGCCTATAAGGCCGAGATCATCGAATCCATTCCCGCTGATCAGGATGTGTCCTTGTACACAGAAGGCAATTTCACTGATTTGTGCCGTGGTCCGCACGTGCCATCGACTGGCAAGCTGAAAGTATTCAAACTGATGAAGCTGGCCGGTGCTTACTGGCGTGGCGACTCCAAAAACGAGATGCTGCAACGTGTCTACGGCACTGCTTTTGCCAAGAAGGAAGATCAGGAAGCCTATCTGCACATGCTGGAAGAGGCAGAAAAACGTGATCACCGCAAGCTGGGCAAGGCGCTGGACCTGTTCCACTTCCAGGATGAGGCGCCTGGTCTGGTGTTCTGGCATGCCAAGGGCTGGACTATCTGGCAACAGGTGGAGCAATACATGCGCAAGGTTTATCAGGACTGTGGTTATCAAGAGGTTAAAGGGCCGCAAATTCTGGATAAAAGCCTGTGGGGTAAGACTGGTCACTGGGATAATTACAAAGACAATATGTTTGTCACTGAGTCCGAGAACCGTGAATATGCCTTGAAACCGATGAATTGCCCCGGCCATGTGCAGATTTTCAATTCCGGCATGAAAAGCTATCGCGATCTGCCTTTGCGCTTTGGTGAATTTGGTCAATGTCACCGCAATGAGCCATCCGGTGCCTTGCATGGCATCATGCGTGTGCGTGGCTTTACCCAGGATGATGGTCATATCTTCTGTACTGAAGAGCAAATCCAGGATGAGGTCATGGCTTTTCATCCGCAAGCGATGAAAGTGTATGAAGACTTTGGCTTTGAAAAAATCTTCATCAAGCTGGCCTTGCGCCCTGAAAACCGCATCGGCAGCGATGAAATCTGGGATAAGGCAGAAGCTACCCTGCGTACTGCGCTGAGTTCTTGCGGCGTTGAGTGGGAAGAATTGCCGGGTGAGGGTGCTTTTTACGGTCCTAAAATTGAATATCACCTGAAAGACAGCCTGGGTCGCCCGTGGCAGGTTGGTACCATGCAGGTTGATTTCTTCATGCCGGGTCGCCTGGGTGCTGAATATGTGGCGGATGACAACAGCCGAAAAGTGCCTATCATGTTGCATCGTGCGATTGTGGGCTCGATGGAGCGTTTCATCGGTATCTTGATAGAAAATCATGCTGCTGCCTTGCCGTTGTGGCTGGCACCGGTGCAGGTTTCCGTCTTGAATATCTCGGAATCGCAGGCTGAATATTCACAATCTGTTGCAGAAATCCTGAAGAAACAAGGGTTTAGAGTGAATACAGATTTGCGTAATGAGAAAATTACCTATAAAATACGCGAGCATTCCATTCAAAAACTGCCATATATCCTCGTGATAGGCGATAAAGAGAGGGATGCCAATACAGTGGCTGTGCGTACGCGTGGCAATCTGGATCTGGGGGTAATGCCTCTGGACGCCTTTATAGCTCGTTTGAAAAACGAAGTTGAAACCAAGGTTTAACAGATTAGCAGCGACCCTGTTTTAACAGGGTTGCATAGCTTTTATTATTATTTTTGAAGGAAACTGCAATAGCTACTGACAAGTCACATCGCATCAACGGTGAAATTACAGCGCCTGAAGTGCGCTTATCCGGCGTTGAGAATGAGCCTCTGGGCATCGTGAAACTGAGTGAAGCCTTCCGTTTGGCTGAAGAAGCCAACGTGGATTTGGTGGAAATAGCGCCGACGGCGCAGCCACCGGTTTGCCGTTTGATGGATTACGGCAAATTCAAATACCAGGAGCAGAAAAAAGCTCACGAAGCCAAGCTCAAGCAGAAAGTGATACTGGTCAAGGAAGTCAAATTCCGTCCGGGTACAGATGATGGTGATTACAATATCAAATTGCGTAATCTGATCAAGTTCCTGGATGATGGCGACAAGACCAAAATTACCCTGCGTTTCCGTGGTCGCGAAATGGCGCATCAGGAAATCGGTATGCGTATGCTGGAGCGTTTGAAGCTTGATCTGGAACAGTATGGCCAGGTTGAACAGTTTCCGAAGATGGAAGGTCGCCAGATGATCATGATCCTGGCACCGAAGAAGAAAAAATAAGTTTCAGCTTATCTGAAACGAAAAAGCAAAAGCAGGTTTTGTGAGGCACGCATTAGCGGGCATTACGATAGACCCAGCCAAAAGCTGGGTCACAATAAGTGAGAAGTAGGCATCCAAGAGTAGCGATCGTTGCTGCCACCTACCATCATATAAAAGTGGAGCTGTCTTAATAGACAGATAGTACTATGCCAAAAATGAAGACGAAAAGCAGCGCCAAGAAGCGCTTCCGCGTCCGTCCAGGTGGTACCGTTAAACGCGGTCAAGCTTTCAAACGTCACATTCTGACCAAGAAAACTACCAAAAACAAACGTCAATTGCGCGGTTCTGTAGGTGTTCATGACACCAATATGGTATCCGTAATGCGCATGATGCCAACAGCTTAACCTCATACTCATTATTTAAGGAGTTATTATGCCTAGAGTAAAACGTGGGGTTACAGCTCGTGCCCGTCATAAGAAAGTTCTCAACCTTGCCAAAGGTTACCGTGGTCGTCGCAGTAAGGTATTCCGTATTGCCAAGCAAGCAGTTATGCGCGCTGGTCAATATGCATACCGCGATCGCCGCAACAAGAAACGTGTATTCCGCGCTTTGTGGATCACACGTATCAATGCAGCGGCTCGCCAGCATGGCCTGACTTACAGCGTGTTTATGAACGGCCTGAAAAAAGCCGCAATTGAACTCGACCGTAAAGTACTGGCTGACATGGCTGTGACTGACAAACCAGCATTTGCTGCGATTGTTAATCAAGTCAAGGTTAACCTGGCTGCTTAATAGCAGACGGTAGTCGTAGCGACTGATAGCATTCAGTCGCAAATATCAAGCGGGGCAGAGGTTGAATCCTATGCCCCGTTTTGTTTTCAGATCATTATTTCAGCTTCATGGTAAGCGGGAACAAGGCATGAACCCTTTAGATCAAATCGTCAGCCAGGCACGTGCTGATTTTCTGGCAGCCAGTGACGCTGCCGCTTTAGAGAACGCAAAAGCGCTTTACCTTGGTAAGAGTGGACAGATTACCGAACAGATGAAAAGTCTGGGTAAATTGCCACCAGAGGAAAAGAAGGTTCAGGGCGCAGTCATCAATGCAGCCAAAGTCCAGATTGAAACCGCCTTGACCGAGCGCCGTGATGCGCTGGCCAATGCACAAATGCAGACACGTTTGAATGCAGAAGCGATCGACGTCAGCTTGCCTGGTCGTGGCCGCAGCGTGGGTGGCATACACCCCGTCATGCGCACCTGGCAGCGCGTTGAAGAAATCTTCCGTTCCATCGGTTTTGACGTGGCAGACGGCCCCGAAATCGAAACAGACTGGACCAATTTTACGGCCTTGAACAGTCCGGAAAACCATCCTGCACGCTCGATGCAGGACACCTTTTATGTCGATGGCAAAGATAGCCAGGGCAAACAATTATTGTTGCGCACCCATACCAGCCCGATGCAGGTACGTTATGCGCGCATGAACAAACCGCCGATCAAGGTCATTGCACCTGGTCGCACTTATCGCGTTGACAGCGATGCCACGCATTCCCCGATGTTCCATCAGGTTGAAGGTTTGTGGATCGCCGAAGACATCAGCTTTGCCGATCTCAAGGGTGTGTATCTGAATTTTGTCAAAGCCTTCTTTGAGACTGACGATTTGCAGGTGCGTTTCCGCCCATCGTATTTTCCGTTCACTGAACCATCTGCCGAAATCGATATCGCCTTTGGTAGTGGCCCTTTGAAAGGCCGCTGGCTGGAAGTATCCGGCTCTGGCCAGGTGCACCCTAGCGTAGTGCGCAACATGGGTCTGGACCCGGAAAAATACATAGGCTTTGCCTTTGGTTCCGGTCTTGAACGCCTGACCATGCTGCGTTATGGCGTCAACGATTTGCGCCTGTTCTACGAAGGCGATTTGCGCTTCCTGAAGCAATTCAACTAAAAGAATTCCACAGCGCATCCCTGAAATTTTGCGTGGCGCATCGCGCCCTGTATCCAACATTAGACGGCTGAATTATGCAATTTTCTGAAAACTGGCTACGTACCATGGTTGATCCGAAGATGACTTCGGATGAGTTGTCCCATCTGCTCACCATGTCGGGATTGGAAGTCGAAGAGGTGGAGCCGGTTGCTCCGCCATTTAATAATGTCGTGGTCGCGGAAATCCGCGAAATCGCCAAACATCCCGATGCCGACAAACTCAATGTCTGTCAGGTGGATGTAGGCACAGGCAGCCTCTTGAATATCGTCTGTGGCGCGCCGAATGTACGCGTAGGCATGAAAGTACCATGCGCCATGGTCGGTGCCATCCTGCCACCTGGTGCAGACGGCAAACCATTTGAAATCAAGATAGGCAAGCTGCGCGGTGTCGAATCCTACGGCATGCTGTGCTCAGCCCGTGAATTGAAACTGTCGGAAGATCACGGTGGCTTGATGGACTTGCCATCTGACGCGCCAGTGGGTCAGAATTTCCGTGATTACTATCAACTCAATGACCTGAAATTTACCATCAAGCTGACACCGAACAAGGCCGACTGCCTGTCCGTACTTGGCGTGGCGCGTGAAGTCTCTGCCTTGACTGGTACACCTATGCAATTGCCGGAAGTGGTCGTGCTGCCGGTGACTTTGCAAGAAACTTTGCCTGTTAAAGTCAGTGCACCTGATCTATGTGGTCGTTTTGCCGGTCGTGTTATCCGTGGCGTGAATGCCCGTGCCGCGACGCCAGAATGGATGAAACAAAGACTGGAACGCAGCGGTCAGCGTCCGATTTCTGCGCTGGTGGATATCTCTAACTATGTCATGCTGGAACTCGGTCGTCCATCGCACGTGTTTGATCTGGACAAGATCCACGGCAGCCTGGATGTACGCTGGGGTAGGGCTGGTGAATCGCTGAAACTGTTGAACGGTAATACGGTCGAGGTGGATGACTGGGTTGGTGTTATTTCTGATGAAAAAGAAATTGAATCTCTGGCCGGTATCATGGGTGGTGATTCCACTGCTGTGACGCTGGACACGCAAAATATTTATCTGGAAGCCGCATTCTGGTGGCCACAGGCGATACAGGGCCGCGCCCGTCGCTTCAATTTTTCTACTGATGCGGCGCATCGTTTTGAACGTGGTGTCGACTTTGCTTCCATCGTCGAACACATAGAGCGTATCAGTGCCCTGATCGTTGAAATCTGTGGTGGTGCCAGCCAGGTCAAACTGGGTCCTGTCGATGACCAGATCATCAATCTGCCACAGCGTCCGCCTGTCAAGCTGCGTACTGCACGTGCCGTCAAGGTGGTTGGTGTTGCACTGGATGATGCAAAGATTGCCGACATTTTCACCCGCCTGGGTTTGCAGTTCACCCAACTGCCAGGCGAATTCATGGTGACGCCGCCGTCCTATCGTTTCGATATAGAAATCGAAGAAGATCTGATCGAAGAAGTAGCGCGCGTGTATGGCTTTGAAAACATTCCTGCATTGCCGCCAGTGGCTGCCAATGCGATGCTGATCGCGCCAGAAAACCAGCGTTCGCTGTTTGCCGTGCGTCGTCTGGTTGCTGACCAGGATTATCAGGAAGTCGTCAATTACAGTTTTGTCGAAGAAGCCTGGGAGCAGGATTTTTCCGGCAATTCCCAGCCTGTGCGCTTGTTGAATCCGATTGCCAGCCAGATGAGTGTCATGCGCACCAGCATGATAGGTAGTCTGGTGGCGAATACGCGCTATAACCTGAATCGCAAGCTCAATCGTGTCCGTATTTTTGAAATCGGTGCTATCTATTTGCAGGACGCCAATGTGCAGGATGGTCCGCTGGAAGTCGCCGGTTATCAGCAGCCAAAACGCCTGGCCGCACTGGCTTATGGTCCGGTTGCTGAAGAGCAGTGGGGGCAGGAAACACGCAATGTGGATTTCTTTGATGTCAAAGCCGATCTGGAAGCCTTATTTGCACCAAAAACATTGCGCTTCATCAAGCAGGAGCATGTTGCCCTGCATCCTGGCCGCAGCGCCAGCATAGAATGTGATGGTAAACACATCGGTTATATTGGTGAATTGCATCCGCGCCTGCAACAGAAATACGAATTGCCTTTGGCACCTGTATTGTTTGAAGTGGATGTCGCTGCATTGCAAAATGTGAACGTACCGATGTACCAGGAAATTTCCAAATTCCAGGCGGTGACCCGTGATCTGGCGCTTGTTGTCAAACAGGCAGTAATGGTGCAAAATTTGCTAGACGTATTCCAGACTGAAATCCGTCAGAATGAAGCCTGCAAAATAGTGCAAGCCGTTGTTTTGTTTGATGAATATCGTGGCAAGGGTTTGGAAACTGATGAGAAAAGTCTTGCTTTCCGCTTTAGCTTGCAAGATACTCAAAGTACCCTGCAAGATGATAAAGTAGAAGCTGCCATGAATGCACTGGTGGCAGCCGCCGGTCAGCAATTTGCTGCCCGTCTGCGTTAAGTTTGCCTGAACCTGTTAGATTTACTTGGGAAGAGTTTCAAAATGAATGACGTTATTTCCGCTGAATTTCAGTCGGTGCTGGATGCTGATTTGAATCGTGCGATGCTGGAAGCCAGAGCGCGCTCACAGGCGGAAAAAGAGTTACCGACCTTGACCAAGGCAGAATTGGCCGAGCTGCTGTTTGAGCATGTAGGCTTGAACAAGCGCGAAGCCAAGGACATGGTAGAAACTTTTTTCGATGAAATCCGTGATGCACTGGAAAGAGGCGAGGCCGTTAAGTTGTCCGGCTTTGGCAATTTCCAGTTGCGTGACAAGCCGCAACGCCCTGGTCGTAATCCAAAAACTGGGGAAGAAATTCCTATTACTGCTCGTCGTGTCGTTACTTTCCACGCCAGTCAGAAGCTCAAAGGCATGGTCGATGATGTCGGCAGTCAACCTCTGGCCCACGCTGCCTGATATTTTCCATGACAGAAATCAAGATTGAGTCTTTTGTGCTGCCGCCTATTCCGGCCAAGCGGTACTTTACGATAGGCGAAGTTGGTGAGCTATGTGGCGTCAAGCCCCATGTTCTGCGTTATTGGGAGCAGGAGTTTTCACAACTCAAACCGGTAAAACGGCGCGGTAACCGTCGCTATTATCAACATCATGAAGTGTTGTTGATACGCCGTATTCGCGAATTATTATATGAGCAGGGCTTTACCATCAACGGCGCCAGAAACAAGCTGAATGTGAATGGCGGTCCGGCAGAAGTCGCCGTGCAGGAAGCTGAACCAGTCAACCTGCATCAGATCAGAGACGAGTTACTGTCGATACTGACTTTGCTGAAAGTGTGATGTCGGCAGATATTGATCGATCAACTGATTAGTTTAGTTCAGCTTAGCTACACTCAGCTCGGAACAAAAAACAAAACCACCGCGAGGTGGTTTTGTTTTTGGTGCTGCCGGTACTGGTCCTGTATTGCTCCTGCGCTGACTGAACTGATAGTTTATGCAGCCAATTTGCGTGTGGCAGGCTTGGCTGGCAGATAGTCATGCGCGCTGCTGCTTGCCAGATGCAGGTGCTGATTTTCCGTGGCGGGTGCCTGGGTTTTAAAGACGCTGACAGCGGCGCTTAGCAAGGCGGCCTGCTGTTCCAGTTTGGCGGTTGATTCGCTGGCCTGCTCTACCAGACAGGTATTGTCCTGGGTGATCTGGTCTATGTCGGCAATGGCCTGGTTGACGTGAGAAATACCCTCGCTTTGATCCTGGCTGGCTTGTGCAATCTGACGTATCAGTTCGGTCACTACATCCACGTTTTCGGCAATGTCCTGCATGGTTTTACCCGCAGTATTGATCATGGTGCTGCCTGCTTCCACCGCCTTGCCGGATGCAGCGATCAGGGCCTTGATTTCTTTGGCTGCGCTGGCACTGCGTTGCGCCAGATTTCTTACCTCGGCTGCGACGACGGCAAAGCCACGTCCTTCCTGGCCGGCGCGGGCAGCTTCCACTGCGGCATTCAGTGCCAGGATATTGGTCTGGAAGGCAATGCCATCCATGACGCCAATAATTTCTGTAATTTTTCTGGAGCTGGCGCTGACGGTTTGCATGGACAGGATGGTGCTGTCCATGACGCGCAAGCCTTGCTGCACTCTTTCGGCTGAGCTATGAATCAGGCTGTTGGCCTGCGCCAGGTTGCCTGCATTTTCCGTGATGGTGGCGGTCAGTTCATCAATGGCACTGGTAGTTTGTTGCAATGCTTCAGCCTGGCTTTCAGTGCGGCTGGCAAGGTCAGTATTTTCATCATGGATTTCTCTGGCAATCACATCTACGGTGAGGGCACCATTGCGGATATTCGTCACCATGTCACACAAGTCTTTGTTCATTGCACCGACGGCATTGATCAATTGGGCCAGTTCATCCTTGCCCTTGCTATGCACGCGATTTTGCAGGTTGCCGGCAGCAGTTTCGGCAATGGCCTGAGTCAGCAGTTTCAAGTCGCTGGTCAATGCCAAATAAATAGCGATCAGGAAATAGGTGGCAATCATCAGCAGCGCAATGATACTGGCTGACATTTTCCACGAACGCTGATTCACACGTTCTATCTCGGCATTCAGATTCTGGTTGATCAGTGTGGCGAAGGTCGTTTCGGATTGCGTCAGTTTTTCTATGGTGCCCATACCCGCCAGCAAAAAGGCATCACCGGAACTTTGATTGACCGAGGCCAGAACTTCATCCTGTGAACGGACCAGGAATTTTTTTGCATCATCGATTTGTTGCTGTATGGTCGCTTGTGCCACCCCGTATTGCGGTTCATGCTGGCTGATGCCTTGTATGAGCTGAGCCAGGTTGCTCAGTTCATGGCGCGCCAGCATATGCATGGAATTCAACATGACATCTTCCCCCGCTTCAAACAGCCCGCTGTCGATATAGGCGGCTCCACGTCCTGCAATCACGGCCAGTTTTTCTTCGATCTGGGGCAGGGTGCTGACATAGGCGTTCGCCAGTTGATGCGTTTTCAAATCGCTGTCCAGTGTCAGTTTGGAGGTATGGGCGATAGTCGTGACTTCATTATCGATGGTCTGTATCAGTTTGCTGTGTTCGGCAAAACTCTCGGGTGCCTTGAAGCTGTTTTGTTTGGAAAGTATGGCGGCCCATTGCGCTTTCAGGGTGTCCTTGTTGTCCAGTTGCTCCAGCGATTTATCGATTTTCCCCTGATTGTCAGCCAGTGCATTGCCGGTTTGTCTGTTGCCCTGCAAGCGCATATGCTGCAAGGCGCGCTGTTTTTGCAGCAGTACGCGCAGCTTGCCTCTTTCTGCAATGGTCTTGATCGCAGTCTGCTTGGCTTCAATTTGTACGATGTCTTTTCTCATGTCCTGAAACAGCAGAAAGAGTACAGCCAGCAGGGGGATGCCGAATGCCAGAGCGACAAAACTGAATTTCTGAGCGATCTTGAAGCGGCGCATCAGACGAATGGCGGGGAGGCTGAATAGGTTCACTTTTAGGCACCAATCATGAGAAATACAATTTTTGAGAGCCTAATCCGTCAATATGACTATGCCGTGACAGTTGACTTGTCTTTTGGAAATATTCTGGGTCGGTTTTTGATGTGTGGCATGTTGAAAAGCTTATGGTTTTGACGATAAATCAAGCGCAAGGGTAGTGGTGTGTGATGCTGGAACAGGATGCTGATGTGTTTTTTGATGTGGCGATGCATATATAAAGGAAAGGTACATTTTTCTTGAGATAGTTAAATCAAACGTTTGATTTATGTTAGGATGCGTTTCATGAAAAAACCCAGCCCGCCAAAAACCGCCAGCCAAGCCGCCAGCAGGTCTATCCAGTCAAAAATGATTGCACCATCCACAACCCATGCGGGTAAGCCCTTAAGGGTGGACGGCATAGAGGCGCGTACCCGCCTGCTTGACAGTGCCTTGCAATTATTTGCCGAAAGAGGCTATGCCAAGACATCTACACGCGAAATCGCCAGGGCCGCAGACGTGAATATATCTGCCATCAGTTATTACTTTGGTGATAAGGCGGGTTTGTACCATGCGGTGTTTAATGACCCGCGCAGCAATCCCAATGTAGATCCGGCTATTTTTGAACAACCGGAAACGCAGTTGCGCGATATTTTGTCGGCGCTAATTTGTTCGTTTACTGATTCCCTGAAGCAGGGCGAAATGGTGGACAAGTGCATGAAACTGCATTTCCGCGAAATGCTGGAGCCCACCGGTTTATGGGTGGAAGAAATCGATACCATGATACGTCCGGCCCACCAGGGCCTGGTACGTTTGTTGTGTCGCTATCTGGGCATCCAGCGTGCCGATGATGATGTGCACAGACTGGCTTTTTCCGTTACAGGCCTGGCAGTTTCCCTGATGGTGAGTCGTGATCTGATGCAGGTCATACGACCGGCACTGATCGCCAGGCCCAGGGCCATCGATGTCTATTCATCCCGTCTGGTCGATTACGCCATGGCCATGTGTGAAGACGAAAAACGGCGCCGACTTTTAGATTCTTCCGATAACTCAACTTCATAAGCAGCGATATGATTATTCGACGTTTGATACTTACTGCCGGCAGCGTTTCTCTGCTTGCTGCCTGTGCTAACACCAACACCGGTGTGGCGGGTATGGCGACCGTGCCAACACAATGGCAGGCGGCCTTGCCGGTAGCTGAAAAAAATACTGAACTGCGGTCCTGGTGGCAGGCCCAGGGCGACGCTACCCTGGTGGAGTTGATTGATGCGGCGCAAGCAGTCAGCCCATCGATTGCGCAAGCCTGGTCACGCATAGAAACCGCCAGGGCAGCCAGGGTTGCCAGTGGTGCCACCTTGCTGCCTTCGCTGGATGCGGTGGCGAATGTCAGCCGGGCAAAAAATCAGATCGGCGTTCCGGTCGCCAGCACGGCACAAGCGGGTTTGCAGACATCGTGGGAACTTGATCTGTTCGGTGCCAATCGCGCCACCAATCAGGCAGCAGAGGCCGATCTGGAAGGCAGCAGGGCGCAATGGCATGATGCCCGCATATCGGTTGCGGCTGAAGTCGCCCAGCTATATTTTTCTGTACTGAGTTGCCGTCAGGTCGCTGATATTACCTGGCAGGACGCCCGGTCCAGGGCCGAAACTGCACGTTTGACCGAACTTAGTGCACAGGCCGGAATGACATCCAATTCCACTGCCAGCCTGACACGTTCCAGTGCGGCTGAAGGAAATAGCCGCGCCATCCAGCAGGCAGCCCAGTGTGACCGCGACATCAAGGCACTGGTTGCCATGACTGCCAGGCCAGAGCAGGAACTGCGGCAAAAGCTGGATGTCGTCAGCCGTAATGCAGCGACAAAGAATTTGCTGCCGTTGGGCATCAGTACGGTACCGGCGCAAGTGTTGCAGCAGCGCCCTGATGTCTATGCAGCAGAAAAAGAAGTGAGCATGGCCAGTGCACAGATCGGTGCGGCCGAAGCACGTCGTTATCCACGTCTGACACTGAGTGGATCGATAGGCAGCATGCGTTACCGCACCATGGGAGTGGACAGCAGTATGGATACCTGGTCCATCGGTCCGCTGGCACTGACTTTACCCATCTTTGATGGTGGCCAGGCTGTGGCCAATATCGATGCGGCAAAGGCACGCTATCTGGCAGCCAGCAGCAGTTACACCAGCAAGGTCAGACAGGCTGTGCGTGAAGTGGAAGAAGCACTGGTGAACCTGCAAAGTACTGATGCCCGGCGCCAGGATTCGGAACTGGCCGCACGCGGCTATACACAGGCATTGCAGGCAACCACGGTACGCTACAAACAGGGCATGGCAAGTCTGCTGGAACTGGAAGATGCAAGGCGCACGGCATTTGCCTCACAGTCGTCGCTGATCAGTCTGCAACTTGAAAGAAATAATGCCTGGATCGCGCTGTACAAGGCCCTGGGCGGTGGCTGGGACATGCAGCCCGGAGTCAACACCACGCCTGTTGCGCCGGTGATGTCATCTGCTGCATCTACCCAATTTGCCCATGACAGTACCGCTAAACCAAATTCCTGAATTTAACGAATAATAGAAAGCCTCATTCATATGATCCCATTCATTTCACGCAAACCTGTTTCCCTGGGCTTGAGTCTGGCGGGTGTTATTGCTGTCGCTGCTGGCGGCTTGTGGATTTCTTCCACATCCCTTGCCGCAGATGTCACCTCAAAGTCAGCCAGTGCAAGTGCAGCCACATCAGCGACACCAGCCAAGCCGGCACTGACAGTCACCACCATAAAGGCCGTGGCTGGCAACCTGGCCATCAGGCTGGCAGCCAATGGCAGTGTGGCTGCCTGGCAGGAAGCCCTGATAGGCTCAGAAGCCAATGGTCTGCGCATACAGGAACTGCATGCCAATATCGGTGACCAGGTGCAGCGTGGCCAGTTGCTGGTGAGTTTTTCCAGCGATACCGTGAAGGCTGATCTGGCCCAGGCACAGGCCAGCCTGTCAGAGGCACAGGCCAACCTGGCAGATGCCGCCGCCAATGCCGACCGTACCCGTGCCCTGCAATCCAGTGGCGCATTGAGTGCACAGCAGGTCGGGCAATACCTGACTGCCGAGCAGACCGCCAAAGCCAGAGTGGAAGCCGCGAAAGCAAATGTCGATGCCCAGCAACTGCGCATGAAAAACACCCGTGTGCTGGCACCGGACAGTGGCATCATCACCGCCCGTGCAGCAACTCTGGGTGCCGTGGTGGCGAATGGGGCTGAACTGTTCCGCATGATACGTCAGGGACGTCTGGAATGGCGGGCTGAAGTCACTGCCAGTGAAATGGCCAGATTGACACCCGGCACCGAAGCCGTCGTCACCGCCCCCGGCGGCACACAATGGAAGGGCAAGGTCAGAGTAGTATCACCTGTTGTCGATGCACAGACCCGGATGGGCCTGGTGTATGTAGACCTGTTACCCACGGTCCCCGCTGTATCTGACAAATTATCGGGAAAATTATCGGGCAAATCGCAAGTGGCAGCGCAAACAGATGGGCAGGCATTCAAGCCCGGCATGTTTGCCAAAGGCGAATTCGTTATGGGCAGTTCACAGGCATTGACGATTCCCCAGCAGGCGGTCGTGGTGCGGGATGGCTTCAGCTACGCCTTCCGCCTGAATCCTGACGGTCGCGTGACCCAGATCAAATTGCAGACGGGCCGTCGCGTCAGTCTGCCGCAGGGCGATCAGGTTGAGGTGACCCAGGGGTTGAATGCCGATAGCATTATTGTCGCCAACGGCGCGGGCTTTCTGAATGATGGTGATGCGGTGAAGGTTGTGGCGGCTACTGTAACAGTTTCCAAGCCGGCAACCGTAAAAAATTAAGGGGCCAACGTGAATTTTTCATCCCTCTCAATCAAGAATCCCATTCCGGCCATCATGCTGTTTGTGTTGCTGACGCTGGCCGGGATATTGTCGTTTCGCACGACCATCGTGCAAGATTTTCCGGATATAGAACTACCTATCGTCACAGTCAGCGCACCCTTGTCTGGTGCAGCACCTGCACAATTGGAAACCGAAGTCGCCCGCAAGATAGAAGATGCAGTCGCGTCCTTGCAGGGCGTCAAAAACGTCTATACCAAGGTGCTGGACGGTGACGTTGAAGTAACGGTCGAATTTGTTCTGGAAAAAGTCATTTCTGATGCCGTCAATGAAGTACGCGATGCCGTGGCAACCGTGCGTGCCGACCTGCCCAGCGAAATGCGTGACCCCACGGTGACCAAGGCATCGACAGCCGGTCGCGTCGTCATGACGTATACCGTCGAAGCGACCGAGCCTGACAAAAACAGTACTGTAGTGGCCGGTGAAAACAGTAAGCCGGATGCACAGGACCTGAGCTGGTTTGTTGACAATACCGTGTCAAAACGTCTGCGCAGCGTGCCAGGTGTAGGTGCGGTCAAACGCATGGGTGGTGTGACCCGTGAAGTACGGGTGGAACTGGACACCGCCAAAATGGCAGCGCTGAATGTGGCAGCCGTGGATGTATCACGCCGCCTTAAACTGGTACAGCAGGAAGCACCGGGTGGTCGTGGTGATGTCAGTGGTGCCGAGCAATCGGTGCGTACCATTGCTACCGTCAAGACTGCAGCTGAACTGGCTACATTGGATGTTCCTTTGCCGGATGGCCGTCATATACGCCTGGATCAGGTGGCCAGAGTGCTGGATACCGTCAGTGAGCCACGTTCTGCAGCAACGCTGGATGGCAAGCCTGTGGTCGGTTTTGAAGTCTTCCGTACCAAGGGCGCGAGCGAGGTTGATGTAGCCAGGGGTTCACGTATTGCAGTCGAAGAATTGCAGGCCGCGCATCCGAATATGAAATTTCATCAGGCCATCGACAATGCCCAGCCTGTAGAAGAAAATTTCGATGGCTCCATGGATTTGTTGTATGAAGGTGCCTTGCTGGCCATTCTGGTGGTGTTCTGGTTCCTGCGCGACTGGCGTGCCACTCTGGTGGCGGCTGCGGCCCTGCCTTTGTCGGTGATCCCGACTTTCCTGGGATTGAAATATTTCGGCTATACCCTCAACACAGTGACCTTGCTGTCATTGGCGCTGGTAGTGGGGGTGCTGGTGGATGATGCGATTGTGGAAATTGAAAATATCGCCCGCCATTTGCACATGGGTAAAACACCGATGCAGGCAGCAATGGAAGCGGCCGATGAAATTGGTATGGCCGTGATTGCCACGACCTTTGCACTGGTTGCCGTATTTTTGCCAACTGCTTTTATGGGGGGGGTACCGGGCCTGTTCTTCAAGCAGTTTGGCTGGACGGCGGTGATTGCAATTCTGGCCTCGCTGGTGGTGGCGCGTTTGCTGACACCGATGATGGCGGCTTACATCATGAAATCGCCAAAACCAGGCAAGGCCGGTGTCAATGCAGAAGGCACGCATATTCAGAAAGACAGCTGGCTCATGACGCGTTATATGAAAACCATGCAATGGTGTTTGCGTCATCGCCTGGTTACCATGATCGCTGCGACCGTATTTTTTGTATGCTCGATTGCATTGGTCGGCTTGTTGCCTACCGGTTTTGTACCGTCGGCAGATCGTGCACAAACCCAGGTCAATATAGAGCTGCCACCCGGCAGTACACTGGCAGAAACCCGTGCCACGGCAGAGCAGGCCAGGATCGCCATCATGCGCGACAAGAACATCATCAATGTATTCAGTTCCATTGGTGGTGGTTCCAGCGGTGATGCCTTTGCACCGGGTGCAGCGGCAGAAGCCCGGCGCGCAGTGTTGACCGTGACGGCAGTACACAGAAATAAGCGCAAGGATTCCATCGGCGATATCGATGCCAAGATCCGCAATGAAGTAGCAGATATCTCTGGGGCAAAATTCACCGTAGGGCCACCGGATACCGGCGTCAAAATGCAACTGGTCTTGCAGAGTGAAGATCCTTTGGCACTGGTCGAAGCAGCCCAGAAAGTTGAGCGGGAATTGCGTACCCTGAAAGGCATCGGCAATGTCAGTTCCAGTGCTTCGCTGGTGCGTCCTGAAATTATCGTGCGTCCTGATTCGGCCCGGGCTGCCGATCTGGGTGTCACCGCTTCCAGCATAGGTGAAACTGTACGTGTGGCAACGGCCGGTGATTATGATCAGTCCCTGCCCAAGCTGAACTTGTCACAACGTCAGGTACCCATCCGCGTGAAGTTGCCAGATAGTTTCAGGGCAGACCTGTCCGAAATAGAACGTCTGACCGTACCTGGCAAAAATGGCCCCGTCATGCTGGGCAGCGTAGCCAGCGTGACGATGGAATCCGGTCCGGCACAGATAGACAGGTTGAACCGCAAGCGCAATGTGACCCTGGATGTAGAACTGGGTAACCGTCAACTGGGTGAAGTCAATGAAGAAGCACGTGCCTTGCCCAGCATGAAAAACCTGCCACCATCGGTCAGCATTGCTGAACTGGGTGATGCGCAGGAAATGCAGGCCCTGTTCGCCAGTTTTGGCATTGCCATGCTGATTGGTGTGCTGTGTATTTATGGCGTACTGGTCTTGCTGTTCAAGGACTTCTTGCAGCCGGTGACCATCCTGGCCGCCTTGCCTTTGAGTATAGGCGGTGCTTTCGTGGCTTTGCTGGTCACCGGACGGGCCTTGTCCATGCCATCCATGATAGGTCTGATCATGCTCATGGGTATCGTCACCAAGAACTCCATCCTGCTGGTGGATTACGCTGTCATTGCAAGGGAAGCCGGCATGAGTCGTTTCGATGCCCTGGTGGATGCCTGCCACAAACGCAGCCGCCCCATCATCATGACCACTATCGCCATGGGTGCTGGCATGATGCCGCTGGCTCTGGGTTGGGGTGCTGACCCCAGCTTCCGTTCACCGATGGCGATTGCGGTGATAGGCGGCCTGATTACCTCAACCCTGTTGAGTTTGTTGGTGGTACCGGCAGTGTTTACCTACATCGATGATTTCGAACATTTATTGGGAAAAATCAGGCACTGGCTGAAAGGCAAGCCGGTCGCAGCAACATCGTGATGAATACCTGAATCAGGTTCAAGACGCCGTTTCTTGACTCTGATTGTTCAGTGTAAAAAACAAAGGCCCGGGTGCATGCAGATGCACCCGGGCCTTTGACATTTCAATGCCGTATTTCAATTCAGGGTGTAAATTGCAATTTGGAAATGCTTATTTTGTACTGAATTACTAAATTGTTAAAAGAAGTGCAAAAATTACGACGATTTAGACACATCAGATTGTGAGCTCTAATTGCGCTTTGTTATAATGCCAGCCTGATTTGTTACAAATTGTATAAAACTGATTTTTTGCGCTATCAGCGAACGGTGTGGTGTGCCTGAGTGGAAAATAAAAATAATGCGTGAAAATGGGGTTCGTTTTTCTATTGCAAGTCATGCTGCCTGGGCCCCGGGAGTCGATACGCCAGATGCCTGGAAAGAATGGGCAAAAGCGCCTTTTCCTTTTGTGGGCGATGCCGAGCCGGCTGTGGCTGCGATGCCGCCGATGTTGCGCCGTCGTGCCGGGTCCCTTGGCAAGATGGCACTGGAAGTGGCCTATCAATGCCTGGATGGGCGTACCAATATTCCCACTGTGTTTTGTTCGCGTCATGGCGAAGTGACGCGCGCCATTGATTTGCTGACGGAACTGGTGCAGGAGCAATCCGTGTCACCGACCGGTTTTGGTCTGGCGGTACACAATGCCAGTGCCGGTTTGTTTTCAATTGCGCGTAAAGATCAGGCGAATCATATTGCCCTGGCCGCAGGTGACAGCACGATAGAACATGCCGTGATTGAGGCTTGTGGTTTGTTGGCCGATGGCGAGCCCATGGTATTGCTGGTCGCTTACGACCAGCCCTTACCTGATCTCATGAAACAGTTTCAGGATGCTGATGAACAGCCTTATGCATGGGCATGGCTGATGGTGCCGGCACAAGATGATGTCATCCGCTTGAGATGCGAAAGCGTTACAGACAGGCAGGAAGACAATATGGATGCTGAAGTGCTGGCAACTGCACTGGCAACTGCGGGGGCAATGACAATGACATCCGGCTTGCAGGCATGGCGTTTTGTATGCGGTGCCCAGACGAAGCTGATCCGGCAGGCTGGAAACCGCCGCTGGATCTGGTCGCGAGATGTTTGATCATCTGGATCGTTACTGGCGTATCGTTGCTACAGGCATCAGTTTCACGGCTTTCGGCATAGGTGGCGTAGTGCTGTGGGCTGTGGTATTTCCGACCTTGTATCTTCTGGTATGGCAACAGGAGCGACGCCGGACGATGGCACGCCATATCATACGCTGGACGTTTCGTGGTTTTGTTGGCCTGATGCGCTTGCTGGGTGTATTGCGTTATGAATTAATAGGGCTGGAAAAGCTGGAGCGTGGTGGCTTGCTAATACTGGCCAATCATCCTACCTTGATTGATACCGTGTTTTTAATGGCATTTGTAAAGCACGCTGACTGTATAGTAAAAGGGCGGCTGCGGAATAATGTATTTACCCGTGGACCGGTCAGGGCCGCAGCGTATATCAGTAATGAACATGGGCAAGATTTGCTGGAAGCATGTATTGCCAGCTTGCGGGCAGGAAATAACCTGATCATTTTTCCCGAAGGTACGCGTACTCCGGCAGATGGTGTTATCAGTCTCAAGCGTGGTGCTGCCAATATCGCTGTTCGTGGTGTGCGTGCGGTCACGCCGGTATTGATACGTTGCGAGCCACCCACCCTTGGAAAAGGGGAAAAATGGTGGCAGGTACCATGCAGATTGGCGCAGTTCAGAATAGAAGTAAGGAATGATATTCCGATACAGGGTTTTATCGACGCCGGTCAATCGGACGTCATGGCGGCACGTCATCTGACGGACTACCTACAGCACTATTTTACTGAGGAAAACCAACGTCATGCTTGAACAAGAAGTAAAAGAACTGATTATTGAAGTGCTGCAACTGGAAGACATCACAGCAGCCGACATAGATAGCAATGCGCCTTTGTTTGTTGAAGGCCTGGGGCTGGATTCCATTGATGCACTCGAGCTGGGTGTAGCTTTGCAAAAACGCTACGGTATTTCGCTGTCTGCTGATTCAGAAGACACGCGTCGCCATTTCGCATCAGTTAGCGCACTTGCTGCACTGATTGAAACACATAGAAAGAAGTAAGGGGCAGGCAATGGTTGTGGTAAGTGCAATGAGCAAAGATGAATTGTTTGTGTGGGTAGTTGATCTGCTGGCCGAGATGTTTGAGCTGGACAAATCTTCATTGACACTGGAATCGAATCTATACGCAGATCTGGATATAGACAGCATTGATGCCGTCGATCTGGCCGTCAAGCTTAAACAAATGACAGGCCTGCGTTTGCAACCCGAAGTGTTCAAGAAGATTCGCACTATCGGGGATGTCGTGGAAGCCTTGGGCAATCTCACTGCGGAGTAATCAGCATCTTTCGCCGAATACTGGCCGCAGTGGCGGTCGTCCTTACAATACTTTATCCGCTGGTGATCTGGTTGGGTCAGGGGCAGGTAGAGCCGCGCTGGATGGCTGCCATATTGTTGCTGGCGGCTGCCACAAGAATCCCCAGCTTCAAACTCAGTCAGATCGCCCGCTGGTCCATGTTTGCGGCTCTGGCGCTGGCTGCATGCGCAGTCTGGGCGAATGCCCTGTTGCCGCTTAAATTATATCCAGTTCTGGTCAATGCCGTATTGCTGGCCGTATTTGGTTTCAGCCTGGCTGTTCCACCTTCCATGGTCGAACGCTTTGCCCGTTTGCGCGAGCCGGATTTACCTCCGGCGGCAGTGGCTTATACCAGGCGCGTGACCCAGGTCTGGTGCGTGTTTTTCATATTCAATGGGGCCATCACCCTGGGCACAGCCTTGTGGGCATCGGCCGAGGTATGGTCACTGTATACCGGCGTCATTGCCTATGTTCTCATGGGATTGTTGTTCGGTCTCGAATATCTGGTACGTCTGCGGTTCAAGCGTTTGCATCATGTCTGAATTTTTTTCTGATCCCTGCCTGGCGGTGGCATCCCGTCCGGCTGATACCGTCATCGGCTTGCGTGCCGGTTCTGTGGCTTTATCTCATTCCGCTTTCATGCAGCGCATAGGTGCGTGGTCACATGCCTTCCAGCATCTGCCTGGCAGGCAACTTGCCCTGTATCTGAACGACAGCCTGGAATTTGCAGCGGCCTTGCTGGCGGCATGGCAGTGCGATAAAACCGTCTGGCTGAATGCCGATACCCTGAGCAGCAGTTGCATGGCGATGGCGAAATCTGTTGATGCCTTTGCCGGTGATTTTCCTGCCGAATTTCAGCCTCTGCAAGCCAGTACTGCTTCTGTTCAGATACCGGTGTTGACGAGCCTGGACCCCGACTTTCCGGGTCTGGTGGTGCATACCTCGGGTAGTACCGGACAGGCGCAGGCAGTAACTAAAAAAATATCGCAACTGACCAGCGAAGTAGCCAGTCTGGAAGAAGTGTTTGGCGCGCGACTGGGCAATGCCGTAGTGCTGGCGACGGTCTCGCATCAACATATCTATGGTTTGCTGTTCAGGATTTTGTGGCCTCTGGCTGCAGGTCGTGCCATCCATGCAGACAGTCTGAGCTTCCCTGAACAATTGCAGCAACTCGCCGGACAGGCTGATTGTGTATTGATCGCCAGCCCGGCCCACCTGAAACGTTTGCCCGAACATCTGGACTGGCAGACTGCCAGGCAACATCTGCGTGCCGTGTTTTCATCCGGCGGACCATTGACAGTGGAAGTCGCATTTTCAGTCGGCAAATTATTGGGGCAAGTCCCTCTGGAAGTGTATGGTAGTTCTGAAACTGGCGGCATTGCCTGGCGTCAGCGCAAGCCGGGCAATATCGATACCTGGCAAGCCTTGCCCAGGGTAGCATGGCGCATACATCAGGATGATGGCTTGCTGGAAGTACGTTCACCACACCTGATGCAGGATGCCTGGCTGCGATTGACAGACCGCGGGCAGATGACCGAAGACGGCCACTTGCTGTTGCTGGGACGCAGCGACCGTATTGTCAAAATTGAAGAAAAAAGAATTTCGCTGGATGCCATGGAACAGGCTTTACTGAATTCTGAACTGGTGAGTGAAGTACGTATCCTGGTCGATGAAGAAGTCGCCGGACAGCGACAGAAGTTGACAGCCTTTGTGGTCCCCACGGCACAAGGACATACCTTGCTGGCGACGGCAGATAAACATGCGTTCAACCAGCGTCTGCGTACTTTGTTGTCAGGCGTTGTCGATGCGATTGCGTTGCCGCGTCGCTGGCGTTACCTGGACCAGATGCCAGTCAATGCCCAGGGCAAGACCACACATGCGCAATTGCTGGCCCTGATCAATGAAAATCAAGACCAGCGACCACGCTTGCCGATTGTGCATATGCAAGAACAGGAAGCTGCGCGCGTCGTATTGGAGATTACCGTACCGGCATCACTGTTTTATTTCGATGGCCATTTCCCGATTGCGCCGGTATTGCCTGGCGTGGTCCAGGTTGACTGGGCCATTTTATATGCGCGTCAGTATTTTGATTTACCGGCCATTTTTATCTCCATTCATGCACTCAAATTTCAGCAGGTGATACGTGCTGAAACCCCTGTCATGCTGGAAATGATTCATGACCTGCATAAGGGCAGTTTGCAATTCCGTTATTTTTCCGACGCCGGGCAACACGCCAGTGGTCGCATCTTATTCACCAACGAAAAGACCGCATGCTAGATAAAAAATTCTCACCGGAACGCCAGAGTGCTTTTGCTGCCCGTTTTGAAGCGCAGAAGATCGCCTTCGGGCCTGTCGTGTTCCAATGCGTTCGCTATGCCTGGAAGCGTGGCATGCTGCAAGCCCTGTCGGATACTGGTGGCACTGGTCTGACGATAGCAGAACTTGCCGCTACCGGGCGCTGGACTGAATATGTACTGAAGGTCGTGCTGGAAACCTGTCTGTCGGCTGGCGTCGTGTATCTGAGTGCGGGGCGCTATGTCATCGATAAAACCGGTTACTGCGTATTGACCGATGCAATTACCCAGATCAATCTCGATTTCAATCATGATGTCTGTTATGAAGGTTTGTTCCGATTGGATGAATCCCTGGATCAGGAAAAGCCATTGGGCCTGACCGCACTGGGCGACTGGCCTACGCTGTACCAGGGGCTGTCGCAATTGCCAGAGCCTGCCAAAACCAGCTGGTTTGCGTTTGATCATCATTATTCGGATACCTCATTCCCGGATATTTTTCCTGATGTATTCGCCACGGCACCGCGCCGCCTGATGGATATCGGTGCGAATACCGGTAAATTCAGTTGCGCTGCGCTGGCCTACAATCCGTCAGTGGAAATGCATCTGGTTGATTTGCCAAAACAATTGACGGTTGCCGAAGAAAACCTGCGCAAGGCTGGCGTAGCTGAGCGGGCACATTTTCATCCGGTGGATTTGCTGGATGCCGAAATGTCATTGCCGGCGAACATGGATATGATCTGGATGAGCCAGTTTCTCAGCTGTTTTTCCGAACCCGCCATCGCCAGTATTTTGCAGCGTGCGGCTGCGGCGCTCAGCCCTCAGGGGCAGTTGCTGATCATGGATACTTTCTGGGACAGGCAACGTTATGATATCGCCGCCTTTTGCCTGATCAATACCTCGCCGTATTTCACATCCATGGCCAGCGGCAATAGCAAAATTTACGAAAGCAATGACTATATACGCCTGGCAGAAGCTGCCGGCCTGCAATTGCTGACCACCCGTGACGACATTGGTTATTGCCATTCACTGTTGCGGTTTACGAGGGCAGGGCAGTAAAGTGTTTAAACCCTGTGTATTGATCCCTGTCTATAACCATGAACATGCCATTACTGCGGTAGTGCATGCCGTCCTGGCGCAGGATGTAGATTGCATACTGGTCGATGACGGCTGTTCGCCAACCTGTGCCACGGTGCTGAATGAGCTGCATACGGCTATCCCGGCGCGGGTCAGCCTGTTGCGTCATGCCAGTAATCAGGGTAAGGGGGCGGCGGTGATGACAGGGTTTGTCCATGCGGCAAAGGCTGGCTACACCCACCTGTTGCAGGTAGATGCCGATGGCCAGCATTGCATCACCGATATTCCACGGTTTCTTGAACAGGCACAGGCCCACCCGCAGGCTATCGTGGTTGGCTACCCTGTCTACGATGAATCAGTTCCGGCGCTGCGCCTGTATGCCCGTTACCTGACACATGTCTGGGTATGGATCAATACCCTGTCGTTTGCGATTCGTGATTCCATGTGCGGTTTCAGGGTCTATCCTATAGCTCCTGTACTGGCGCTGATGGCGAAGCAGGCGCTGGGTAAGCGCATGAATTTTGATACCGATATCCTGGTCAGACTGTATTGGGACGGGGCTGGCATCATCAATCTGCCTACCAGGGTCGCATATCCGACAGACGGCGTTTCGCACTTCCGTGTCTGGCTGGACAATGTGCTGATCACCAAAATGCATACTCAATTATTCTTTGGCATGTTGTGGCGTTTACCGCGTTTGCTGCTGCGTAACTGGCGGGGCCACTTATGACAAAACAGGCTGCTACCGGCAGGCATTGGGCCAGCATGAATGAAGTCAGCTTTGTGGCTGGCATGCGCCTGTTGTTCTGGATTTTTCGTTATTTCGGACGCTGGCCATTCCGCATCGTCCTGTACCCGGTATTGCTGTGGTATGTATTGCTGCACACGGCACCACGCCGTGCATCGCTGGATTATTTGCGACGCATACATGCTTACCGTACGGTACGGCAAGGCTGGCTGGGGGTATTCTGGCATTTTGGTGCGTTTGCCGAAAGCATACTGGATAAAATGTTGCTCTGGGGCGGCCTGTTCAAGACTGAGCAGGTGCAGTATCACGGGCAAGAACAGATGCATGCGCAGTTGCTTACCCGGCGCGGTGCCGTCTTGATATGCTCGCATCAGGGTAATCTGGAAATGTGCCGGGTATTGTCCCGTGATTTCCCGGACGTAAAGTTGACCATACTCGTGCACACCAAACATGCTCAGGCATTCAATCGCATGCTGGGCCAACTTGATCCTCACAGTCAGATGGACTTGTTGCAAGTGACTGAAATGACACCTGCTACCGCCATGCTGCTGGCAGAAAAAATTGCAGAGGGCGGCTTCGTCGTCATTGCCGGTGACCGCATACCGGTGGCACCGCAGCCCAGAGTGGCTTGCGCAAAATTTCTTGGCAAGGATGCCGCTTTCCCGGTAGGCCCTTATGTACTTGCCAGTATTTTGCAATGCCCGGTGTATTTATTGTTTTCACTACAGTTAGAAGGCGTGCCGCAAGTACGCTTCGAGTTGTTGCGTGAATCAGTCAGGCTACCCCGCAAGGCGCGCGACGAATTGTTGCAGGAACTGATTGCTGCCTACGCCGCACGACTGGAACATTATTGTGTGCAGGCACCTTTGCAATGGTTTAATTTTTACGATTTTTGGCATATACCTCATTTGGAACAAACAGATGCATCCCGCTGATCCAACCATCTCAACTATATCAACTATCTCCGGCAGCAAGTCGCGTGTCGTTGCATTTGACCGCAACAGATTGCGTATAGAAGATATTGTAGCTATTGCACAGGGTAAAGCGCAGGCAGTCTTGTCGGCTGACCCTGCCTTTCGGGCGGCGATTGCACGCGGTGCCGATTTCCTCGATCGCCTGTTGCGTGAAGATGGCACCATATATGGCGTCACCACGGGTTATGGCGATTCCTGTACGGTCACGGTGCCGGCAGATCTGGTAGCGGAATTGCCGCATCATCTGTACACCTATCATGGTTGTGGCCTGGGTGAATACCTGACTCCGGCACAGACCCGCGCCGTCATGGCAACGCGTCTGGCTTCGCTGTCGAAAGGTTTCTCGGGCGTCAGTGTGGAATTGCTGGTGCAGATCGCCAGTTTGCTTGAGCATGACTTGTTGCCTATGATTCCATCCGAAGGTTCGGTGGGGGCCAGTGGTGACCTGACTCCCTTGTCTTATCTGGCCGCCGTCCTGTGTGGTGAACGCGAAGTCTGGCGCAAGGGCGAGCATGTAGCGGCTGCACAGGCATTGAGTGACGCTGGCATCACCCCTTTGCGTCTGCGCCCGAAAGAAGGCCTGGCCATCATGAATGGTACAGCGGTCATGACAGCACTGGCCTGCCTGGCCTATGACCGCGCCGCTTACCTGACACAATTGACGACACGTATCACTGCGCTGGCTTCTTTAGCGCTGGATGGCAATGCCCATCATTTTGATGAAGTGCTGTTTTCAGTCAAGCCACATGCAGGCATGCAGGGCGTGGCAGCATGGCTGCGCCATGATTTACCGGCATTGCAGGTCGAACGCAATGGCAAGCGTTTGCAAGACCGTTATTCGATACGCTGTGCGCCTCATGTCATCGGTGTGCTGGCCGATGCCTTGCCATTTTTCCGGCAGTCCATAGAAAATGAATTGAACAGTGCCAATGACAATCCCATCATTGATGCCGAGAATGAACGTGTACTGCATGGCGGCCATTTCTATGGCGGTCATATTGCATTTGCCATGGATGGCATGAAGAATGCCGTCGCCAATCTGGCGGATCTGCTTGACAGGCAAATGGCTCTGCTGGTTGACAGCCGTTACAACCAGGGCTTGCCTGCCAACTTGTCCGGTGTGCAGGGACCACGGGCGGCCATCAATCATGGTCTCAAGGCTTTACAGATCAGTGCTTCGGCCTGGACTGCAGAGGCCTTGAAGCTGACCATGCCGGCCTCGGTGTTTTCACGTTCTACCGAATGCCATAACCAGGACAAGGTCAGCATGGGTACGATAGCCGCCAGGGATTGCCTGCGCGTGCTGGAACTGACCGAACAAGTCGTTGCTGCCTTGCTCATTACCGTGCGCCAGGGTGTATGGCTGCGCCTGCAACTGCATCCTGAATTATCACTTTCACCGGCATTGGCACAGATGATGGATGCACTGGCCACAGATATCGCCCCGATACAGGAAGACCGTCGTCTGGAACCTGATTTACGCCTGATGCTGGAACGCATGCGTCAGCAGGAATGGAGTCTGTATGCGTAAGAATGCCGCCCCCAGCCGTTGGTCTGCCGAAGTCGAGATGCAGGTACAGTTTTTTGACCTGGACCCGATGGAAATAGTTTGGCACGGCAACTATGTCAAATACCTGGAGGTGGCGCGTTGTGCGCTGCTGGACAGTATTCAGTATAACTATGTGCAGATGAAGGAATCGGGCTATGCGTGGCCGGTGATAGACATGCAGTTGCGCTATGTTGCACCCGCCAGCTTTGGACAGAAACTGAAGCTACGTGCCGACATCGTGGAATGGGAAAATCGCTTGAAGATCGATTACCTGATCACCGATGCCGTCAGTGGAAAACGCCTGACCCGCGCCAGCACCACACAAGTCGCGGTAGAAATAAGTAGTGGTGAAATGTGTTTTGTTTCACCATCCGTGTTATTCGAAAAATTGGGAGTGACCCCGGTATGAAACGCATACTTTCCAGCCTGTTTGCGCTGATGGCTGTGGTGTTCACGATTAATGCCAGTGCCACCTCGGTACTGACTACAAAAATCCAGAACACCCTGGCCAAACCTGCTGTCCTGTGTGGCCGCTTTGATCAGACCAAGCAACTTGTGGGCATGAAAAAGCCACTGGCTTCAAATGGCCGGTTTTGCGTGATCAATGGCAAGGGCGTATTGTGGCGCACCTTGCAGCCTTTCCCGAATACCTTGCGGCTGACGCGCGATGAAATTGTTCACATGCAGGGTGACCGCGTTGCCATGCGACTGGATGCGCAAAAAGAACCCATCGTGCGCATGATCAATAGCGTACTTTTTTCCCTGCTGTCTGGTGATCTGGGCAAGCTGGAATCGCTGTTTGAGGTTGATGGCACTGCCGATGCCGGTAGCTGGAAAGTCAGTCTCAAGGCACGCGAAGCAGCGCTGGCCAAGGCCATAGGGCAGATCAGTCTGGATGGTGCAGCATATGTAAAGAACATACATATCGATGAAGCCAGTGGTGATCGTGCTGCCATCATCTTTTCTGATATCAAAACCGGCGAAACGGCAATCACTGCTGAAGAACTGGCAATGTTTTGATGCCCCGGTACCAGACAGAATAACAGGATGCTGCTTTTGCTAAAGCCTCAAAACCAATTGGGATGGAATGGATAAAGTCTTGAAAAACCGGCGTAGCCTGGCCACCGTCCTGGCAATTGCCTGGGCTCTGGTGGTGTGCCTGCTATTGGCACATAACGCCTATTTGTGGCTGGGCAAACGCATCACGCCGGACACCGACATCCTGGCTTTGTTGCCGGTGCAGGAACGCGACCCGGTACTACAGCAATCCTTTGCACATATGGTCGACACCGCCCAGCAAAGGGTGGTGGTATTGATCGGTGCACCTGACTGGGAACAGGCAAAACGCGCTGCGCAGGCCTATAACGCAGTGATCGCCACGCGTACCGATCTGTTGACATCAACTACCATCAATGACCAGACCCAAAGCGACTGGCTGGCAGCTTTTCAAAAGAACAGTCTGGGTTTGCTGACTGCGCAGCAAGAGCAGCAATTGCGCACGCAACCGGCACAATTCTGGACCGATACAGCGCTGGTCAAAATGTATGGTGCTTTTTCCGGCCCCAAGCTAGGTTCTTTTCAGGATGATCCCTTTGGTCTTTTCACTGGCTGGGTACAGGAGAGGGCGCAGGAAACGCCGGTAAGGCCGCGTGATGGCATGCTGTTTGTTGCCGATGCAGAAAACCAGTATGTGTTGCTGCCCATGAGCCTGAAACCAGCGGCATTTTCATTGACCGCACAGGAAGCTGTGCTGCCACTGCTGACCAGGGCTGCTGACGCAGCAAGGCTGGCAACCCCGGCAACGCCAGGCTTGCAGATCATCAGCGCTGGTGTGGTATTGCATGCCGCCGCTGCGGGGCAGCAAGCGAATGCAGAAGTATCGACCATTGGCGTCGGTTCCCTGGCCGGTATCATTTTACTGATGTGGTTCAGTTTTCGTTCACTGAAACCTATCCTGCTGATCCTGATGTCGATAGGCATAGGTTTTCTGGGGGCGATGTCCGTATGCTGGCTGCTGTTTGGCGGTATCCATTTGCTGACACTGGTATTTGGTGCCAGCCTGATTGGGGTGGCGCAGGATTACGGCATTTACTTTTTATGTAACCGCCTGAATGCCGATGCTGAACTCGATTCCCATCAATTGCTGAAGCGCCTGTTGCCTGGCCTGGGCCTGACTTTGCTGGCTGCTGTGATCGGTTACCTGGGCCTGGGTCTGACACCATTCCCCGGCTTGCGACATATGGCAGCATTTTCTGCCCTGGGCCTGATATTCGCCTGGCTGACCGTGGTGTGCTGGTTTCCGCATCTGGTGCGTGGCGGTAGTTTGAAAAGTGGCAAACTGGTGGCCTGGTACAGTGCAGCATTGTGGCATTGGCCGCGCCTGACCATGAAACGCTATGGTATAGGCTTGCTGGTGGGGTTTTCACTGCTGGTGCTGTTTGCCTGTTCCAGACTGGGTGCGAATGACGATATCAGGCTCTTGCAAACGCCACCAAAACAGTTGGTAGCAGACCAGATCAGGCTTGGTAAATTGCTGGATGCACCGACACCAGTGCAGTATTTCCTGGTGCGTGGTGCTTCGACAGAAATGGTGTTGCAACGCGAAGAAATCCTGAAGCGCAAGCTGGAAGCGATGATAGAGAAACACACTATCTCCGGCTATCAGGCGCTGTCCAACTGGGTGCCTTCTGCACAGACACAGGCTGCACGGCGTCAGTTGATAGAAGAAAAACTGCTGGCCGATGGCGGCCCCCTGTCACAACTAGCCATCAAGGTGGATGAAGAGGCGAGCTGGGCGGCCGGTATCCGTACGCATTTACTGCGACCCTCTGAAGGCATGAGCGTAGACAGTTTCCTGAAAACAGCCGCAGGCGAACCCTGGCGCCACCTGTGGCTGGGCCGTATTGGTAATGAATATGCCAGCATTGTCGCCCTGCGTGGTTTGAATTATGCCAACGGTGGTCTGGCATCCCTACAACATACTGCCGATGGTCTGGATGGCGTGCAGTGGGTGGATAAAGTCAGTGAAATTTCTTCGGTATTGGGGCGCTATCGCGTCTATATGGGCTGGGTAGTCTGTGCCGCCTATGTGCTGGTGTTTGCGCTGTTGTGGCCACGCTATCGCCGTCACGCGTGGCGCGTATTGGCACCGACCATGGTCGCCAGCCTGACCACGCTGGCACTGTTTGGACTAACCGGACAAAGCCTGCAATTATTCCATGTGCTGGCGCTGATGCTGCTGTTGGGTGTCGGGGTTGACTATGGCATTTTTATGCAGGAACACGCAGACCGACGCAATGCCACACCCTGGCTGGCGGTGGGTTTGTCAGCAGCGAATACCATTTTGTCCTTCGGTTTGCTGGGCCTGAGCCGTACCCCTGCATTGCAGGCATTTGGACTGACCATGCTCATCGGTACCAGCCTGGTCTGGTTGATCGTGCCGTGTTTTACCTCTTCAGAAAGCCATCATGCGCCACCTGTTCAATCGTAAAATCGTCGGGCTATCTGTGTTGCTGATGTTGGCCATACTGTCTGGGTGCGCCAGTGCGCCACCAGCCACCAAGCAGGCCCGCCTGGGTTTAAAGCTGGCACCTGCCAGTCTGGGTGAAAATTTCAGCGTGCAGCAACATCTGAAGGTGGAACGCAATGGCCGCATCGATGAACTGGATGCCGCGCTGGAAGTGGATGCCGGGCAACTGGAACTGGTAGGTCTGGCTTTTGGTCAGCGTGTGTTAAGTCTCAGCTATGATGGCAAGGAACTCAAATCCTGGCGTCACATGATGCTGCCGGCACAGGTCAGAGCCGAAGATGTGCTGGAAGATATGCAATTGAGTTTGTGGCCAGTACAGGCGATTGCCCAGGCTCTGCCGGCAGGCTGGCGCATTGAAGAACAGGGTTTGCGCCGGACACTGTATCTGGATAATGAACTGGTGACCAGCATAGACTACAGCCGCATGCCGCGCTGGAGCGGCACGGTTGTCCTGAACAATCTGCGTTATCAATATCGCCTGACCATACAGTCGGCACCTTGAAGCTATTTTATTTATGAAGCTGTATTTACATCACTGTGGCGTAGTCTGTGCCCTGGGTGACAATCACCAGGAGATCAGGCGCCGATTGCTGGACGAGGCCAATACCGGCCTGCAGATGACTGATGCCTGGTCGCCAGGACGGGTATTGCCGGTAGGCCAGGTGCGCGCTATCTTGCCCGATATCAGCCATTTGCCGGTGACTATGCGCAGCCGCAATAATCAACTGGCGCTGGCAGCACTGGCACAGATACGTCAGGCGGTTGATGCTGCAATACAGCGCTTTGGCGCTGATCGTGTCGGCATCGTCGTTGGTACCAGTACGTCCGGCATTGCCGGCACAGAGACTGCATTGCGGGCTTATTACGAACATGGCAGCCTGCCAGCGTCGTTTCAGTATGCGGTGCAAGAAATGGGATCACCGGCAGCCATGCTGGCCCATGAACTGGGCACTGGTGGACCAGCCTATACCCATTCCAGCGCCTGTTCTTCCAGTGCCAAGGCGATGGCAAGTGCTGCCCGTCTGATCAGGATGGGTTTGTGTGATGCAGTGGTGACCGGCGGTGTGGATACCCTTTGCGAATTCACCGTGGCCGGTTTTTCTGCGCTCGAATCAGTCAGTACGGAATTCTGTAACCCGCTAAGTGCCAATCGCAAAGGCATCAATATCGGCGAAGGCGCTGCCTTCTTCCTGATGACTGCTGAAGCTGCACCCGGTGCCGTGGCGCTGTGCGGCTGGGGTGAATCGTCGGATGGGCACCACATGTCTGCACCTGACCCCGCTGGTGGTGGTGCCCGTATGGCGATTAACCAGGCCTTGCAGCGTGCCGGTATTGCAGCGTCCGAGGTTGACTATATCAACCTGCATGGTACTGCCACGGTGCAAAATGACGCGATGGAATCACGCGTGATCCAAGACATATTCGGTTCTGCCGTTGCTGTCAGTTCCACCAAGCCATTTACCGGACATGCCCTGGGGGCTGCCGCTGCCATTGAGGCGGCACTATGCTGGCTGGCAATGCAGGATGATAATCCGCAAGGTCTGTTGCCGCCGCATCTGTGGGATGGCATTGCCGATCCACAATTGCCTGCCCTGCATATTGTGGCACCACGGCAGCAGACAGGTAAGCCCTTGCGCTGGATAGTCAGCAATTCTTTTGCTTTTGGCGGATCGAACGCATGCCTGGTGTTGGGGAAAACAGAATGAATCAAACCGACGTAAGTGTATTTCCGCCGGTGTTTCCTCCGGTTCGTAGCCTGGTCCCGCATGATGGCGAGATGGTCTTGCTGGACCGGGTGCTGGCGGCCGATGCCGAAACCCTGACTGCTGAAGTGGCTATCCGGCCAGAAACTCTGTTTTGCAAACCGCAAGGCGTGGATGCCTGGGTCGGTATCGAATACATGGCGCAGGCGATAGCCGCCCATGCTGGCTATCTTGCCAGCCTGGGCAATGAACCGGTGAAGGTCGGTTTTTTGCTGGGAACCCGGCGTTACGATTGCAGCCAGCCGGTATTTGCCACCGGCAGCGTGCTGGAAGTGCAGATACAGCGGGTCTTGCAAGGGGACAATGGATTAGGGGCATTTGAGTGTGCCATCCGTGACCAGGCAAGCGGTGTGTCGCTGGCTGTTGCCACCATCACGGTATTTCAACCGGCTGATGCCAAAGAATTTCTGCAACGGAGTTAGAGATGAGTAAGAGTGTGCTGGTAACCGGATCTTCACGCGGCATAGGCAAGGCCATTGCCTTGCGTCTGGCCCGTGATGGCTACGATATCGTATTGCATTGCCGTACCCAGCGTGAAGAGGCTGAGCTTGTCGCGGCTGAAATTATTGCCATGGGCCGTGCAGCCCGCGTATTGCAGTTTGATATCAGCGAACGGGACAATGCCGCAGCGCTGCTGCTGGCAGATGTGGAAGCACATGGTTGCTATTACGGCGTCGTCTGCAATGCTGGCGTGGCCAGGGATAATGCTTTTCCGGCCATGTCGGGCGAAGACTGGGATATTGTCCTCAATACCAATCTGGACGGTTTTTATAATGTGCTCAATCCTCTGGTCATGCCCATGGTACAGCGCCGCAAACCGGGCCGCATCGTTACCATGGCTTCAGTGTCTGGCCTGGTGGGCAATCGTGGCCAGGTCAACTATAGCGCCGCCAAGGCGGGTATCATCGGTGCCAGCAAGGCACTGGCCGTAGAATTGGCCAAGCGTGCCATCACCGTCAACTGTGTGGCACCAGGCTTGATAGAAACCGACATGATCAGCGAAGTACCACTGGAAGAAGCCTTGAAAATGATACCTGCACGTCGTGTCGGCAAGCCGGAAGAGGTGGCCGCCGTCGTCAGTTTTCTCATGCATGAAGATGCCGCTTATGTGACACGACAGGTGATATCGGTTAATGGAGGTATGGCATGAGTTTGGGTATGAGTATGAGCATTAATCGACAGAATCGCCGCGTCGTCGTGACCGGCATGGCTGGCATCAGCCCTTTGGGTAATGACTGGCCGGCTATCCGCAAGCAATTGGGTGAATTCCGCAATGCCGTTGTGCGCATGCAGGAATGGAGCGACTATGATGGCCTGAATACACAGTTGGGCGTACCGGCTGCGCCATTTGAACTGAATGAACGCTACCACCGCAAAGCCACCCGCAGCATGGGTAGAGTCGCCCTGATGGCAACCCGCGCCAGCGAAATGGCATTGATCGATGCAGGCTTGCTGGATGACCCCTTGCTGACCAGCGGGAAGATGGGAATCTCTTTCGGTTCATCGGCAGGCACGCCCAGTGCCATCGGGGATTTTGGCCGCATGATGGAAGAACGTACCACCAAAGGCATCAATGCGACCACCTATATCAAAATGATGGCACATACGGCACCAGTCAATATCGGCGTGTTTTTTGGTTTGACCGGTCGTGTGATCACGACTTCATCCGCCTGCACTTCAGGTAGCCAGGGCATAGGCTATGCCTATGAAGCTATACGCAGCGGCAAGCAAATTGCCATGATTGCCGGTGGTGCCGAAGAATTATGTGCCACCGAAGCAGCCGTGTTTGACACCCTGTTTGCCACCAGCGTGCGTAACGACAATCCGCAAGATACACCACGCCCCTTTGATGCCGGTCGTGATGGTCTGGTGATAGGTGAGGGGGCCGGCAGCCTGATACTGGAAGAGCTGGAACATGCACAGGCACGTGGTGCAAGAATTTATGCAGAACTGGTCGGTTTTGGTACCAACAGTGACGGCTGCCATGTGACGCAACCGAATGCAGAAACCATGAAGATCGCCATGCAACTGGCACTGGAAGATGCGCAATTGCAGCCGTCCGATATCGCCTATGTCAATGCACATGGTACCGGTACGCAACAGGGTGATATTGCCGAAACCCAGGCCACTGCCCAGGTGTTTGGCAATGCCATACCCATCAGTTCACTGAAAAGCTATATGGGACATACCCTTGGTGCATGCGGCGCACTGGAAGCCTGGATCAGCATAGAAATGATGCGTGAAGGCTGGTTCGCCCCCACCATCAATTTGCAGGAGCTTGATCCGCAATGCGCAGAACTGGATTACATCACAGGCGAGGGCAGGGCCATTGATTGCGAATACGTCATGTCGAACAATTTCGCATTTGGCGGCATCAATACCTCTTTGATTTTCAAAAAATATGCGTGATAGTCACGTGTGCTGATAGCGTGTTTTTTTAACCGGGAGATGGAACATGAAAAAATTGCTTTCTACTGTAATTGCACTGACCACATTGGCTGGATTTGCATTGCCGGCTGTGGCTGCTGACAATGTAGTGATGTTGCCTATCGCAACCGCGATGGCCACCAATAATGCGCAGTACAGACTGGGCGACAAGGTCAAATATTATTTTGGCTCGCAGGCTACGCCGCCCGTGCTGAAAAAAATCCTCAACGATCAGACAAATAAAAAAACAAATGCCCTGAACAAGTCGACGGAGCAGGCTTGCAACTGGGTATTCCTGTCTGCCATGTTGCAACTGAAAAAGCGCGCTGAAAGTTCGGGCGCCAACGCTGTGGTCAATATCGTCAGCAACTATGACAATGTTGAAAAATCGAGTGAAACAGAATTTGAATGCCATGTGAATGCCTTGATGGCTGGCGTTGTTCTCAAGGCAGATTTTGTGAAGATTGATGATAAATAAAAAGTATTGTAATTTTATTCTCACATGCGTTATCTTTGTGGATGTTGAAATTATTTAAATATTTGATTAACGTATTTCAGTTGTGATCCAGACTTATTCATCCTGAAATGATGTTGTGAATTACAAATTACGTATTAGTCGAAGACTCTTTAATATTGGAAAAACCATATGAGTATCTGGAAAAAAATTCTACCCGTGGCGATGGTGTCGGTTCTTTTGCTGTCAGGATGTGCCTCAAGAAAGAAACCCGAAATAACTTTTTTTACTGATCCGGATATAGGCACTATTGCGACAAGAGGTGTAGGAGAGAGTTTATTAAGGCAGGGAATGGGGCAATTGGAGCCATCACTCGTTATTGCACAAGATGAGTTGATTGGTGCTATTCCTTTACTCAAAGGTGAGTATCCATTCGATGCAGAAAATGCGACACGCATTAAGTTTGTGAAAGATAAAAAAGAAGTTTATCTATATAAGGCCGAAAATAAAATTTGCTTTAGTAAAGAGCAATGTGCAGATATCAAATATTCACTCAATAACAAGGTTATAAAAAAATCAGGGACTATCTCTCAACAAACTTTATTTTATAACGGAAAAATAGGAAATCGAATCACGCTTGCATACAGAGAGTTTTTTAATGACAATGCGCGACCAGCCTATAACAACGAAGTAACGTACGATTTGGGTGAGTCGTCGATACTTGGTTATAAGGGCGCGCGCATAGAAATAATCAAAGCAACAAATACTGAAATCACTTATAAAATTTTGTCAGGCTTTGATCAAGGTAATTAAATTTAAAAATAGCCAAGTCACTTGGTAATGTCAGTCGCTAAGATCTGGCTTGTGGATAGTTCCCTTATCGAAGATAGGGAACTGGCTTGCTATACATCATGGCTTGGTCCAACGGAATTACAGCGTTACCAGCGCTTTGTCAGATCAGAGCGTCAGCGGCAATTTCTGCTTGGACGCATTTTGTTGCGTCACAGTCTGAGCCAATTGCTGGACGTACCTGTCAGTGTGCTGCAATTGACCGAGCGTCCGGGCAATGCGCCGCAACTGGATTTTCCGGTTTGTCCTGATCTTGGCTTCAGCCTTTCGCATAGCGGCAACTGGGTTGCCTGCGCGCTCAGTGCCAGCACCAGGCTCGGTCTGGATATTGAATTGTTGAACCCTGATCGCGATTTTCCTGCATTGGCATTACATGCATTTGATGCCGCTGATGCGGTTGAAAATGCCTGGTTGCAGCAACAGGATGTTGGCAATCGTATGCATGATTTTTATCGGCTATGGACTAGCAGGGAAGCACGTATAAAACTTAATGCTAAACTCAATATGGAAAATGCAGAATGCCTGCACTTTCCACATCCAGAATTGTCCATCACGCTGTGCAGTGCAGGGCAGCTAACATCTCCACCGCAACTTTTGCACATTGATCTTCTGTCAGCGGAATAAACTCCAGAACCAGTTCCATATACCCGGCAACTCTGGCGGATTGCTGGCGTCTTTCACTACCCTCGCCAGGGCGGCCCGTTCCAGTTCTTCACGGTTATCGTAAAATGGTTTTTCACTGGTGGGGATGTCCAGCTCTTTGGCGACATCCAGCAGAATGTCCAGATACTCTTCCAGATGACTGGCAGTGTAAGAATTGATATCGTGAAAAGTCACGACGATGGGCGTTACCCCATCCACAACAGGCATCTCGTTGTTGCACCAGTGCGGGCGTGCTGCCAACAACAGCTTGCGCATGTTGCGGTGCTTGGTCAGGCTGAAATTGATGCCGTAAATAATGCCGTCATTGGCACTTAAATCCGTCAACAGCATTTGTAAGCCATGGCTATGATAGGTATCCAGCGTGCGTGCATCATAGTTCCAGAACGGTGGCCGCACCAGCTTGGGAGCAATACCCGTGATACCGGTCAGATCAGCAATGCCTGATGCCAGTGAAGCATTAAACTCATCCTCTTTCAGATAGCGGTGGTTGGAGTGCCGTGGCGTCGCAGTATGAAAGGCCAGTAAATGACCTTCTTCCACTTCATGTTTCAACAGGCTGCGGCCGTACTCGGTTCCACCGCCATTGACCGCGCGTGTCTGGGTAAAGAAGATCGCCTTGATATCTGACTGATACGGGTTTTTCGACAAAGTCCGCAATACTGTTTCTGTCGGATTGTCTGGCTGCACGGCACTGGGGCCGTCATCAAAGGTCAGCAGATAACGAATCGGCGCAGGATTGCCCACACAGGTATCGGCCGCTGAAGAGGGATTATAAAAACCAGCCAACAGCAGAGCCAGCAAGCAGGGGGTAGCGAATTGCCTGTTACAGAAGGTAAACAAAGTCGGAATGCCGTTTGGGGTAGAAGGCCCGTATTGTATCTGCCCTCCCGGAATTTTTCTTGTCCTTCCTGCTGACGTCCATGATTGACAAGCCCTTGTAATGGTGGCGATGACTGCCAGGTAAATACAATTATTTCCATGTGGAAATAACGGAAAGATAAGCCTTAGCGCCAGACCTTGTTTCTGTTTTCCTTGTGCCTGATCTGATGACCTCTTAAACAACAGAAAAAGCTCGCAAAAGGGGTTTAATTTACCAGTCCTGGCCTGAAAACGTTGAGATCACTATCGCGATAATGTAAATTCTTGATCAAGTCTTTAGCAGGAAGAGTATTTGTGATTCGAATCACAGGTAAATCAGGATTGACGTGTTAATCTTGCGTCGCTAAAATTTGTAATATTGTGTAACTATTGTAATTTAACATTTTTAAATTAATCAGAGATATTCATGGCCAACCCCGCTGCAGACATCCAAAAGCTTTACATCGCTTATTTCAACCGTCCAGCGGACCCATTGGGCCTGGCATACTGGACAGCATCCAACCTGTCCCTCAAAGACATCGCGCAAAGCTTCTCCGTTCAGAAAGAATACGCAGACACGTATGCCAACCTGACCACAGCGCAAACCGTCAACACCATCTACAAAAACCTGTTCGGCCACGAAG
>NZ_JBMPOW010000009.1:0-264629 GCF_049340205.1 Undibacterium sp. Ji49W | reverse complement strand
CGTTGCCATTGGCATCGCTGGCAGACGTCAGGCGCCAGGTGTCGCCATGTGCGGCATAGCTTTCTTTGCTTTGGGTAGCAGGGTCGGTCCAGGTCCAGCTGGTATTGCTGCTGTCATAGGCGAGTGTGTCAAAGCGGCCTGATCCGGCGCGGGCAATGTAGGTATGGCTGGTGGCGTCGAAGTCGTAGGTCTGAACCGAATTATCGGTGCCCATGCGCTGGATGCTGCTGCCTGCCTGGTTCAAGGTGCCTGTCAGGTTGGTGAGGCGGCGGTAGCCATTGATCCACCAGCTATCGGTGTTGTCGTCGCTGAGCACGCCCTGGCTGTTGTAGGTGCGCAGAAGGGAAACATTGTTGCCACGGGTGATCAGCAGGCTGTCACGGTCTTGCAGGACCAGGTTGCCGTTGGCAATATTGACGCTGCTTTGCTCGCCGGTCTTGCCTTGTGCTGCTGAACCCAGGTTGCCGCGCTGGCCAAGATTGGTCGAGGACGTTAAGTTCAACCCTGTGCTGTTTCCGCTAACAATTGCAACCATGTTTTATTTACCTTTGTGTAGATCAGTCGATTACGTGACAACAATGCTTTTTAAAAAGTGTCCCGTTTGAACAGAATTTATCCAGACTTAGTAAGAAAAGTTTATGCAAAACTGGAAATTATTCGTACTTCCATTAATTGTTTTTAAGATGCTTCAATTGGCTACTTGAAATTCTTGAATTGGATTGATTGGGCAAATAAGATATGGTGGGATTTAGGGGGAGGGCAGGGAGAGGCGGGAGGAATGGGCGCGGCGGGGTACTAAGGATGAGGAATGTTCGGGTAAATTGTTAAGTAGGCAACTAAAACTTTCAGGGCAAGTGCTGACCTGGCAATGCATCTATCAAGCTTACAAGGCTGAATGAGAAAAATAGAGGAAAGGTTTATGATGTCAACTTGATGTAAATGGATTCTGAAGCAGCCCGAGAAGGGTTGTAGTCTTGTTTTATTGTTAAAAGGATATGCATGAAACCCGCCATTCTTGTTACGCGCGCTATTTTTCCTGAAGTATTGACCCGTCTTTCAGCACATTTTGAAGTCGAATCGAATCAGGATGATGTGATTTTTACACCTGCTGAGCTGGCTGCGAAGTTGAAGGGCAAGGCTGGTACCCTGGCGACCGCCAGTGCCAAAATCAATGCGGAGTTATTGCAGCAGTTGCCAGATCTGAAGATGGTCGCCAGCATGGCTGTGGGTTACGACAATATTGACGTGCCTGCCTGTACCGCGCATGGCGTCATGGCCAGCAATACACCGGAAGTATTGAATGAAACGACTGCTGACTTTGGCTGGGCGTTGCTGATGGCGACGGCCAGGCGGGTGACGGAATCTGAGCACTGGCTGCGCGCTGGCAAGTGGACCAAGTGGCGTTATGACTCTTTCCTGGGGGCGGATGTGCATGGTGCCACCCTGGGTATTATCGGCATGGGCAGGATAGGGCAGGCGATAGCGCGGCGCTCTATGGGTTTTGATATGAAGGTCGTATATCACAACCGTTCGCGATTGAGTGCTGAACAGGAGGCGCACGCGAATCATGCCCGGTATGTGAGTAAGGAAGAATTGCTGGCCCAGGCCGATCACGTGGTGCTGGTCTTGCCGTATTCACCGGCCTCGCATCATTGCATAGGCGCAGCTGAAATTGAACTCATGAAACCCAGCGCGACCCTGGTCAATCTGGCGCGTGGCGGTATTGTGGACGATCAGGCATTGATAGCAGCTTTACGCAAGCACAGGATTGCAGCAGCGGGCCTGGATGTGTTTGAGAACGAACCCAAATTCCATCCAGACTTTTTGACCCTGCAAAATGTGGTGCTGACACCGCATATTGCCAGTGCTTCAGAGGCAACCCGGCGGGCAATGGCGAATCGTGCTGCGGACAATCTGATCGCTGGCCTGACCGAGGGCAGGCCGCGAGACTGGTTAAACCCGGCGGCTTAGAACCTGTTCACGATCTTACTGCGCGGGCGCAATCAAAGACCACGCGAGGCACATGCGTTGCTCAAAATGCTCATGTACCAGAGTACATTCCGCTTTTTGCGCTGCGCTTGGTTACCCTGACCTCGCTGACGCCCGCTCGCTACAGATCGTAAACAGGTGCTTAATCGTTGATTAATCCTTGAGGTCGTTGATCAGATCTACATATTGCTGCATGGCGGCTTCCTGGGTGGTGCCTTTGAGTTCTGCCCAGGCATCAAACTTGGCGCGGGCGACAAAGTCGGTCATGCCAGGGCGATCGCCAGTTGCATCGCCACCACTGCCTTGCTTGAACAGGGCATAGATTTTCAGCAGGGTCATGTTGTCCGGACGTTCTGGCAGATTTTTGGAATCGGCCAGTGCCTGGTTGAATTGTTCTTGCAAGCTCATTGTGGTCTCCAGCATCGAATTGAGGAACACAAAAATAGCATGAAGACATGCTGGCAGGGCGGTTTTGCGCTAGAGGTTTCCCTCCAGCGCCGGGTTTGCCTGACGAACAGTGCTGGACGGATTAGTGCAGCGTGGGCTCGTTATCAGTATCGGCACCGCAACAGACTTTGTATTTTTTGCCGCTGCCGCACGGGCAAGGGTCATTTCTGCCGACCTTGGGGGTATCGCGCTTGACGGTGGTTACACCGGATTTACGCAAGGGGGCCCAGAAACGGCGTATGGTGGGGATGGATGCTTCCAGCGTCAATGCCAGTTCATGGCATTTTTCTGGTGTATCGACGAATTTCAATTCTTCTTCTTCGATTTCTTCTGCACCCAGCAGGTAGATGGGCTGTAGCAAGGGGCCGATTTCTTCCGATTCCCAGGCTGTTTCCCAGGCTTCTTCGCGCAGTTGCATGCCTTCCCAGAAGCCCCAGGCCCAGGTTTCACCATCAATCAGTTCTTTGCCATTTTGTTCCATGACGCAGAACAGCGGTTCATATTCCTGTGGTGCAACTTCAAAAGTGATCTGGATTTCATTCATGAAGCGCGCCACCAGACCGGTGATGCGCTGCATTTCCTTTTCATTCTTGAACTTGGGTTCACCCGCATCCGGCAAACCCCATACCAGTGGCAGCCATTCTGCCATGGGTATCATTTCCGGCCCCAGGGCGATGGCGGTCAGGTAGCCGTGCAGGGCGTCCATGGTCATGCCATCGTCGCCGACCTTGTCCGACATCAGGAATTTGTCGAGTTCATTGAATTCTTTGTCGCTTAAGGGTTCGTCGAGATGCATGGATCGCTCTTGAATTGGAGATTGAAAATACCGGCAGTTTAGCGCTTTGTTTGCTGGCTGTGCAGGTCTTTTGTGCCGTACAGGCTTTGGCACACGTACAATAGCCAACATGACAAATACCAATCTCCCAGACTCTTTTGCCGGTTTGACGCCAGAACTGGTGCTGGACGCTGTTGAAAGCAGCGGTCTGCGCAGCGATGGCCGCATGTTGGCCCTGAACAGCTATGAAAACCGGGTCTACCAGATAGGCATGGAAGACGATGTACCTGTGGTCGTCAAATTTTACCGCCCCTTGCGCTGGACGGATACTGCCATCAATGAAGAACATGATTTTGTGCGTGAGCTATTGCAACATGAGATTCCGGTAGTTGGTGCAATGCAGGCGGCTGACGGCAGCAGCCTGCGCCACTACCAGGGTTTTCGCTTTGCCTTGTTTGCCAGGCAAACTGGCAGGGCGCCGGAAACCGGCGATGCCGCAACCCTGGAATGGCTAGGGCGTTTTATTGGCCGTATTCATGCCGTGGGTGCCCTTGCCAGCTATCGCGAGCGGCCAGCTATTAATCCGGAAACCTTTGGCGTGCAGCCGCGTGCCTGGCTGCTGGCGCATGACTTTATCCCTCCTGATCTGTTGCCAGCCTATGAAAGTGTCAGCCAGCAGGCGCTGGATGGCATACAGCGTTGCTATGACCGTGCCGGAGACATGCAGCTATTACGTCTGCATGGCGATTGCCATCTTGGGAATGTCTTGTGGCTGGAATCCGGTGCACAGGCTGGCCCACATTTTGTGGATTTTGATGATAGCCGCATGGGTCCGGGCATACAGGATTTATGGATGCTGCTGTCGGGCGACCGTCAGGACATGCAGCAGCAATTGACGGATATCCTGGCTGGCTATGAAGATTTCTTTGAATTTGAAAGCCGCCAGTTGTACCTGATAGAGGCATTGCGCACGTTGCGTCTGATTCATTACTCAGCCTGGCTGGCACAGCGCTGGAGCGATCCTGCCTTTCCGGCGGCTTTCCCGTGGTTTAACAGCCAAAGGTATTGGCAAGACCGCATACTGGAATTACGCGAGCAGGTGGCACTGATGGAAGATGCACCCCTGTGGCCGGTTTGACGCAATTTCATCCAGAATCTGCAAAGACGATCAGTCTGTCCTGTAAAATTCGGGCAAATGATTAACTTTGATGGAAATGCACCATGACGCAAGATGAATTAAAACTGGCAGTGGCCCAGGCTGCCATAGCCTATGTGGTTGAAAATGACATTGTTGGCGTAGGCACCGGCTCGACAGCCAATTTTTTTATTGATGAACTGGCCAAGATCAAGCACAAGATCAAGGCGGCTGTGGCCTCATCCGAAGCAACCGCAGCACGTCTGCGCGGACATGGCATTACCGTGCTGGATTTGAACGATGTAGTCTCCATGCCTGTGTATATTGACGGCGCAGATGAAATTACCCCGCAGGGTGCCATGATCAAGGGTGGTGGTGCCGCATTGACACGTGAAAAAATCGTGGCTTCGGTCGCTGGAAAATTTATTTGCATTGCCGACGGCTCAAAGCTGGTGGATAAGCTGGGCAAGTTTCCCTTGCCGGTAGAAGTGATACCGATGTCACATGCTGTCGTCGCCCGCAAGCTCAATGCTCTGGGTGGCGAAGCCCGTTTGCGTTTGAAAGATGGCCAGCCCTTGTTGACGGACAATGGCAATATGATTTTGGATGTACATGGCTTGCAGATCGCAGACCCGGTAGCGCTGGAAGCGACGATTAATAATATCGTTGGTGTGGTGACCGTGGGTCTGTTTGCGCAGCAGGGTGCCAATGTTTGCCTGCTGGGTACCAGTGAAGGCGTTAAAACCTTGCAGTTCTGAAGCGTTGGCTCTAAGCTAAGTCTTGCTACCAACAAAAAGCCCGCTGAAATAGCGGGCTTTTTGCTGGATACTGATTAATGTCAGTCAGGCATTTAGTCAGTTGGCGGTACATAACCGGATGCAGCGTCGGCACCATCTCCAAAGAAATGCTTTTCCATCTGGGTTGCCAGATATTTGCGGGCACGGGTATCGGCCAGGTTCAGGCGGTTTTCATTTACCAGCATGGTCTGATGCTTGAGCCAGGCAGCCCAGGCTTCTTTGGACACGCTTTCATAAATCCGTTTGCCCAGTTCACCTGGATACGGTGGAAAATCCAGACCTTCGGCTTCTTTGTCTAATTTGATGCAGTGGACCGTACGGGCCATGGTGTTACTCCTTTTGCTAAATCTCGAAAACAGCGTGATTATACGGCCTGTGACCTGTGGTTGCTTAGAGTTGCTTGATCAGAACCAGTGATTTGCGTTGCCAGTTATACATTTTTTGCCTGTCTTTGGGCAAATCATCGAATGAGGCATTGACGAAACCACGTTTCAGGAACCAGTGTGCAGTGCGTGTAGTCAGCACAAACAGGCTGTGGAAGCCAGCGCGGCGTGCGCGTTTTTCCATATGCTTGAGGATGCGTTCACCATCGCCTTGGCTTTGCACATCGGGGTTGACGGTCAGGCAAGCCATTTCTGCCATTTTTTCGAATGGGAAAGGGTACAGTGCGGCGCAGCCAAAGATCACGCCGTCATGCTCTATTACGGAGAAATAATTGATTTCGCGCTCTATCAGCTCGCGTCCACGTTTCACAAGGGTGCCATCGGCTTCCAGCGGTTCGATCAGCTTGATGATGCCGCCGACATCTTCAATCGTGGCTTCGCGCAGGCTTTCCAGGTTTTCTGATGACACCATGGTGCCTACGCCATCATGGGTAAACAATTCCAGCAGGGCCGAGCCGTCCATCTTGTAGGGCACGATATGTATCCGTGGTACACCACCACGTGAAGCCTTGACGGCGTGTTCCAGATAAAAAGCAGAGTCTGGCGGCAAATAGCTGGCTTTTAACTCTTGTTCAGCCTGCATGAAAGACAATTCGCGGATTTCATCATTGTCCTGATCCACCATCATTGGTGTTTCGGTGATAAAAATCAGCTTGTCGGCACGCAAGGCCGTGGCGGTTGATACGGCTACGTCTTCCATGGTCAGGTTGAAGGCTTCGCCGGTGGGGGAGAAGCCTAGCGGGCCAAGCAGTACCAGATTGCCGGCATCCAGAATGCGGTGGATGGTGTCGTACGCCACTTTACGGGCGATACCCGTTAACTGGAAATCCACACCGCCCACGATGCCTATCGGTTTGGCGGTGACAAAATTACCTGAAATGATGCGGATGGCAGAATGTGCCATGGGCGTATTCGGCAAGCCCTGGCTGAAGGCGGCTTCAATATCCAGGCGCAATTCACCAGCGGCCTCTTTCGAACACTCCAGCGCTGCGGTATCGGTAATGCGTATGCCATTGTGAAAGCTGCCTTCGACATTACGCAGGGCCAGTTGCTCGGCAACCTGGGGTCGTGAGCCATGGACAATGACAACTTTAATGCCAAGTGCATGTAAAAGTGATAAATCCTGGGCTAGAACTGGCAGTGCACCTGCCATGACCAACTCACCGGGAAAGGCGACCACAAAGGTCTTTCCACGGAAGGCATGAATATACGGCGCGACTGAGCGCAGCCATTGAACGAATTGAACGGGATTTTCCATCCGCCAATTATAATCTGAGACGAGAAAACAGATGACCATCCAACGCCGTCGAATTCAACATTGTTGTCAATCAGGCTCCTGAACTGGTGTCAGGATGTGCCTGATAGGGTAGCTCTGAATGGCTCAATGAATGGCTTGGTGAGTGCTTAGTGTGTGCTTAATGAGTGAATTAATGGTAAGCAGCCTTGATCCTTTCCAGTTTGCCGGCATATAAATTCTGGGCCTTGCGGGTGGTGCTGTTGGCCTGCGCCAGTGTCAGTTCTTCTATCGCGTCCTTGGTTTCCCCCAGTTTTAAATGTGCCAGTGCCAGCCATAAATGGAATTCGTCGTAATTCGAATCCCGTTTGATTTCCTGTTTGAACAGGGCTTTCGCTTCGGCATATTCACCGCGATCCATGGCTGCCAGACCACGGTTGAAGTAATGGAAGGGGGCATTCGGTTGCAAGTTTGCCAGTCTGTCGGCATATAGTTGTGCTTCAGGCAGACGGTCAGCCTTGCGCAATACTTCGACCAGGTTGCTGAGCGCCATGGTGTTTTCTCTTTCTTTGCTCAGAATCTGCTTGAATACATTTTCGGATAAAGTCAGATCGCCATGCTGGCGGTACACCACACCCAAAGTATTGTAGGCGGCAATGAAGTCAGGGTCGCTCACCAGAGCGGCGCGGGCAAACCAATAAGCGTCGTTAATCTTGTGTTGTGCCAGGGATTCGGCGGCACGATTGTTGAAGTACATGGCAATGACGGTGGCTTCACGTATCAGTTCCGCACGTTGGCCACGCAGATCCCTGGGCGGGAGGAAGTCGATCACCATGGATTGACTGAACTCCTGGGTAGAGTGCCGGAATCCCGATTTGTTTCCCAGTACGATATTCACATGTCCTGCCGCAAAGTAAATATCGTTGTTACGGCTCCAGGATTCATCCATCAGGACATTTTGAAATTGCACATCCATACCCAGCTCTTTTGCCAGTGCTGCCGTCATCAAAACCAGTGACAGGCAATTGCCGGAGCGGGCGCTGAAGGCCTGTGCTGCATTGCGGGTCATTTCCGCATCGTATTCAAGCTTGATCTGGCCTTTGGTGGAAAGTGCGTCAAACAAGGCCTTTTGCGGGGATTTGCCACGTAGCTGGGTAGCAATATCATTTTTCAGGTAAGCATGCATTTCCTTGCTGAGCGCCATGACATCTTCGGCATTGATGGATGACGGTGCCGGGCCAAAACCCTGATCATTTAGTTGCAGGCCGCTTAATTTTTGGTTGGGCTGGCTGGCGCAGGCGCTCAGCAAACTGGCGAAGAGCAGGATAATCCAGGTTTTCATTTTAATCCTCACGCGGCTGGATTTTGACTGAAACGTATTTCATTTTTGTTGATGAAACAGGTTCTTTATTTAGACAGGAATCTGGGCTACTTCAGACTACTAGATAGCTATACAAACTGCTGCATAGACTCAAGGTGGTCGCCGTCTCAAATTCCAGTTTTATTCATTATAGGATAAATAAAGAGGGGATTTATTTATATGATTTGATGCTTGTTGCAAGGCCGATACGCACTGATTCGCATTATTGTTTTGACAGGAGTGAGACGGCAGTGATATCGCAGTGTTATGGCAAACAGTGCAACATTTCCTGTGCAGCGTAAAAATCTGGGATAATGCGTAGCGCTATGTCTTCAAATCAAACACCTAAAAACTCCCCCAAAAAAGCAATGCCCGGTGCGATAGATGGTTTATCGGGATTGCGAGAGCTTCGACAACAATTGCGTGAGACTACCGCGAAGTCTGAAGTACCGGAAAACAAGCCGCTCAATCTCAATGTTGGCGGCGCTGGACAAGATCGTCCTCCCAAAGTGCAACAGGCGCGGCAGCAGGGGGCGCGTCCGCAATCAGCCAGGCCCCGGCCTGGACGCGTCAGTGGTACCGATGGTGCCAATGGTGGCGATAGAGGCGTAAAAGGCCGCAGAGAAAATAATCAACAAAGACCAGCTGCGCCAGCCAAGGAAGAGCCGGTTTTACCTTTTCGCAATGTCTTGCCGCCCATTACCTTCCCCGAAGAGTTGCCGGTATCCGGCAAGCGGGCAGAAATTGCCGAGGCTTTGCAAAAGCATCAGGTCATTATCGTCTGTGGTGAAACAGGCTCAGGCAAGACCACACAATTACCCAAAATCTGTCTGGAACTGGGACGTGGTCAAAAAGGCCTGATCGGCCATACCCAGCCACGCCGGATTGCTGCGTCGTCTACCGCCAAGCGTATTGCGCAAGAATTGAATTCACCGCTGGGTGAGCATGTAGGCTTTAAAGTCCGTTTTACCGATACCCTGAGCAAGGGCGCATCGGTGAAGCTGATGACTGACGGTATCTTGCTAGCAGAAACCCAGACCGACCCGCTGTTAAAGCAATATGACACCATCATCATCGATGAGGCGCATGAACGCAGCCTGAATATTGATTTTTTGCTTGGTTATCTGAAGCAATTATTACCCAAGCGCCGTGACCTGAAGATCATCATCACTTCTGCGACGATAGATGCGCAGCGCTTTGCCAATCATTTTGCCGATACCAGGGGGACGGAGCCCAAACCCGCTCCCGTGATCGAAGTGTCAGGTCGTTTGTACCCGGTAGAAGTACGCTATCGCCCCATACAGGATACCGAAAAAGATAAAGAGCGCGATCTGATGACGGCGATTACCGATGCCGTTGATGAATTGTGCCGTGTCGGTTCTGGCGATGTGCTGGTGTTTTTGCCGGGGGAGCGTGAAATTCGTGACGCTGCCGAAGCCTTGCGCAAACACCATCCACCGCATGTAGAGATTTTACCGCTGTTCGCCCGCCTGTCGGCGCAGGAGCAGGAGAGGGTATTCAAGACTTCGAATGCACGTCGCATCGTGCTGGCCACGAATGTGGCAGAAACCTCGCTAACCGTGCCTGGCATACGCTATGTCGTTGATGCTGGCCTGGCACGTGTCAAACGCTATAGTTACAGGAATAAAGTCGAACAATTGCAGATAGAGGCTGTCGCCCAGTCGGCTGCCAATCAGCGCGCCGGTCGTTGCGGTCGCGTTGCGGCTGGTGTGTGCATACGCCTGTTTGATGAACAGGATTATCTGCAAAGACCAAAATTTACCGAACCCGAAATTTTGCGTTCGTCGCTGGCTGCCGTCATCTTGCGCATGAAATCCCTGCGTCTGACTGATGTTGAAACTTTTCCTTTCATTGAGCCACCGCCGGGCCGGGCGATTGCTGACGGTTATCAGCTTTTGCAAGAACTGGGGGCGATGGATGATGTCAATCAGTTGACGCCGGTTGGCAGGCAACTCGCCAAACTGCCACTGGACCCGCGTGTGGGCCGTATGATTCTGGCTGCCCGTGACAACCAGGCCTTGCAGGAAGTGTTGATCATCGCTGCTGCCCTGTCGGTGCAAGACCCGCGCGACCGCCCCATGGAAGCGCAGGCTGCGGCAGACATGGCGCACAAGAAATTTGCCGATGAAAAATCTGAATTCCAGTCTTACCTGAAAATCTGGAAATGGTTTGAAGATGCCATCGAGCACAAGAAAACCAATCGTCAGCTACAAGATAATTGTCGCGCCAATTTCCTGAGCCAGATGCGCTTGCGTGAATGGCGTGAAGTGCATTCCCAGTTGCTGACCATCGTCAAGGAACAAGGCTGGCGTTTGAATGAAGCACCAGCCACCTATGAGCAATTGCATCTGTCATTGTTGACGGGTTTGCTGGGCAATATCGGCTACAAGTCGGATGAAGAAGCGCATTACCTGGGTGCGCGTGGCATCAAGTTTTATATCTGGCCCGGTTCTACCCTGGCCAAAAAAGCCGGACGCTGGATCATGGCGGCTGAACTGGTGGATACCACACGCCTGTATGGACGCTGTATTGCCCAGATCAATCCGGAATGGCTGGAAAAAATCGGCGAGCACCTGCTGAAAAAATCTTATGGCGAACCGCGCTGGGAAAAACGCGTCGGCCAGGTATCTGCCTTTGAACGCGCCACCCTGTATGGATTGGTTGTATACAGTCAGCGCCGCACGCAATATGGCCTGACCCATCCGGCAGAAGCACGTGAAATGTTCATCCGCGATGCCCTGGTCGAGGGCGAGTTTGATACCCGTGCCCCTTTCTTTGCGTATAACCAGAAACTGGTACGCGAGATAGAAAACCTCGAACATAAATCACGCCGCCTGGATGTGCTGGTGGATGAAGAGCTGATCGTGGCTTTTTATGATCAGCACTTGCCAGCCGATGTCTGGAACGCAGTCCTGTTTGAACAATGGCATAAAGAAGCGACCAGGGCCAATCCCAAGCTCCTGTACCTGAACAAGGACGAGTTGATGCGTCATGAGGCAGCAGGCGTGACCACGGATTTATTCCCCAAGACCATGCAGGTCTCGGGTGTAGCCTTGCAACTGAGTTATCACTTTGAACCGGGCAGTCCACGCGATGGCGTGACTCTGACTGTGCCTTTATTTTCTTTGAATCAGGTATCGGCAGACCGCTGCGAATGGCTGGTGCCTGGCATGCTCAAAGAAAAAGTGCATTTGCTGATCAAATCCTTGCCGCAAAAGATACGTCGTCATTGTGTGCCTATCCCAGAATATGCGGCAGGTTTTTGTGAGCGCAATGATTTTGGTAAGGGCAATTTCCTGGATGCCGTGATTGCCGACATACGCGAGCAAAAAGGCTTGCTGTGCAAGACCACGGATTTTAAATTCGAGACCGTACCCGTGCATCTGACGATGAACTTCAAAGTCGTCGATGAGCATGGTCGCCAACTGGAAATGGGCCGTAACCTGGCCAGCCTGAGGGCAGAATTTGGTGGTCAGGCACGCGAGAGTTTTCAGCGTATTGCCAGCGCAGAGAAACTGGCCCTGCTGGATACAAATTCAGTTGTGACCAAACAGACTGCTGTCGAAGAAGACAAGTCAGTCCGCAACACTGGCAAACCTGTAACTGCGAGCATTCAGACGAGCGCCGCAGTACCTGCATTCAAACAGGAAAACCTGACCGCATGGACCTTTGACAGCCTGCCTGAATTGCTGGAAGTCCAGCAGGGGAAACAAACGCTGATTGGTTATCCTGCACTGGTAGACAAAATCACGCATTGCCACATTGAAGTGTTCGATGATCCGGATGAAGCAGCTCGCATACATCGCACAGGTTTGCGACGTCTGTTTGCCTTGCAATTAAAAGAGCAGATCAAGTTCCTGGAAAAAAATATTCCTGGCTTGCAGCAGATGGGCATGCAGTTCATGGCCCTGGGTTCGCAGGAGGAATTGCGTGACCAGATTATTCAGGTCGCCATAGAAAGTGCTTTCCTGCAAAGCCCTTTACCTGCCAATTCAGGTGAATTCAACAAACGTCGTGATGAAGGCAAGGCAAGGTTGAATTTGCTGGCGAATGAAATTGCCCGCACAGCCGCGCAGATACTGGCTGAATACCATGGCTTGCCCAAGAAGCTGCAAGGCATCAAGGCCCATGCACAGGCGGCTGCCGATATGCAGACACAGTTGCAAATGCTGGTGACCAAACACTTTATTGCGGACAATGATTTCACTCAGTTATCGCATTTCCCCCGCTATCTGAAAGCCATCACGGTACGCATGGACAAGCTGCGCGCCGATCCTGCGCGTGACCAGAAATTGCTGGCAGAATGGAATAGCGTGGCCCAGGCATGGCAGCGTCATCCACGCAAGACTGGCGTGGATGCTGACCCCAAACTGCTGGAATTCCGCTGGTTGCTGGAAGAACTGAGGGTATCGCTGTTTGCTCAGGAACTGCGTACGCCCATGCCGGTGTCTGTCAAGCGGCTGCAAAAAGTGTGGGAAAGTCTGCAGCGATGATCATCGATGACAGAGTCCTCAATGTCATGGACGCAGGCAAAGCTTGCTTGCGGTATGCTGACGGCCTGTCACTGATCACTGGCAATTTTCATTGCCTGCATAAAATTGCCTGATTTACTGCGTATTCATGAATCATAAACTGACGCCATCTACCATACTCCTGCTGGTCACGCCGCCTTTGCTGTGGTCGGGTAATGCGATTGTCGGGCGCATGATTCATGAAATGCTGCCGCCAATTACCCTCAACTTCATACGCTGGGTGCTGGCTTTTTTAATTTTGTTGCCAATGGCTTTTCGCATCTATCGGCGTGACAGCACGTTGTGGCGCAACTGGCGACGCTATGCAGTATTGGGTTTGCTGGGTGTGGGTTTGTACAATGCCTTGCAATACCTGGCGCTGCAAAGTTCTTCGCCCATCAATGTAACGCTGGTTGCCGCCAGCATGCCGGTATGGATGCTGATTGTTGGCAGTCTGTTCTTTCAGGCCAAAGTCACACGCTGGCAACTGGCAGGTGCGGCGATGTCCATCGCTGGCGTCTTGCTGGTATTAAGCCGGGGTGAACTGGCACAGTTACTGGCCTTGCGGCTGGTGCCGGGTGATCTGTTCATGATCATCGCCACCATTGCCTGGTCGCTTTATAGCTGGTTGCTGACACGTGGTGATGATGCTGAATTGCGCAATCGCTGGGCCGATTTTTTGCTGGCTCAGGTCAGTTTTGGCGTACTGTGGTCGGCGGCTTTTTCGGCTGCCGAATGGACCTTGATGAAGCCTGCCATACACTGGAATCCCATGTTGTTTGCTGCACTGGCTTTTGTGGCGATTGGCCCTGCGGTCATTGCCTTTCGCTGCTGGGGCCTGGGTGTGCAGCGGGTGGGGCCGAACGTAGCCGCATTTTTCAATAACCTGACACCCTTGTTCGCTGCCCTGATGTCGGCTGCTTTTCTGGGTGAATCGCCCCATCTGTTTCATGCCGTGGCTTTTATGTGTATCGTCGGTGGCATTGTACTGTCGTCGCGACGTGCTTGAATGCCTCCATGCTGGTGATGTCAGAGTGGATCTGCCACGCCAATAGGGGCGGGTGTGATATTGACAATCAGTGAAAACAATTCCTCATATTTATAGCGGGCACCGGCTTCATCCAGATGTGCACGGTTTTGCAGAAAGGCAGTATCTATTTCTTTCCAGTCGTGATCATTCAGCACCTGTCTGGCGACAGGGATAATTTTTTCTTCTTCAGCACGCATATGGGCGAAATAAAATTGCGCATATTGCTCGACCAAATCGCGGAAATTCGCAAAGGCTGGCTTGCCGCCAAATTCATAGTCAAGCAGGGCGTGGAATAGCCGGTGTACCATTAATTCTCCCTTTGCATGTTGTTCGCTGAGCGCATCAAGCTCATTGTCCAGCTGATGGGTTCTTTCCTTGATCTTGGCAAACAAATACTGTTCTTCTTTGGGGTGGTGCACCTTTTCCGGATATTCCATGATGTAGTACAGCATGGCGCGGAAAACTTTCAGTTCAGGCGCAGTTCCACCACCTTCTATCTTTCTTACAAAGTAACGCATGCCCTGAATAACGGACGAAAGATGTTCGTGCTCGTCTTGTATGATGCTGAGTGAAGCGGGGTAAATTGTCCTGGCAGACATGGCGGGCCTCCTTGCTATTTTGTTTGTTACTTTACTAGCGAGCAAGCGGGACGCTGTTGATCAGGATCAAAAGAGAGGGAAAGTTATTCTGAAGTGCACAGATGAAAAAACCTCAATGCCGCTGTGGGCAATGAGGTTTTAACCTGGTGTTGTCAATGTTTGTTCATGTTTGCTCATGTTTGCTTATTTGCCTGTCAGTTCGTTCAGCAATTCCTTGGCATTGTAGATTTTATCCATGGCTTCCAGTATGCCGCCACTGTGTACCGCAACGGTGCGGTTGCTGCGGCCGTCGTACCAGAAGGCTCCACCCAGGGAATGGATATTGCCATCAAAGGCCAGGCCAATGATTTCACCATTGCGGTTGATCAGGGGGCTGCCAGAATTGCCGCCTATGATGTCATTGGTAGTTACAAAATTGTAGGGCTGTAGCAGGTGCAGCTTGCCCTTTGCGGCATGCCAGGAAGCAGGCAGCGCAAACGGATGGGCCCCGGTATCACGTTCAAAGGCACCGGAAAAATTGGTGAAGGGGCGGATTTTGTGTTCGCCCTGATCCCAGCCTTTGACTTCGCCATACGACAGGCGCAGACTGGCCGTGGCATCCGGGTAGACACTGGTACCCGATTGTGCAAAACGCGCCTGGGCAATCAATTCGGAATTTTTCTGTACGATAGCCTGCACTTCCTGTTCCATGCGTTTGCGGTACATACGTGATTCTGCTTCGACAGCCAATGCAAGCTTGATGAAGGGGTCGTCCGACAGGGCAATGGCTTCCTTGCCACCATTCCACAGAGTTTTTCGGTATTCGACATCGCCCAGCCGGGTGCGATCGATCAGTTTATCCGTCAGTTGCTCTGGCGATAATTTACCTAGCACCTGTTTGACGAAGGCATGGTCCACACCAAGGTCTTCGCGCATTTTGGTTAAAGAGTGTGTGAGTTTGAGTTTTTCAAATTCAGGGTAGATGGGCGCTTTGGAAAACAGGTTTTGCTGCACAGTGGGCAGGCGAGTATCGATAAATTCGGGCAAGCGTTCGGCATTCGCCTTGGCTTTTTCTTCGGCAGCGCGCACCAGCATACGCGCCAGACGGAAATAATTGCTGTTGAAGGCTTCTGCACCTTCAGTCATGCTGGTGACTCTGAACAGTTGGCGATAGCTGTCCTGTGCCCGGGCAATCGCATCCCATGCTCCGCCGATTTTTTCTTTCAGTTCTGGCCGGGAATTGACGAACTGACGCAGCGCAGTTTCGTCTGCCTGCTGGCGTGCCATGAATTCTGGATCAAGCAGGGCTTGCAACTTGCCTGTGCCAGCTTTGTAGCGGTTTTCTATGCCAAACAGCGCCTGGTCGGCAATACGTGCTGCTTCCGGGCTGGTTTTACGGTACTGGGTGACGACGCCACGCAATTCAGCCGTATGCTGCAAGCTATCAATCAGGCCAATATCGCGCAGGCTGATCAGTTGTGCCATGGTCAGTTGGCGCTGGGTAGAGCCAGGGTGACCAGTGACAAAACTCATTTCACCTTCTTGCGGACCATTTTTGCTGAATGGGAAATAGTTTTTGATTTCTGCCGGTTTGCCGTTTTCATACACGCGCAGCATGGTGATATCAAGGTCATAGCGCGGGAAATTGAAATTGTCCGGATCACCGCCAAAAAAGGCTATGGCTTTTTCAGGAGCCCATACCAGGCGTGTGTCGGCATAGCGATGGTATTTGTACAGGTGGTAACGGCCACCGTGATAAAGGTCAATGACGTCGCAACGGGTTTTTTCTTTGTCGTCGCCTACGCAGGCTGCAGTCAGTGCGGCCTCGATCGCGTTCTGTGCCTGCTTGAAGGCCGCGCCTTCCAGGCCGGCAGTCGCCTTCCGGACATCTTCGGTCACATCGGTGATGTCTTCCAGCCGGTTCAGTTCCATGGCTGGGCAAACCTGTTCTTCACCATATTTTCTTGCCAGGAAACCATTGCTGACATAGTTTTGTTTGGCGGTTGATAACTGTTCTATGCAACCGGATGCACAGTGATGATTCGTCATTACCAGGCCATCCTTGGAGACAAAAGAACCAGAGCAGCCAGGCAGTTTGACCGAACTCAGCATGGTGTTCTTTATCCACTCCGGACCAGGTTTGAAGCCATATTCAGTCTGCAATTTTTGTATGGGCAGATTATCCAGGGTCCACATTCCTTCCGCTGCCAAAGCCAGGCCGGGTAGGGACAAGGCAATCAACAGGAACTTCTTTTGCATGATGTATTCCATTTTGTACCTGGATATGGTGCTTCTCCAGGCCGGGGAGCGGCTATGATTGGGGGCAGCAGCCCCCGTGAAAATCAGGAGATGCTACGGCCTGGAAAATAAAAAGCTTAATGTTTGGCTTTGATAGCCTCGATCTGATCCATGATTTTATTCATGCGCGCAAACACTGCCTGGTAAGGTGCGGGGGAGGCCAGATCGACACCAGCCTTTTTGACCAGTTCATACGGATAGGCAGAACCGCCTGCTTTCAGGATGTTGAGGTAGTTGTCACGGGCACCGGTACGACCTTTCAATATCTCATCTGCAAACATGGATCCGGCAGCAATCGATGTTGCATACTGGAACACATAGAAGCGGTTATAGAAATGCGGGATATAAGCCCATTCTACGGCATAGGTATCGTCTATCTTCATCACGCCTTCTTTGTCGCCGTGATAGTTTTTCAGGATATCACCATAGATTTTGCTCAGTGCTTCGCCAGTCAGTGATTCACCTTTGTCGACCTTGGCATGCACTTCACGTTCAAAGTCAGCAAACATGGCTTGACGGAAGAAGGTGCCGCGCAGGTTTTCCAGTGCTGAACCCAGATACAGCAAGCGCTCGTCATCGCTCTTGGCGATTTTTAGCATGTGGTCAAGCAAAAAGACTTCATTCGTGGTGGATGCGATTTCTGCTGTGAAAGTAGGGTAGTCGGCACTGATGAAAGGCTGGTGTTTGTTGGCCAGGTAGGAATGCATGGCATGTCCCCATTCATGGCCCAGCGTCGATACTGACTCATAATCATCATTGTAATTGAGCAGCAGGTAAGGGTGGACATCATAGGCCGCACCATTCATGTAGGCGCCCGAGCGCTTGCGTGGGCGCGGATAGACATCCATCCAGCGTTCTGTGGTGGCCTTTGCCATGGCTTTGGTATAGTCATCACCCAAAGGTTTGACGGATTCCAGCATCAGCTTGACGCCTTCGGCAATCGGGTATTTGAAATCGCCGGATACCAGCGGTGGATAAATGTCGAAATAACGCAGATCCTGCACGCCCAGTAGTTTTGCACGGAGTTTGAAATAGCGGTGCAGGGTAGGCAGGTTGGCACGGGTTTGCTCTACCAGCGTGTCATAGACTTCCCTTGGCAGTTTATTGTTGTCCAGCGCCTGCGTCAGCGAATCTGGATAATTGCGGATCTTGGCATAGGCAGAATCGCGTTTTAACTGTTCATAAAAAGTGACGCCGTAGCTGCGTTCAAATTCTTTCCATTTCCCCCAGAACGCATCGAATACCAACTGGCGGTCAGCCCTGTTCGGGGCGGCGCGGTATTTGGTATAGGCAGACTGGTCTATGCGTACTTCTTCGCCGGTGGACAGTTTGACCTTGGGCCAGGGCATTTCTGCATTGGACAAGGTGGTGTAAACAGCGCTGGCAGTATTGGTTGCCATGCCAAAGGTGGCGATAATTTCTTCGCCTTTTTTATCCAGGGTATGCTTACCTGAACGCAAGATATCATCCAATTGATGGGCATAGATACGCAAGCCCTTTTCCTTGGCCTGGAAAGCCTGGATTTTTTTATCCCCCAGGGCCAGAATTTCTGGCCGGATGAAAGAACTGGCTTCATCTACCTTGCTGCCCAAAATATCAGAGCGCTGGCCCAGGTCCATGCCTGCATTGTTGCCAGTATCCTGGTCACGGTATTGAAATGCATAACTGGACAGACGGGCAAAGCGTTTCAGCATATCCGAATTCAAATCCAGGCAAGTCTTGAAACGTGCCACGCTGTCGCCCAGATGTCCGCTGCAAGTCTGTAGTTGTTTTAGCTGTACTTCCAGGGTCATGGCATCCTTGTCCCAGTCAGCCTTGGTCTGGTACATGTCATTCAAATTCCAGCGATCTGCCTCGGTTTCACTTGGATGGGCGGCAAAGGCAAAGGTGGGCAGGGTCAGTGCAACAGCGAACAGGTTGCGGACAAGATGTTTGTGCATGGCGTAACGTCCAGTTCTCTTAGATGGATAGGTGACAAAATGCTGTGGGAGCCTATGGAATTGTTTGGATTACTGTTTGAGCAGCGCCCTAGGCTTGGGCAGTATTTTGGTCTGAAAGTTCTCAAATGAGAAGACAATTTGAAAATATTTTTCCTGATGGACTGAGGGAGATTTGCCGTAACACTTTCATTTGTTAATTAAGTAATATTATTTGTATTTGACTGCCTGAACAGCACTGGGCAAGTAAAGAACTGATGTTCAGTTCTTTACCTGATACTGTCAGTGGCTTTACTTCGGTAACATGTCAAGCTTGATCATATTGTCACTGGGCTTTCTGTCTATGTATTTATTGTCAGGATCTATACCTGCCTTGGCCGGTATGCCTTTGACGATCATTTTGAAATCCATGGCTTTTTGATTGATCAGTTTGCGTTCACGCAGCAAGGGTTTGCCATCCTTGTCGTCCACGCCTATGTCCATCCAGTCTTGCAGCGGGACTTCTTTTTCCACGCCCAGTTCGTCGGCCTTCAGTTTATTGCTGGTGACGCGCAAAGCAACTTCATATTGTCCGTCTGGCAGCGGTTTCGCAGTGGCTGTCATGGCACGGTTTTCAAACAGGATGATGGATTCAAATAAATCGGTAATCAGACCCTGTTTGTCAGCCGGGGCAGTCTTGCGCAATGCATCCACCAGTGCCGCACTGCTGGGATAAGGTGCGCCCTTGTTGGCATACTGGGCAATGACAGTACGCAATGCCTGGTTGACCTTGTCCTCACCTATCTGGTCTTGCAGCAGATACATGGCCAGGCTGCCTTTTGCATAGTGGATGTAATTCTGGCTTTCATTGAATGCCAGTGGCAGTTCTTTCTTCCTTTCCTGGCTGCGTCCTTTCAGATAGCGGTCCAGTTCAAATTTCAGGAAGCGGCGCATGGCGGCCTCGCCATAGGTATGTTTCATCACCATCAACGCGGAGTATTGCGCCAGGGTTTCAACCAGCACGGTACTACCTTTGCTATTGCCGGAAATGACCTGGTGTGCCCACCATTGATGGGCCACTTCATGGGCAGTGACGTAGAAAGGGTAATCCACTTCCAGTGGATCTTTGTCATCCACATGGGCGATGAAACCTATGCTTTCTGAATACGGAATGGTGTTCGGAAATGCCTGTGCAAACGTGGCATAGCGCGGGAACTCGACTATCCTGACCAGCTTGTGCTGATAAGGGCCAAAATTGGTCGTATAGTAATCGAGCGAATTCTGTACGCTCTTTATCATGCGGTCAAGATTGTAGGGATGTCCCTTGTGATAATCGATTTCAATGGCGATATCTTTCCATTGTGCCCGTTTGATTTCATAGCGGCCAGACAGAAAGGCATAGAAGTTCAGTATGGCCTGCTCTGGCGCGTAGTGAAAATAGCGCCGTCCATTTTCTTGCCATTCACGCTTCAGACTGCCTGGTGCGATCGCCATCTGGTCTGCGCTGGTGGATACCACGGCATCAAAATTGATCCAGTCTGCATCATTGGCGATGTAGCTATTGCTTAATGCCTTCGGGTCATCCCTTTCTGCCATTCGTTCTTTTTCTGGCAGCCCATGTTTGCGCCTGGCCTTGTCATCACTGAGCTCCAGAGCGGGTTGGTAACCTATATGCGGCGTCAGTGTGCTGTTGAAAAAACTGCCGTTGTACATGACGGTATCGCCCGAACTCATGCCCAGAAAATTTTTTGGAGCGAATTCAAGTTCAAAGTGCAGTTTCAGTTTTTCTCCAGGTTGCAAGGCCTGGCGCAACTGATAGCTGTAAAAACCCACTTTTTTATCTTTTATGCGTGGTTCATGTGGGACATCCAGCTTCATCTGTATGATGCGTGCATCATCCGATTCCATGATGAAAATTTCCTGGATGGCAGTGTTGCTGCGATTGATCAACTGGTAGTCACCCCTGATCAGCGCCGTGCGGGTTTCTGGATAGATATCAACGTTCAGTTTGACATCGGTGATGCGTGGCTGTGGCTGTGCGGCATATTGTTTATAGTTCTTTTCAAATGTGGCATTTTCAGCCTGTTTTTCGTACTGGCTTTTGTAGGGCGTGAGTATGTTGCTAAAGTAAAAAATGGCTGTACCGGCAAACAGGAACAGGGCAGTGCCACCCAACATCAGGCTGGCATTGCCGACATTGATGGATAAGCTGGCCATGCGCAGACGATGGCTAAATGCGGTGGTGGTACCACGTACCCACATCAGTAAGGAACAGGCGATCAGGATCAGGCCGGCACCGCTCCAGTACAGCAGGTACCAGCGAGACAGCGCTAATGAATGGCCGTAGCCGTTCATGTCGGAATACACGGTGGACGGCACCGTCGCATAGCGCAACATGGGGTGTTCTATACCCAGTGCAGGCAGGGCGATCAAGGCAATGTAATACACGATCATCAAAAAGTAAGCCAGATACTTGTGATTGACAATGGCTTGCAGCGACATCGCCAGCACCGCGATCAGCGCATATTCAGGCCATTGCACCAGAAACAGTTGATGCACATAAAGGCCAATTTCATAGTTGGTGTAGCCCTTGAAGGTCTGGATCAGCATGCCACACACCATCAGCACAAGCAGCATGATGCCTTGCATGAGGATGAGCGCCGACAGTTTGGCAGTGAATGGCAACCATCCCGGCACCGGCAATGCATCCAGCAATTGTGCGATGCGGGCATCTCTTTCGCGCCAGACCAGTTCGCCCGCATAAAAAGTGGTGATGATGAGCATGAATAAACTGAACGTACCGCCAAGAAATTCCAGCACTGCATACGTTACCGGATAGGTCGATGTACCAAACATCTTGGTCACCGAACTGGATACGGCAAACATGAATAAAACGCCGGACAGCAGCACAACGATGAAATACACGTTCTTGACCGACTCACGTAAATTCAGCCAGCTTTCTGCCAGTAGCAGCTTCCAGTTTCTGGAGGATGAAAATACCGGGATGACTTTAGGCAGATTGACCAACATTGCCTGGTTTGTCGGGGCTGTATGTGTGCTTACTTTCTCTTTCTTTTTCTCTTTCTCTTTCTTTTGTTTTCCTGCGGTAGAAATAGCCTTGAAATCAAAGCGCCAGTAGCAGAAAGCCAGACTGATCAAGCCTACGCCTCCCCATAGAAGGCGATTGATAAGGAACAGACCTTCAAGACTGACCTGGCGGCTATTTTTGTCGGCAATACTCCAGTATTCCGTCAGGTTGCTGACAGCGGCGGAACCGAAAGGATCAAGCAGGGCAGCCAGGGTCTTGTTATCGATATCGCGCATGAAGGACCGCGCAATCATATAGCCTATGATCAGTACCACGCTGGATACATATACCGGCATCATGCGTTTGCCGAGCGTGGCCAGGGTAAAGAAAATCGCCCCAAAGATCATGAAATTAGGCAAGACCGAATACACATACGGCAGGAAATACGCAGCCGGATGCATGGCCCCCAGTCGCACCGCTTCTATGCCTGGCAAATAACATCCCAGCCAGGCACCCAGGCCCAGGCCAGAAAAGATGATCAGCAAGCTTAGCAACGCGCCCAGAAAACGCCCGGCCAGGTACTGAAATTTGGAAATCGGTGCACTGTAAAAGAAATGCCAGGTATGGTGTTCCACATCCTGGTGGGTTGCCTGGCCCATGATGGCGGCTACTGTACTCGTGCCAATATAGGCAAGAAAGGTAATGCTCTGGAAAATCGGGATTGGCGCATTGATAAACACTTTGCCGCCAAAATCGATGGAGGCGGACGCAAAGGCCCCACCAGCGGCTGCCATCCACAACATTGCCAGGCTGAAGAAGATCAGGAAATATACGTAGCTGGACAGACTGCGACATTTTTGACGCAGTTCAAATAAAAGTATCGTTAACATGGATGCTCCTCAGACTGCCGGCACTGTCGGCACAACCGTCAGATCTGCCGATGGTGTCTTTGCTGTGGGCTGGGCGGAGAATAGGCCCGCCATCGCCGCAAAATACACATCTTCCAGATTGGCAGATACCGGTGCATAGCCAGAGTCTGGTTGTGAATCTGCATACACATGAATGAGCGTGCGGCCCGAAGTCAGGCGGCTGGAAATGACCTGATGTTGTTGCCTGTAGTTGGCCAGTTCCGGTTTTTCTATAAACCGTTTCCAGATTTTTCCCTGTATCTGTTCTATCAATGGCAGTGGTTGCCCGGTCAGTACGACGCTGCCCTGATTGATGACTGCCATGTTATTGCATAGGTCGGATACGTCTTCAACGATATGGGTGGACAGAATGACGATTTTTTCGCTGCCGATATCGGATAACAGATTGTGAAAGCGCACGCGCTCTTCCGGGTCCAGTCCGGCTGTGGGTTCGTCAACGATGATCAGCCTGGGGTCACCGAGCAATGCCTGCGCGATACCAAAGCGCTGGCGCATACCACCAGAATAGCCGCCCAGATGCTTGTTCCTGTCCTTGTACAGATTGGTCTGATGCAGCAAGGCTTCCACTACTTCCTTGCGCTGCTTGCGCTTGTCCAGGCCCTTGAGCAGGGCAAAGTGGTCGAGCAGATCATAGGCGCTGACCTTGGGGTAAAGACCAAAATCCTGCGGCAGATAACCGAGTACCCGCCTGATCTGGTCTTTGTTTTCACGAATATCAATCTTGTCCAGCATGGTGGTGCCGGAATCGGCATCCTGCAAGGTCGCCAGGGTACGCATTAACGTGGATTTGCCAGCACCATTTGGCCCCAGCAGCCCAAACATGCCTGCTGGTATGGTGAGGTTGATATCGTTCAGGGCTTGTACGCCATTGGCATATTTTTTTGACAGGTGCTGAATACGGAGTTCCATCGACTTATCCTTCTTCCAAGGTTCTTGTTAATGAGGTTTTTGTTAAGCTGGTTCTTGTTAAGCGCCAGGCCCCGATCGACATGCAGGGTAGATATCATGTTATTAAGTATAAACAGGCTTGTGCAGCGATGTGACGAAATGCCGCATGGCAGGAATGAAATGGGGGAAAAGCAGTTTGAAGCAAGAACTGCTTGCCCGTCCGCTGTCCGCCTGTACTGAATTGCTGCAAGTTTGCTGGTGTTCAGTTATAATGTGTTTTGGCGGGCCCCTGCGCATTGCGGCATGGCCAATCTGGTCAGGTCGGGAACGAAGCAGCCACAGTCATTTCCCGCAAGTGCCGCAGACCAGGCTCGCCAACTCTGATTTATTTCCCTCCTTGTTTTTCAAGCAAATCTGTATTTCTTCCCACAATTGCTACATTGACTGATACAAATTGTGTCTTAGTATCTATCTTTCTTGCATTCAGGCAATTTCAAACTTAATCTGGTTTGGTCGTCAAATTTGACGGGCCACTTTATGGAGAAGCAAATGAAATTCCTGAGTAAATTTTTGCTGTTGGGTTTGTTGGTCACTGGCTTCGTGTCTCCTGGTATGGCTGCAGAAGAGCGCGGTACCACCGAGCAGGCGATGGCCATGGTTAAGAAAGGCATCAGCTATATCAAGGAACACGGCAAGGAAAAAGCGTTTGCTGAGTTTGCCAACACGGCTAACAAAGATTTCCACGACCGTGACTTGTACCTCTTTGCATATGATTTGAATGGTGTGAATCTCAGCCATGGCAATAACCCGAAAATGAACGGTAAAAACCTCATCGACCTGAAAGTGGGCGATCGTTTCGTGGTGAAGGACATGATTGCCGTCGTCAATAGCAAAGGCAAGGGCTGGATAGACTATCAATGGCCTAATCCGGTGACCAAGGTACTGGAAATGAAATCGACTTATGTAGAAAAAGTGGATAATTATTTTGTTGGCTGTGGCGCCTATAAGTAAGTCAAGCGGGCACTGAATCAGTCAATCAACCGCCGCATGATGAAAAGCCATTTTGCTTGTAGCAAAATGGCTTTTTTGTCTTTGTGTCGGGCTATATCGGATCGCAGGCAGCTTGTGATCAGACCGATGCAGAGCGGTCACTGACTTCAGCCATGGGGCTGAGTAGCAGCGCCAGCAAGACTATCGCTACCAGCAGGATACCGCTGCTCATGAATAATTGAGGGATGGTGACGCTGCGCATCAGCCAGCCGGTAAAGGCAGCCGATACCGGGCCTATACCCATGAAGATAAACATGAACATGCTCATGGCGCGGCCTATCATCTGTGGTGGTACCTGCCTTTGTATCCAGGTAAATACCGCCACATGCAGGAAGCCACCGAGGGTGCCCACGGCCAGCAAGATGCCGGCACCCTGCCAACTGGCATTAATCAGGCCCATGGGGATGAACAGCAGGCCGACGATGAAGTCTATCAACAGGATGGTGCGACCCAGATTACCAAAACGCAGTCCCGGTCTGATGCCTGACAATGCCATGCCCAGCAGTGTACCGGCACCATGCGCACCGGCCAGCAGACCAAGTGCACTGGCACTATTGCTGAGCTGATTGGCCATGACCGGCAAGGCAATCTGTATTGGCCCCATGATAAAGAAGGCAATCGCCGCCCAGTAAATGAAGCAACTGCGCAACTGTTTTTCATTCCAGCAGAAGCGCAAGCCTGCCAGGACGGATTGCAATAACTCCAGGGTTCCGCTACCTGCCTGCTGGCCAGGCTGGTTGGCGGACACTGATGTGTTCATCGTGACCTTACTCAGTGTCCAGGCAGAAAACGCATAACTGAAGCAGTCAAACAGGAAAGCCGCAGCCAGACCATGCGCATCGCTAACCGTACCCTGGCTGGCGGTATTCTGTGTGCCAAACAGTGCAATCAGCAAGCCTGCCAGTACCGGGCCGATAAACATGGTGAACTGACGCAAGCCCAGCATGATGCCATTCGCGGATTGCAGTTGCGCGCCCGGCACTACGCGGGGCAACATGGATGTACCAGATGGGATGCTGAAGGCGGTGGAAATGCCCAGCCCCAGGGCCAGCACATACACCATCCATAATTCCAGGTGTCCGATAAACAGCAGCAGGCTCAGTATGCCCAGTAGCGCGGTGTTGATGTATTTGGTCAGCATCATGACGGTTTTGGGTGAATAACGGTCTACCACGGCACCACCGATCAGGATGAAAAGCGCACGCGGAACGCTGATCAGGGCCAGTACGATGCCGAGTATCAGCGTGTCATTGCTCATCTTCAGTACCAGCCAGGGCAGGGCAATGAGGGTGAACTGGTCACCCAGCATGGAGAGCATGCCACCACCGATCAGCCAGCGAAAATTGGCGTCCTTGAAAATAGCTTTGCGTGCGTTTGGCTGCGATGCTGTTTGTGATGTTGTCTGTGACGTTGTTTGTGTGGTTTCCATGATTATTTTTTTCGTGTGTTTTTATTTTTTGATGGTGTATTGTTGGCGTCCAGGATCACCATGCCTTCGCGTGCATAGCGCAGCAAGGCTGGGGTCAAACCGCCGCCCATGCCCAGTTCCGGTTCTTTTTCATGGATGGCCCTGACTTTGATGACGGTCGGCAAATGATGGCCCCAGGCTTCCATGAACAGCACGCGCCATCGGACCAGGATGGCCTGGCTGTCCGGATGTTCTGGCGGTAGTCCCTGCGCCATTTTTTGTCGCAGGTCAGAAAACACCTGAGTCCAGGCATTGGCATTCCTGAAGAAGGATGCACGGAAATATTGCAACTCTTCTTCACTCAGGTATTTGCGATAGATGGCATACCGGATTTCGATTGACGACAGGGTAATGTAGTCCATCATCTCGTCATCCACGCCACTTAATGATTGCAGCGAAGGTTCATTCCTGTGCATCTGGGAAAATTTATTGAGCAAGCGTGCATCCGGCATGAGCCTGCCCATGGTTGCTATCCATTCTCTGGACATGGCCATGGCCCGTGCATCGGATGGTGGAACTTGCTGATCCAGCAAGGCGCGGGCAGTTTCAATCAGGGGGCGCATGGCGAAATCCAGCTTGCCTTGCTGTTCCTGCTCCAGCGCACGCATGTGCGTAATTTCGTCATGACTGAAATATTTGCCTATCAGGCTCATCATTTCCAGTGTGGACAGCCAGTATTCGAGATGGGGTTCCTGATTGGATTTCAACAGTATGGACAGTTCTTGCAGGCGGTCGTGCAATTCCACACTTTGGGCGATTTGCTGCTGCAGGCTGGTGATTTGCTGTTCAATCACGCTTTGCAGGTCGGCATTTTCTCCGTTGATGACGTTGGCAACTTCTGCCAGCGACAAATCCAGTCGACGCAGGGCTTGAATACGATGCAGTCTTTTGATATCGGCACGGTCATATAGACGATATCCGGCTTCAGACCGTGCCGACGGCGTCAGCAAGCCTATCTTGTCGTAATGATGCAGTGTGCGTATGGTCAGGCCAGTGCGGCTGGCCAGTTCGCCGATTTTCAGTAACATGCTTGATCTCCTGTCTGATGAAAACTATAAAGCCTTACATAGCGTCAGGGTCAAGATTTATTTTTATGTACTTGTTTAATAGCTGATGTTGATGAGGTTTTTGCAGGCAGCAAGGCTGCTTGGTGACAAAAAACGGACAAAAAAGCCTGACGACAAAGGCTGGCGTCAGGCTAGTGTGAAGCTAATGTGAGCCTATATCAGGCGCTGGATTTCAGCCCTTCATTGTCGTCAGTGTTTGATTTCGGCAGGTGCTTGCGTACCTTCGGCGACCGTGGGGGCGACAAACAGCTGGGCGCAATCGACGGGGTCAAAGCCATAGTGTTTGCCGCAGAAATCGCAATTGATGTCCAGTTTGCCGAGTTCCGTGATGGCGGTGCGCACTTCTTCTTCGCCCAGCATTTTCAGCATATTGCCGACTTTTTCACGGGTGCAGTTGCACTGGAATTGTGGGTGCAGCGGGTCAAACACACGCAGGGTTTCTTCCCAGAACAGGCGGTGCATGAGTGTGGCTATATCGGTGCTCAGCAATTCTTCCTGTTTCAGGGTGTCACCCAGCATGACGGCATGGTTCCATGCTTCGGTTTCATCTTCAACCTGTGCTTCGGCACCGCCCGTTTTGGGGAGCTTTTGCAACAACATACCACGCGATACCTGCGCATCGGCGGCCAGCCATAATTTGGTGTCAAGCTGCTCTGAACGCTGCATGTAGTTTTCGATGACGGTGGCAATGCTGTCGCCATCCAGCGGTACGATGCCCTGGTATGCCTGTTGGCCAGGCATTTTGTCATTTGGATCCAGGGTGATAACAAAGCGGCCCTGGCCATGTGCATGGATCAGGTCACTCAGTGTGGCATCTTCGGCGATGTCGGCATGCTCGCTGAGTTTGGCGGTGGCGCGCATCTTCAACTCTGCATCACACTCAACCACCAGCAATTTGACCGGGCCATCACCATGGATCTGCATGATCATGGTACCGTTGAATTTCAGATTGGCTGTCAGCAGCGCCGATGCTGCCAGCAACTCACCCAGTATGGTTTGTACCGCGCGCGGGTAGGTGTGGCGTGCCAGTGTTTGTTGCCAGGTGTCGTTCAGTTCTACCATTTCGCCACGTACGCCGGCGTGTTCGAACATGAATTTTTGTAAGGTATCAGTCATTGCTTCATTGCTTTATGGTTGTGGCCGGGTCAGGCGATGCGTTTCAGTTGTGTTTTAAATGTCTGTCCACGCTGGACGTAGGTGTCTGCATTGCGGCGCAGACCGGCAATATCTGCCTCTGTCAGGGTTCTGACGGCCTTGGCGGGTGAGCCTATGATCAGCGAATTGTCCGGGAATTCCTTGCCTTCGGTGACGAGTGCGCCGGCACCCACCAGACTGTTTTTGCCGATTTTTGCGCCATTCAGGATAACGGCCTGTATGCCTACCAGTGAACCCTCGCCGATGGTGCAGCCATGCAGCATAGCCTGGTGGCCGACGGTGACGTAATTGCCTATGTTCATAGGATAACCAGGGTCGGTATGCAAAATGCAGCCTTCCTGGATGTTGCTGTTTTCACCCACGGTGATCAATTCATTATCGCCGCGTATGGTGACATCAAACCAGACACTGGCATTGGTTTCGATCTTTACTTTGCCTATGATATTGGCGCTGTCGGCAATATAGGCAGAAGCATCGATCTCAGGCGCAATTTCGCCAAGTTGGTAAATGGGCATGGTTATTCCGTAAAATAGCGCATTAATGAATCCCGTATTGTAAACTGCCCGGCACCCGCCTGCCTGACTTCAGCTATATATGACCCATAAACTTGCCAATGAAATAAGTAGTGACTTGAACGCCCTGGGCATGGAGTCAAGTTCTGAATTGAGAGCGGCTGCGCTTGCCGCATTGCTTGAACCGCATCCCATGCGTAAATGTGACGCCATTCATGCCATACCGGACGAACCCGTGATTGCCTTTGATGCCGTGCTGGCAGAATCAATGGGTATACCTGGCCGCATGGACAGGCCGGAACTGGTGCCGCCCGGTAAAGTGGGGCGCAGGGCAATGACTACGGTAGAGGGGCGGGCGGTTCTGATTCATGCTTTGGCGCATATAGAATTGAATGCGGTCAATCTGGCGGCCGATATTATCTGGCGTTTTCCATCCATGCCAAGGCAGTTCTATCTCGACTGGCTGAAAGTCGCCAAAGAAGAGGCTTATCATTTCCAGTTGCTGGAAGCGCATTTGCGCGTACAGGGTTTTTGCTATGGTGATTTTCCTGCACATAACAGCATGTGGGAAATGGCGAACAAGACCAGCGCTGATTTACTGGCGCGTCTGGCGCTGGTGCCACGTACGCTGGAAGCGCGTGGCCTGGATGCGACCCCCGCCGTTATGGCCAAGCTGGCTCAGGCGGGTGATCAGGCAGCGGCAGATATTCTGGCCATTATCCTGCATGATGAAATCGGCCATGTCGCCATAGGCAATTACTGGTACAAGACGCTGTGCAGACAGCAGGGGCTGGATATCATCAGCACCTATGCCGAAATGGCACTGCGTTACAAGGCACCAACCCTGCGCGGACCATTCAACCTGGAAGCCAGAAAAGCGGCTGGCTTTGATGACGATGAATTGCAGGCCTTGCAGGATATGGCGTCACGATAATTGTGGCTTCAGTCTCCAGCGCGCACGCTGCCTATGCCTTCGACCGATTTGCTGACATTGCGCGGACGTCCATAATAAGTCAGCGTGCCTATGCCCTGTACCGATGCGTTCAGGTTGTCGCGTGCGTTGACGGATACGGCGCCCACACCTTCCACGCTGGCATCAACCTGCTCGGCAATCAGGTCTTTGGCTTCTACCAGACCCACACCCTGGGCTTTCAGGGTAAACGATTTTACTTTACCGCTGGCGGTCAGCATGCCGGCACCTTCATACAGCAGAGTGAAGTGGGAGCCGGAAATATTGTTCAGTGTAGTTTTACCCGCACCTTCCATTTTGAAGCGGACCAGTTCAGGTACGGTAATGATGACCTGGGCATTGTCTGACACCTTGACGGAATTTTTTTCCTTATAAGAAATCACCAGCTCATCGCCGTAGACTTCGGTGACCACGCTGGCAAGAAATTTTTCATTGCCTCTGATCTGTATGGATTGTGTCTTGCCGACTTCTACCTGCAGGTTGAAGGCACTGCGGCTCTTGATGGATTTAAAGGCGGGAAGCGTACGGTTTTGTTCATCCGCAAAAGCGGATACACTGAATAAGAAGACGGGCAGTAACAGTGATTGCAGGAAAATGCGGCGCATGGTTGCTCTCCAGAACAGGGATAATCGGGTAAGTGGCTGTTGTCAACATGACGTTGCAGCAACTGATGACGAAGTATTACCCGATTCATTCTGGCTGGCAGCTGTTTTGCGATGAATTGCAAAAACAGGGTCCTGAGCCGTAAAAATAGCGCTTATGCAGGATTCAGGCATTCATAGTGCAGCATATCCATCCATACGCCATTGCGGAACACCGATGAATGTGAATGACCATATTCCCGAAAGCCGGATTTGCGCATGATGGCCTGTGACGGCAGATTGTCTTCTATTACGACCGCTTCGATACGCTTGAGCTTTAAATCATTGAAGGCAGTGTCGACGACTGCCTGCACGGCTTCGGTGGCGAAACCTTTGCCGCCATGGCGCTGGCTGAAGCGATAGCCCAGTATGGCTTTGTGGTAGTGCTCGGTTTCTATGCCGCGCAAGGTGATGCGGCCCACGACTTCATTATCCAGCCAGGCCAGGAAATGAAACTCCCGTTTGATACTGGCTGCGTACAGAGCCTGTTGCAGGCTGGAGCGTACTTCATCCAGATGATAGAAGGCATCGCCACGGCTGGCTATCCATTGTTCAAAATGCGCGCGATTTTCCTGTTCAAATGCCAATACCGCTTCAGCATCACCGGATTTGACCAGACTGATTCTCAAGGCTGAACTCATAGACGTCATTTGTCATTCGTGGTTGATAAATGTTGATTGTAATGGATGCTTAAAGTTGTTGCTGATCCTGTCGTAATAAATAGAAATACTTCAGACCGGGAACAAAATGGCACTCTCAATGGCAAACCGTATCGTGCTTGCTTTAAGCGGCGTATTCTTTACTGCGCACTCCCATGCACAAATGGCCGGTCCCGGTTTGCCACCCTCTACCGCTGTGGTGCTGACAGGTTTTGCTGTCAACAAACCGATACAGTTGCAGGACGTGGATGATATTGCGCAGGGCTTCCCCAGAGAGGTGGCGCGTCGGCTGGCGCAGAGTACATCATGGCAAATACGTACAGCGCCACATCTGTTATCTTTTGACTGGCAACAGGATGTACCGGCTAACAAGCTGCTGAATCAAATGGGCGCTACCTATGCCAGCCGGTACGTGGTGGCGGGTGAAATCCGCAATGCGGGTACAAAGATCGATACCAATCTGTTTGGATTAACACAAAAAAAGACGCGGGCGATTGAAATTGAACTCCGTATTTATGATGCCCAGTCAGGCAATTTGCTGGCCCGGCAGGATTTCTCCAAAACTGTAGCCGGTGATGTGGCGATAGGTCGCGAGCATGTGTTTGGCGGAGCTGCGTTCAATTCAACACAATATGGCAAACTGATAGGCGAAGTGGCAGATCAGGTCGCCAGTCTGGTCAGTACTACGATTGCAGCGCAGCACTGACCCGTTGCGATTTGGCGCTTAATTTGGCGCTTAATTTGGCGTTTAATTTATTTGCCTGGCTCGTTCTTCTTCACGCAAGCGCAGTATGCGGCGCTGGATTTTACCTGTAGTGGTCATGGGCAGGGCATCAATGAATTCGATTTCTTTCGGATATTCATACGGTGCCAGTTTGCCACGCACATGGTTTTGCAATTCTGAAATCAATGCGTCGCTACTGTCGTAGCCCTTACTTAAGACGACGTATGCCTTGACGATATTGCCTCTTTCCTTGTCCGGTTTGGGGACGACTGCAACATTGGCAACGGCAGCATGTTTGACCAGGCAGTTTTCTATTTCAGATGGGCCTATACGGTAACCGGCAGCCTTGAACATGTCATCGGCTCGCCCCTGATACCACAGGTAACCATCGGCATCACGCAGGGCAAGATCTCCGGTGCGACACCAGTCGCCTGTAAATTTATTCCGCGTGGCCTCATCATTTTTCCAGTAGCCCAGAAAGAATACCGGATCAGGATGGCCGTACAAGTCGTAGCGATGTATGGCCACTTCACCTACTACGCCGGTAGCGGTTTCCCTGCCTTCATCGTCAATCACCGCGACCCGGTGGCCGGGGTAGGGGCGGCCCATGCTGCCAGGGCGTGCGGGCCACAATTGATGGCTATTGCCGACGATGTAATTCATCTCGGTCTGGCCAAACATTTCGTTAGGCGTTACTTCCAGCGCCTGTTCACACCAGTTGAATACGGCGTCGCCGACGGCTTCACCGGCGCTCATGATGGCGCGCAGTGCCAGTTTGTATTTTTTTCTGGGGGCCGGATCTGCCTTCATCATCATTTTCAGGGCAGTGGGAAACAGGAAGGTATTCGTGACCTGGTATTTTTCCAACAAGTAGTAGGCGGTGTCAGCAGAAAAACGCCCCTGATAACCAACGATGGGTTTGCCAAAGTACAGGGTAGGCAGCAGGGCATCCATCAGCCCGCCTGTCCATGCCCAGTCAGCTGGCGACCAGAACACATCATTTTCTTGCGGGAACCAGTTTTGCGAAGCGACAAAGCCAGTCAGGTTGCCGATGATGGCGGAATGGGGAATCAGTGCACCTTTGGGCGCACCAGTCGTGCCACTGGTGTAGATCAGAATGGCGGGATCACTGGCGCGGGTGCGCACGATGTCGCATCGTTTAGGCATGGCTGGCAAGTGAGTGTGCCAGTCTATATTGGGAGGTAAATCCTGGTTGCCGGGGCAGTCGATGCTGATAACCGTTTTCAGGTCTGGGCACTGCATGCGGATTTCTTCAAAAGCCTTGATGCCGGTGCTATCCAGGACTATGCCTACGGCCTGACTGTGCTTGAGGCGAAATTCCAGCGCTTCAGGGCCAAACAGGAAGGACAGCGGCATGACGATGGCCCCAATCTGTAGGCAGGCCATGATGGTGATCGCGGTTTCTGGTCGTTGCGGCAAGATGCAGGCGACGACATCGCCACGCTGTATACCTTCCTGACGTAGCAGATTGGAAAGCTGGCTAGCCTGTTGATGCAGCTCTGTATAGCTGAGGCTGCGCTGATTTCCTTCGCTGTCTTCTGACAGAATGGCGATCAGCCCTTGCTGTCCGGCCCAGCGATGGCAGCAGGCTTCGGCGATATTGAAATGGTCTGGAACTTGCCACCTGAAATCATGGTACAGCTTTGTATAGTGATCAATTTCATTGCTATTTTTACGTTTGTCCAACTGCTTCATCCTGTCTCCGTTATAATAATCGAACGGTCGTTCTATTGTTGCTGTATTCGTAGTGCATGCATGACATGCTACTTGATATTGCGTCGGCCCGGCGGTCCTTTGTCTGTCTTTCTTGATGAAAAAATTTAAATTGCCATGAAGCCTTCCCCTTCCATTCCCCCATCACGCTCTTCCTATCTCGATATCCGTGGTTTGCAATACCATGTGCGCCATTGGGGGCCGGAAGCCGCACCCAAAATCGTGATGCTGCATGGCTGGATGGATGTATCGGCCTCCTTCCAGTTTGTGGTCGAGTGTCTGAAGCAGGAATGGCATGTGATTGCCCCTGACTGGCGCGGCTTTGGTCTGACCGAATCGCCGAAGGCTGATACTTACTGGTTTCCTGACTACATGGGTGATCTGGATGCCTTGTTGCGGCATTTTTCACAGGACGAACCTGTCAATTTGCTGGGGCATAGCATGGGGGGCAATGTAGCGGGCCTGTACGCAGGCGTCAGACCGGAAAGAGTCAGCAAGCTGATTAACCTGGAAGGCTTTGGCATGCCGGTCACGCATCCCAAACAGGCGCCTGGCCGTTACAGGAAATGGCTGGATGAGTTGCAGGATCAACCACAATTACGCACTTATGCATCCCAGGCGGAAGTAGCGGCCCGTTTGCAGAAAACCAACCCCCGGCTGTCGGATGAGCGGGCGGCCTTCCTGTCCGGTCACTGGGCACAGGAAACCAGTGCCGGTTGCTGGGAAATACTGGGTGACCCGGCGCATAAACAAACCAGCCCGCTGTTGTATCGGGTAGAGGAGGTGATGGCATGCTGGCAAAAGATAACTGCGCCGGTATTATGGATGGAGGCGGATGACACCAATGTCTGGCACTGGATGGGCCCGAAAGAAGAGGCGCGCATAGAAATCGACCGCCGCCTTGCACACATTCCGCATTTACAAAAAGAAATGATCTTCGATGCTGGGCATATGTTGCATCACGATCAGCCGGAGAAACTGGCTGAACTGATAGAGGCATTTTTAGCCGGATAGCCACCATTTTTTTGCAGATTGCAGGGCTGGAGAGTGAAAAGCGGGCTTATGGGTTACACTCTGGGAACCCGATTTACTTTCCTACTTTCAGTCCAGCATCATGAGCGAATTAGCGACCTACGGCTTTACCACCACCATCCTGCACAGTGATCGTCAAAAAGAAATAGAGCATGGCTCTGTCCATAAGCCCATCCATAGTTCCGTCATGTACGGTTACAAGGATGCGCGTGATCTTGCAGCCGTATTCCAGAACAAGCAATCCGGCTATCGTTATGGCCGCCAGGGCAACCCTACGGTGTCTGCACTGGAAGAAAAAATCACCGGTATGGAAGGTGGTTACGCCAGTATCGCATTTGCCACCGGCATGGCGGCTATAGGCGCGGTGTTTCAGGCTTTATTGCGTCAGGGCGATCACCTGGTTTCTTCATCTTTTTTATTTGGCAATACCAATAGCCTGTGGCAAACCATTGATGCCCAAGGCGTTGACGTCGCCATGGTGGATGCTACCAGTGTAGAACATATCGCAGTCGCACTGACGCCGACAACCCGCATGGTGTTTGTTGAAACCATCGCCAATCCGCGTACCCAGATTGCCGATCTGAAGCGTATCGGTGATCTGTGTCGTGAAAAGGGTATTTTGTTTGTGGTCGATAACACCATGACATCACCTTACCTGTTCCAGCCTAAAGCTGTCGGTGCCGGCCTGGTCATCAATTCCCTGACAAAATCCATTGCTGGTCATGGCAATGTACTGGGGGGGGCGCTGACGGACACAGGCCTGTTTGATTGGGCTGCTTATCCGAATATTGCGGTTAATTTCCGCAAGCAGGCAGCAAAGATGCAGGGCATGTCACAGGTCAGGGCCAAGGCTTTGCGTGATTTTGGCGCTTCACTGTCACCCGATGCGGCACATCAGATTGCCGTGGGCGCAGAAACGATTGCCTTGCGCATGGATAGAGAATGCGCGAATGCCATGGCGCTGGCCAGCATGCTGGAAGCGGATCCCCGGGTGGCTGCGGTACATTACCCTGGTTTGCCTTCTCATCCCCAGCATCAATTGGCGACGGATTTGTTTCGTGCCTATGGTGCCTTGTTCAGTTTTGAACTGAAGCCCGAGATTGACTGTTTCGATTACCTGAATCGCCTGAAGCTGGCCATCAATGCCACGCACCTGGGTGATACACGTACTTTGGTGATTCCGGTTGCGCATACCATTTTCTTTGAAATGGGTGCGGAACGTCGTGCCGGCATGGGTATCGCTGATTCGCTGATCCGGGTTTCTGTTGGTATCGAAGATACCCAGGACTTGCTGACTGATTTTGCACAGGCGCTGATAGCCTGATCGACCATATTCGTTCATATCATGGACAAGTCGCTGGCAGCACCTTGTGTTTGGGCACCCGCATCACCACTTTTGAACTTAAATGCTTACCCGTGGCCTGATGGTCAGGTTATCTGGAAATTAAATCAGTCTGTCGGTTTTTAAAAAACTGTGGTTTTGTGCGTGATACAGGGTAAGACTACAGGATAAGACTACAAGGTAAATATGTTCCGACTTTCTTTCAGTATGACGATGCGCGACTGGCGTGCCGGTGAATTGCGCTTTTTGCTGATAGCGCTGATGGTTGCCGTTGGTTCTCTGGCTTCGGTCGGGTTTTTTACTGATCGCATGCGCAGCGGACTGAACCGTGATGCGCATCAGTTGCTGGGGGCGGATTTGCTGGTGGGGGCAGATCAGCCTATCAATCCCGAATGGCGCGTCGAGGCAGAAAAGCGCGGTTTCAAGATTGCTGAAACCCTGGTTTTCCCCAGCATGGCGCTGGCAGGCAAAGGCGACGATGCCATATCCAAGCTGGTGTCCCTGAAAGCGGTCAGCAACGATTACCCCTTGCGCGGCAATTTGAAACTGAATAAGGGTGAGGCAGAAGTTGCCACCAGCGAGGTGCCGCAATCCGGCACGGCATGGGTGGATCCCGCCTTGATGTCGGCATTGAATCTCAAGCTGGGTGACAAAATCAAACTGGGTGAGTTGCAATTGACGGTTACCCAGACGATAGCGTCGGAACCCGATCGCGGTGCCGGCTTTATGAATTTTGCGCCACGTGCCATGATATCGCTGAAAGATATTCCGGCCAGCAACCTGATACAGAATGGCTCGCGCGTTACTTACCGCTTGTTGATCGCGGGTGAATCCAAAGCCATCGCCAGCTACCAGAAAGAATTGCAAGGCCGTATAGAAACCGAAAAACTGAAAGGCGTGCGTCTGGAGTCGCTGGAATCAGGGCGGCCGGAAATGCGTGCCACCCTGGACAGGGCAGATCAGTTTTTGTCGCTGGTGAGCCTGTTGTCAGCCATGCTGGCGGCGGTTGCCATTGCCATGGCGGCACGGCGTTTCATGCTGCGGCACCTGGATGCCTGTGCCATGTTGCGTTGCCTGGGGCTGACGCAAAACCAGGTTACCAGCATGTATCTGATAGAGTTTTTCATGCTGGGTCTGCTGGGTAGCGCCGCCGGTGTCGCGCTGGGCTTTGCCGGACACTATGTATTGCTTGAATGGCTGGGTAAACTGGTGGCCAAGGATTTGCCACCGGCTAACTTTTTGCCAGCTTTCCAGGGCATTGCCACCGGCTTGCTGCTATTGGTAGGTTTTGCCTTGCCCCCCATACTGCAACTGCGCAATGTGCCGCATAACCGCGTCATACGGCGCGAGCAGGATGCGCCCAAGGCCATGACCTTGGTCAGCTATGTACTGGGTTTAAGCATGTTCATCGGTTTGCTGCTGTGGCAGACAGCAGATGTCAAACTGGGCTTGATGACAGCCGCCGGGTTCTTGACAGGCCTGCTGGTTTTTGCCCTGGTTGCCTGGCTGGGCATGTCGTCGCTGAAGCGCCTGCGTCCCGTGTTCAACCATTCTGCCTGGCGTTTTGCCATTACGGCCCTGCAAAGACGGCCAGGCACCAGTATCATACAGGTAGTGTCACTGGCACTGGGCCTGATGGCCCTGCTATTACTCACCGTAGTGCGGGCTGATTTGATCACTGCATGGAAAAAAGCGACACCGGCGGATGCTCCCAACCAGTTCGTCATCAATATCCAGCCTGATCAGAAAAACGAGATCAATGCCAGACTGCAAAACTTTGGCAAGCCACTCATGTACCCCATGATACGTGGTCGCCTGATACAGGTGAACGACCGCGCCATCGGTGGCAACAGCTACGCCGAAGATCAGGCCAAACGCATGGTGGAACGTGAATTCAATCTGTCTACCATGAATGAATTGCCGGCCCTGAACAAGATCACGGCGGGTGCCTGGTTTGATGAGAACAAGAATGATGGCAAGGGCGATGCAAATGCCGTTCAGGCAGAAGCCTCGGTTGAGGAGGGCATAGCCAAAACCCTGAAGTTGAAATTGGGTGACAAGCTTGTATTTGACGTCGCCGGACAAAAAGTAAGCGCCGCCGTTACCAGTTTGCGCAAGCTGGACTGGGGTTCCATGCGGGTGAATTTCTTCGTCATCATCAACCCCAGGGCGATGGCGGATACGCCGCAGACCTGGATCACGGCTTTCCGCCTGCCGGAATCCGACAAGACTTTTGTCAATCGCCTCATGCTGGATTTTCCCAATCTTACGGTGGTGGATGTCGGGAGCATGATCAAGCAATTGCAGGATGTACTGGATCAGGTAATTACAGCGGTTGAATTTTTGTTCCTGTTCACGCTGGCATCGGGTGTGCTGGTCTTGTACGCAGCCCTGGCCGGCTCGCAGGATGTACGCATGCGTGAGGCAGCTTTGCTGCGTGCACTGGGGGCCACGCGCAAGCAATTGTCGCAGGCGCAGTGGATAGAATTCTTGCTGATAGGGGGCTTGTCCGGTGCGCTGGCGGCTTCTGGCGCTTCTGCCATCGGGTGGGCGCTGGCACGTTTCAGCTTCAATTTTGAATGGACTTTCTCGCCCGTCGTCTGGCTGGCCGGTTTGTTGATAGGTGCAGCCTGTGCCGCGATAGGTGGCTGGCTGGGCTTGCGCAATGTACTGAATCAACCACCATTGCTTAGCTTGCGTGAGAGCTGATTGATGTTGGAGGGTGTTGGAGGATGCTGGATGGTACTGAATGGCGCAATTAAAATAAAATTTTAGGATTTGCAATGGAAAAACAAGCTTTGCAGCTATACGTGGATGCACAATTTACCAGCCCTTATGCCATGTCGGTTTTTGTGACTCTGCATGAAAAAGGACTGGAATTTGATGTGCACACCGTAGACTTGGATGCCAACGCACAGCATGCCGGTGAGTATGCTGCGAAATCCCTGACGCAGCGTGTACCCACCCTGGTGCACAATGGCTTTGCCTTGTCCGAGTCATCCGCCATTACCGAATATCTGGATGATGTTTTTCCCGGTATTTCGGTGTACCCCAAGGACGTCAGGGACAGGGCAAGAGCGAGGCAAATACAGGCCTGGTTACGCAGCGCACTGATGCCAATACGGGTTGAACGCAATACCCAGGTCATTTTTTATGGCAGTCGTCTGGCACCCTTGTCAGATGCTGCTAAAGAGGCAGCTCAGCAATTATTCCTGGTTGGTGAATCGCTGTTGCAAGACGGCGCAGAAAATCTGTTTGGCACATGGTGTATTGCCGATCTTGACCTGGCATTGATGATCAACAGGCTGGCCATGCATGGCGACGATGTACCAGAAAAGCTGGGCAATTTTGCGCATAAGCAATGGCAAAGGCCAGCCGTGCAATTGTGGATGCAGCAGCAAAGACCCGCCTTGCAGGCATGATTGGCATGATTGGCAGGAATAGCAGGAATAGCAGGAAGTGTTAATGAGTACTGATACTGAAAATAATGAAGAAGCACAGGTCAATTTATATAAATTGATTGGCGGGGCCGATAAGCTGCGGGCACTGGTTGACCGTTTTTATGACTTGATGGAACTGGAGCCAGAATTTGCTGGCATACGGGCTCTGCATCCGTCACCGATGGATGGTTCACGCGATAAGCTGTATTGGTTTTTGTCGGGATGGATGGGGGGCCCCAATCTGTATATTGAACAGTTCGGTCATCCGCGTTTGCGCGCCCGTCATTTGCCGTATGCGATTGCCAGCAGTGAGCGCGATCAATGGTTGCGTTGCATGGCCTGGGCCATGGAAGATCAGGGCGTGGACGAAGACTTGAAACTGCATTTGATGCAGTCGTTTTACCAGACCGCAGACTGGATGCGAAATCATCCAGGCTAGCCATTTCATCTTTACTATCTTTTTCCCGGCACGAAAATTTTTATGAGCATGTTTGAAACAATTATTCTCCTTGCACTGTTAGTGTTGATGGTGCTGGTCATCCTGTTGTTGACGCGCAGCAAAGCTGGTAATGATGCCGCTGGGCTGAAAACCATTTTCGACCAGTTGCAGCAAACGCAGCAGCAGGCACAGTTGACGCAAGAACGGAGCGAACGTTCCTTGCGGGAGCAGATGCAACTGACTGCACAGACCAGCCGTCAGGAACTGGGCAGTAACTTCACCCAGTTACAGCAGGGTTTGGCTGCACAGCTGACCAGTGTTGCTACCTTGCAGAACAATCAGATCGATGCTTTTTCTCAGCAATTGGTAAAGCTTAACGAAACCAATGCATTGCAGCTGGAACAGATACGACATGCCTTTACCTTGCAGGGGCAGGCTGGACGGGAAGAGCAGGCGCAAAGCCTGAAACGCTTTGGTGACAGCCTGAACCAGGCTTTGCTGAACCTGACGGAATCCAATGCGCAACGCCTGAATGAAATCCGTACCACGCTGGAACAAAAAATACAGCAACTACAGGCAGACAATGCAGGCAAGCTCGAAGAGATGCGCAAGACCGTGGATGAAAAACTGCATGCCACACTGGAGCAACGTCTGGGCGAATCATTCAAGCTGGTATCTGATCGCCTGGACAAGGTACATCAGGGCCTGGGTGAGATGCAGCAACTGGCTATTGGTGTCGGTGACCTCAAGCGGGTGCTGACGAATGTCAAAACCCGTGGTACCTGGGGTGAAGTGCAACTGGAAATGGTGCTGGAACAGATGCTGACGCCAGACCAGTATGCAAAAAATGTGGAAACCGTGCCAGGCACAGGGGAGAGAGTGGAGTTCGCCATCAAGCTGCCCGGCAAGGAAGATAACAAGGCACCGGTATGGCTGCCGATTGATGCCAAGTTCCCCAAAGAACAGTATGAGCGTCTGCTGGATGCTGCTGAACGGGCAGATGCAGAAGGGGTAGCTCAGTTTGGCAAGGAACTGGAACGTGCCATACGCAGCGAAGCCAAAACGATTGCTGAAAAATATCTGTCACCACCATTGACGACAGATTTTGCCATCCTGTTCCTACCCACCGAAGGCCTGTATGCCGAAGTCATGCGTCGGCCTGGGCTGGCAGATGATCTGCAGCGTACCTGTCGCGTATCGATTTCCGGGCCGTCGACCTTGTCGGCCTTGCTGAACAGCCTGCAAATGGGCTTCCGCAGCCTGGTGCTGGAACAGCGCTCATCCGAAGTCTGGCAAGTGCTGGGGGCAGTCAAAACAGAATTCGGCAAATTTGCAGATGTATTGACCGCGACCAAGATGGCATTGGAAAAAGCTGCCAGGAATATCGACCAGGCAGAAGTCAGAACCCGCCAGATGACACGTAAATTGAAAAGTGTGGAAGCCTTGCCGTCCGATACTGCGCAAAGCCTGCTGGGTACCAGTACGGATATGGCGGACACTGATACGGAGTAAAAGCCGGAATTTATTTCGGATTTTTCTGCTTGCCCGGTTTGTCACCCAGCAGATAACGGGCGCCATTACCTCTGGTTTTGGCGATGTCTTCAGGGTTGTACAGCGCGCAGGACTTCAGTGACAGACAACCGCAGCCTATGCAGGATGTCAACTGATCGCGCAAGGCGGTCAGATCATCTATGCGCTTCTGTATCAAATCCTGCCATGAACGTGAGAGCTTTTCCCAATCCTGTTTGGTCGGTGTTCTTTGATCCGGCAGGCTGGCGAGGGTGTTCTCTATTTCTTCCAGTGTCAGCCCGGCTGTTTGTGCTGCCTTGATGAAGGCGACGCGGCGCAGTACTTCCCGGGCGAAATGACGGCGCTGACTGCCGTTGCGTACACTGCTGATCAGGCCACGCGATTCGTAAAAGCGCAAGGCGCTGGCAGCCATGCCGGAGCGTATCGCCAACTCACCTATGCTGATCAGATTGTTATTTTCCTTGATAGTCATTTTTTCTTCAGAAGAAACTTCTTGACTTAAAGTTTACTTTAACTTGCATACTGTTTTCACACAATCATTTTATGGTGACCCTGTATGAAAACTTTAGCGACCTATCCTGTACTGCGCCACCTTCTTGATGAAAACCGTCAATTTGCCCTGGGCGGACGGGGAACCACCAATCATTGCCCCATGGCCCTGACGGCATTGGCTGCCATGGGCGCCAGTGCGGAACGGCTGGAGGAATTTTTTGACCATTGGCACACGCATTATTCGCTGCCTGCGGAGGTGTCGCCACATGAAGTCAACTATGCCGATTTTGCATCTTGTCTGGGGGAACGCCCCATGTATGCGGGTTTGCAAAACTGTTTTCAGCAAAGAATTATGGAGCGTGGCAGTAGTGAAGTAGTGCGGGAAGTGCTTGCGACTATCCCGGTGGCACCGGCAACTTCGGCATTTCATGCGCTGATACGCCTGTCATATGGCCTGCAGTCCGGGCATGACGCTGAAATTGCTGCCGGGCTGGCGGCATTGGTGGTCGCCAATTTTGCCATTGACATACCAACGTTTGCAATATCTGATCGCTTGCCTGCAAGCTCAGTTGCAGATGGTTTCAGACAGATTGCCGATGGCATGGGTGGCAAGAAATTTGAAGGACGCATGATTACCGAAAAAATGGCAGCCGTCATCAGGGATCGCCGCTTTATACAGGTGTTGCCTGCGATGCCTGTTACTTCGCAACTGCTGGATGAACTGGCGCGCTGGGCAATCGCTGCCTACTGGCAAACCGGTGATTTTACGATTTTGCATATGGTGACCGGTGTGCATGCGATCAGGCAGTTGATTCCTTATCTGCACCCTTTGCGCAGGCAGGCTTTATGTAGCGATGCATGGCTGGCGCTGTGTGTGGCTTATGCTTCAGTCGGCGCACCTGCGCTACTCCCGGAACAGGAATGTCTGGATAGTCTGAAGCAGGCCAACTTCAGGGCGCCGTCATGGGACTACTTGTTCAACCAAGCGATTTTGAACAATGATGATCATGCCATCAAATTTACCTATACCTGTTCCCGTGAATATGGTTTGCATGCTCACCCTTTTCATTCTTTGTATCAGGCTGCGGCCATGCGCATGCTGGACATTAAATAATATGTCTGGTGGTATCAATTCCATCCAGGCTTACTACCCGGTAGGCATTGCGACCACTGCGTTTGACGTCATACATGGCGGTATCGGCCCGGCGTAGCAATTCATTGGGGTCAAAAGCCTGTGGGCCGGTATAACTGATACCTATACTGGCACCTATCTGTACCGAAACACCATCGGTAATCACGATGTTCTGACTGGTCTGGTGAATGATTTTTTGCGCGATTTCTTCTGCCTTGCCTTGATGCGTCAGGTTTTGCAGCAGGATAATGAATTCGTCCCCGCCCAACCTGGCAACAAAATCAGATTTCCTGACCGTGCTGGTGACGATATGGGCGAAATGGTACAATACCTGATCACCTATGGTATGCCCGTACGTATCATTCACTTGCTTGAATTTATCCAGGTCGATCATGAGCAGGAAGAAGCCTTGTGCATAACCGTTTTCATGTTCCGTGGACAGGCGGGCAATTTCTTTTTCAAATCCCAGTCGATTGTTAACCCCTGTCAGGTGGTCGGTGACGGCAAGCTGATTGGCGTTTTCTTCTTTCAGCTTGCGTTCAGTAATATCATTCGCCAGCCCCTGCAATATGCCATCCTCAGCAGGACTGATGACGAGGTTGATCCATTTCTTTTGCGAGCTGCTGCCAAGCTGTATATAGAAGTCATCAGACATGACTTTGCCCTCATTGATTGCAGCATCTATCATCAGGTGCAGGCGTAATTCCTGCCCCTCCAGCATCAAGGTCAGTACCTGGGACAGATTGCCACGCTGATGCGCACCGGTGAGGTTGAACATGCGCAGGAAGGCCGGGTTGTAAGATAATAATTCAGCAGAAAAATTCAGCTGAAAAATGCCGGTTTCTGCGTTTTCAAAGATCGTCTGGAATTTATTTTCGCCTATGGCATGCCGTATGCGCAGAGACCTTTCTTCATTCAGTGTTTTTAGCAAATTGGCGATGAGCATATTGACATCACGTACCAGTTGCCCGATTTCGTCTTTTTCATTGCCGTCTGGCAGGCTCAGTTTGTCACCGGATTCAGGCGACAGGGTATGCAGTCTGTCAGAGATGTTTTTGATAGGACGGGTGATCATGGTTAGTACGACATACACAACTGCAGATGCCATGACCAGGGCTTGCATCAGCAACAGGTAGACGATGAACCGTGCTTTAGATGAGCTTTGTTCACGAATGAAATCCATGTTTGGATCAAGCCTGATATTGCATACTTTTTCTTTGGCATTGAAGGGGGAGAATATTTCCTGCTCCAGTTGATTGGCAGCCTTGATGTCGGGCGGTATCGTGAGAGGGGTATTGGCCGGATTTTGCGCTGCTTGTTTGGATGCGTCTGCCAGGATATTGTCGCCAGAAAAAATCAGTACGCGGCTGATGTCGCCATTCTTCAGCAAACCACGCGCCAGTTCTGAAGCCAGATTCTGGTCCAGCAAAAAACAGGCGATGCTCGCTGTGTTTTCAACTGTGCTCAGCGATGCTTTCATGCGCTGGTTGGCTTGTTCCTGCTCGGATTGCGCCGAAAACTGATAACTGAACAAGGCAAAAAAACTACCTACGAGCAGCGCTATACCCAGCACAATGAATGCGCTGCGGTAGACGATGCTGGTGCGTAGCAATCTGAACATTCCTGTATTAATTATTTATGTTGGGGTCATAAATCAACTTCACCCGTTTATCGAGTTTTTTTCTTTCTATGTAACCTATGGCTCCCTTGTTGCTGCTGACTATATCCATGACCTCATCTGCGGTATCGGCCTGGTGTGGTGGCGTACCCTGTCCGGAAAACATCAGTCTGGCCCAATAGGAATTAATTTCAGGCAAATTCTTGTTGACCAGCATGGAGTAAAACCTGGCTTTTTCTACATTCGGAGTTGCCAAATCCACTGGCAAGGCATTGATGCCGGAAGCCAGTTTACGATTTCTGCCCATGTACAGATTGATGACTTCATCCTTGCTCAATTTTTCTATCCCGCTTTGCGGATTGGCAATCACTACCAGATCGGCAATGGCATTCCCGTGGCATATCGCCAGCACAATACAGACAGTCAGGTAATGGACTATTTTCATCGCTCGCCTTTAAAAGATAAAATTGAAGGCGAGGCTGAACAGTCTGGCTTTGCCATTCCATCCCGGCTGATTGTTACGGACTAAAAAAAGCTCATCGGCCTTTATCTGGTCGAATTGCAGTTTCAGGTTGGATTTTTCTGTCAGGTCATACCGTACGCCCAGAGATAGCGTCGTCTGGTGATTGAACTGATTATTGATGGACTGGTTAAATCCCGCGACCAGCATGTCTATGCCTGGGCTGATGCCGGTTGGCAGGCTGGCAGGTATTTTGCGATTCTCTGGTCTGGCGGCTGATACCGTTACATAGGGTGTCCAGCGATCAATGCGATAACCCAGTGTAAGGTAAGCGGCATGGTTGGCTGGAAACAGTAAAGATTCTGAACTCAGCCGGTTCACCATCAATTGCGCCTGCAAAGGGCCGTCATCGTAAGCGATGCCGGCAGACAGGTATTTGAATCTCTTGTTTTCCATGGACAGCGCATTGCCTACACCGGCAGCATAAGGGAGCAGGGCGTTCAATGCCGGTGAGCGAAAGCCATCTAGCAAGCCCTGTAAGGGTGGAAATTCATTCTTGAATTTCAATTCTGAATAACCGGCCCGATACAGCCAGTTTTGCGATTGGTATTCTATGTAGCCACCGGCCAGGCGTGAACCATTCAGGGACAGGTAATCATCCATACTGCCGGTGGATGTTTTTTCTCTTGCCAGGCCAGCAAAAAATTTGGCGCGGACTATGCCATCGCCCACGGGTTTAGATAGGATCAGATCGGCACCGTCGAAATACGAAATGATCAGGCCACCAAAGAAATCGATGGGTGGACGCACCCATTGGTAGGAATATGCAACATTGCGCGAATCGGCCAACAGATAGACATCAAAACCCAGGCGTCCTGCGCGCAACTGGACGGTATCGTTCGGAAGGTAGCGTCCGTATGCCCAGGTCAGTTGCGGTTGATAGCCTTCGGAAGAACGGTGGCTGACAAATTGCAGTGCCGTATCAAAACTGTCATTGGCGCGGTAATTGATTTGCAGGCCAAGATTGGAATCAAGGCCGAAATCTGTCTGGCGGGTATACCCAACGCCGTATGGTTGGGTCAGGTCGCGGACGATATCAACATCTCTGGTATTGCTGTGCGCAACACCGAGGGTGCCAAAGCCGCTGATGGAATAGGATTTGTCCTCTTCTGCCGCGTGTACAAACGCCACGTATGCCAGAAAACCGGCGAGCAGACTGATGCGTGAAAACCTGCTTGACATAGAACCTCACTGTCATTGCAAAGCGCTACACAATCAAAACAAGCCAAGCTAATTTGCCCGGCATCGGTGACTGGCTTACCAGCATGCCACCGGGTGCCGGGCGGGTAATCCGGTATTGCGCGGGTATTACGAGAGTATTACGGCGGTATTGCGATTATTTCTTTACTGCTGGTTTTTGTTTGGCGATGACCAGATCCTTGATGCCGTTATACACATCTTCGGGGATGATTTTTTTCGTTAGCAGCTCGTCCTTGCCTTTGTAAGGACGTCCCTTGATGATGGCGTCAGAGCGCACATCGCCAATCTTGGGCAGGCTGGACAGCTCTTTCTTGCTGGCGCTGTTCAGATCCATTAATTCTGCTTTGGTGGAAGCAGATGCCGCAGCAGAAGCGCTGGACGAGGCAGAAGCGGATGCTTTTTTTGCATCATCCTTGGCGTACGCCCCGGACTGTGTCAAAAATACCAGTGTTGTCGCCAACAATATTGATTGCCACTGCTTTTTCATTTTTACCTCGTCTGTAAAAGTAAAACAGGAGCGCAAACGGCTCCTGTTTTATACAACATTCATGAGAGCTGCTTTATGCAGCATAGCATGTTATTGTGTTTGTACCACTGAATTAATCAGCACAGGTGTGACTGGCACGTCAGACATGCCTGACACAGTGGTCGTTGCCACGGCTTTGATTTTATCCATCACATCCAGACCGGTAACGACTTTGCCGAATACAGCATAACCGTTACCCGCGACCAGACCGTCAAGGCCAGTGTTGTCCACGACGTTGATAAAGAATTGCGAGGTTGCAGAATCAGCCGCACTGGTGCGGGCCATCGCGATGGTACCGCGCAGATTGCTGAGGCCATTTGGTGTTTCCAGCTTGATCGCAGCCAGAGTTGTCGGCTGTTGCAGATCAGTTGTGAAGCCACCACCCTGAATCACGAAATTGCTGATGACGCGGTGGAAAATCTTGTTCACGTAAAAACCGTTTTCCACGTACTGGAGGAAATTATCAACTGTAATCGGGGCTTTGGCCGGATTCAGCTCAATCACCATCGTTCCCAGGCTGGTCACCATGGTGACTTGTGGTTGCAGAGCCAGTGGCACTGTCAGAGAACCGGTATACAGGGAAGAGCCATCGGCTGCCGTGATGGAAACGTTGAATGCGCCTGCGGCGATGATCTTGCACGACAAAACTTTTTGAGTCGATGTGCTGCCAGCCAGTTCTGTCGGTTTGAGGCAACCACCGATGGTTGCATTGATGCCTTTGTCCAGATTTTGTCCGGTAATCGTAAAATTGGTGATTTTGCGATATACCAATTGGTCGGTGCTGACTTTACTGACGCTGACGGCAGTCGTTGTAGGAGTTGTCGTAGTGGGAGTTGTCGTTGTGGGAGTAGTTGTCGTGCTGGAAGAGCCGCCACCGCCGCAACCCGCAAGCAATGCGAGGGATGCGCATGCACCCGTGATCCATGTTAAAGCTTTCAAACCGTTCTCCAGTAATGTTTAAATCAATAATTGTACTTTGCTGGCGAGTAATGTCACCAGAATGTAAGCGTCTGTTACTTTTTTATACTTGGTATTTACATCTTCCGGCGCTGGACTCGTGTAATACAAGCCCAAACCGCTTAACTTGTCTAAAGAAGCCCGTCAAATAACAAGACTTGGACTTTTTCGCCAGATAAAACTGTGTTTTGATCGTGTCGCAATACAATTATGCAATTGGCTTCTGACATGGAGCGCAATATACCTGAACCTTGCGAGCCAGTCACGCTGACACGCAGTTCACCATTGTCTGTGTTGGTCAGGATGCCGCGCTGGAATTCTGTGCGGCCGGGACGCTTGCGTATTGTTTCTACTGTAGTAGCTGGTATCAGTGGCAGGGACGGCGCTTCTGCCCCCATCAGTTGATACAGCGCCTTGCGGGCAAAAAAGTAAAAACTCACCATAACAGCGACAGGATTGCCGGGCAGGCCAAACAGAAAGGCGCTTTTGTTATTTGATGCAATCTGCCCAAATGCCAGAGGACGGCCCGGTCGCATGGCAACGCTCCAGAACGCCACTTGCCCTAGTTTTGACATGATTTCCTTGGTGTAATCAGCCGCGCCGACAGATACACCACCAGAAGTGATGATGGCATCTGCATTTTCACAAGCCTGGCACAGAGCTGCTTCCAGCGCATCTGGATTGTCTTTTACCACGCCCATGTCGATTGCTTCGCAACCCAGTCTGGTCAGCATCCCATACAAGGTATAGCGGTTACTGTCATACACGCAGCCTTCATCCAGCGGTTCACCGAGCGAGCGTAATTCATCGCCTGTAGAAAAGAAGGCGACCCGCAGGCGTCTTTGGACTGATGCTTCGGCAATGCCCAGTGACGCCAGCAAGCCAAGATCAGCCGGTTGCAGTATTTTGCCTTTTCTGATTACCGTTTTGCCTGCGGCCAGGTCTTCCCCTGTCAGGCGACGGTTGTCGCCTGCCCGCAGTTTGCCAGCAGGGATAGTGATATGGGTGTCGCTGCTGGCAACAACCAGCTCTTGTGGGATGACCGTATCACAATCGGCAGGCATGACGGCGCCAGTAGTTATGCGTATGCATTCATCCCTGGCAGTCTGACCCGGATAGGCACGGCCAGCAAGGGCGGTGCCGACTATGCGCAGTTGTTTGTCTTGTATCGCAGGTAAATCGTCGCCGCGAAAGGCAAAACCATCCATGGCAGAATTGTCATGGGCCGGTACATTCATGGCTGAGACGATATCTTCAGCCAGTACCCGCCCCAGGCTTTGGCGCAAGGGTAGTTGTTCGGTGATATGCAGGGGCTGGATAAATTGCCCGATGATGTCTTGCGCCTGTTCTACGCTGACTGCATGTGGGTCATATCCCGGCATGGCAGTAAAGATGTCTTGCAGCCTTGAATGTATGGGTTTGGTAGAAGACATGTCAGCGTTCCAATTCCTGTAATTCTTTGAGTGTATTGATGTTACGGAAGGCCACATTGTCCTCAAACAATACTTCACTCCTGTTCAAACTGCCGTGCCATGCATTGACACGGCGGCCGCCACCTTGCATGTAAGCTGTCAGTTGTACCGATACGTCGGTTTTCATCAGGGCAAAAACAGGATGGATCTGCTTGACTGGCTTGCCGTCCATATTTTCCATTGTGAACGCTACTGCAACATCGCTGCACTCAGCAAGGAGCGCCCTGGCAAGGCGGTTAACCAGGTCAGCAGGTAGCAGTGGGGAGTCGCAGGGGGTGCAAACGAGATAAGGGGTGGTGCATGCCTGTAGGCCAGCCTGCAAACCGGCCAGCGGCCCGGGAAAGCCTGTCAGCAGGTCAGATGCCACTGGCATGCCAAAGCGCTGATACACATCCAGATTCTGATTGGCATTGATGATGACCCTGTCGGTTTGTGCCGACAGGGTGCTTAATACGTGCTGTATCAGTGGCTGCCCGCGAAAATCCTGTAAGCCCTTGTCTACCGTCCCCATGCGCGTGCCGCGGCCACCGGCAAGTATCAGTCCGGTAATCAGGCTTTTATCGATGCTTGTCATTTCGGGCATGGCAAAACGAGTATGGCAAAGTCTTCATGCCAATATTATCCACCATCATCCACCATCATCCACCATCAGGAGATGCTTTTAGCCGGCTATTTCAGTTGCTTGCGATTTTGGAAGACTCTGGATGATTTCAGAGATGCAGTATTTCAGCCACCAATATAGGACATCTCTATCTTCTTGCGCGCTATGTTGCCAGTTCCGGTGCCAGTTCCGGTATCAGCGCCGGTTTGCTGACTGCGCAGTTCCGAGTAACGGTCGTCGCGCTTGTGCCAGATGCTGGCGATGACATTCGCAATGGCCAGGTCGGAATGTTGATCTGATGCGCGCAGCAGGGCTCGCAGATCATGTCCCCGTGTCGCGAACAGACAGGTGTAAAGCTTGCCTTCGGTCGACAGTCTGGCGCGTGTGCAATCTCTGCAAAATGCCTGGGTGACGCTGGAAATCAAACCGAGTTCAGCGCCGCCATCGGCGTGACGCCAGCGCTTTGCAGTTTCGCTTTTGTAATTGGCTTCTATCGGGGTAAGTGGCATGCCGGCAGCCTGGATGCGCCTGATGATTTCGGCAGAAGGAATGACTTCATCCATTTGCCAGCCGTTCGAAGCGCCCACATCCATGTATTCGATGAAACGCAAAATTTGCCCGCTGCGCTGGAAATAGCGGGCCATGGGTACAATTTCCTGATCATTCACACCGGCTTTGACCACCATATTCACTTTGACCGGACCCAGCCCCACTTTTTCTGCAACGCTGATACCTTCCAGTACTTCTGAAACAGAAAAATCCACGTCATTCATGTGTTTGAAAACACCATCATCCAGCGCATCCAGCGACACGCTGACCCTGGTCAGACCGGCATCTTTCAGGCTCTGGGCCTTGCGCGCCAGTAAAGAACCATTGGTGGTCAGGGTCAGGTCAAGCTGCTTGCCATCGGGTGTGCGCAAGCCTGCCAGCAAGGCAATGAGTTTTTCTATATTTTTGCGCAGTAGCGGTTCACCGCCTGTCAGACGGATTTTGTTGACGCCATGGGCGACAAAAATGCTGGCGATGCGATGAATTTCTTCAAAACTCAGCAAGTCCTGATGTGGCAGGTACTGATAATCCTTGTCAAATACCGCTTTGGGCATGCAATACACGCAACGGAAATTGCAACGGTCTGTTACAGAAATACGCAAATCACGCAGGGGACGGGCAAGCGTATCCTGCAACTGACCATCGGGGGCCTGCAATTGATCGGGTATCGCGAGACTGGATGTAAATTGCCTGAAATCTGTCAGCGGAATGAATTTTTCCGTCATGGTGGTGTTATCTGGTGAGTGTTGCGAGCATAAACGAGTGTAGCACTCAACAATAACACGACTGGCAAAGTCTTGCGTTTTGCTGCTGATGGCAAGGGGAAAGCGGTGACTTAATCCCGGACACAATAAAAAAACCGGCAATGCAGATGCATTGCCGGTTTTTTCAGTCTCTTGCTATGGTCTAGTGACGTGTTTCCACCATGACCAGTGGCTCATCATTGCTGACTGGCAGAGGCTTGCGTTCACGTGGAACACGTGGGGTCTGCACCAGCTTCTGTGCACTTTCCTGGGCCGCCTTCAGCTTGACCGGGTCGGTACTTGCCAGTTCCAGTCCGGCGTCTTTCAGCATGGAATGCAAGCTTTCCAAAGGCATGGTTGCGGCGACTGGTGCCTTGCTGGAATAGCTGGCCGGCGCTGGCGCTTCATCGGCAACAACTGGTGCAGCGATAGGCGCAACTGGAGTTGCCACAGTCGTTACTAAGGCATCAGCAGGTTGCACATTGACAGCGACCGGTGCAGCTTCGACAACTTCCACTGCGGCTACTGGTGCTGCCGGTGCTGGTTCTGCAACGGGGGCAGTTACTACTGCCGGAGTCGCATCCAGAGTGTCATTGCTGACGCCGGAACCAACTACGGTTGCAGCAGTGGCAACTACCTCAGCGATGACCACAGGTTCTGGTGTGCTGACTACCTGAACTGTCTGAACTGCCTGAGCCGGGATGGTGGCTGCCGGGGCGGGTGCAGGGGTTTCAATGGTAGCAGCAACAGCGGTAACTGGCGCAATGTCTGCAACTACTGGAGCAGTTGTGGCGACAATGGCTGGGGCATGAACCTCAGTGTGTACGGGAGTTGCAACGGGAGCTGCATAGGGAGTCGCCACTGCTTCCACTACCAGAGCAGGTTCAACTGCTTTAGCTGGCTGCGCATCGTCCAGTTGTGTGGATTCTGCTGCTTCACCTGTTGCATCAATCGGCAATTCGCCTTGCTCATTGACTTGCTCATTACCATCACGGTCGCGGCGATTGCGGTTGCGGCCACCACGACGACGACGGCGACGGCGTTCTTCACCTTGCTCGCTGGTTTCATTTTCAGCGCCTGATTCCAGGGCTTCCAGCTGCGCATTGGCAGGCATGACTTCGACAGGAATCGGGTCAGCATGTTTCTGGATGGCTTCTTCGGCCTTGGCTTCCTGTGGCTGGCTTTCTTTGCGTTCGTCGCGCTGACGTTGCTGGCGTTCACGGCGGCTTTCTTGCGGTTCACGTTCTTCACGTGGTGGCTTGGCTGCTTTAGGTGGACGCGCATTTTCAACTGCGGCCGGTTTGGCTGCCTCCTGCTCAGGCTTTTCAGCACGTGCAGGGCGGTCTTCGCGCTCTTCACGATCGCGGTTGCGGCGGCTATTGCGATTACGCGGGTTATTGCGCGGATTGCGGGCATTGCGGTCGCGGCTGTTGGTTTTGTCTTCCGCCTGCTCTGGCGCTTCTACAACGGCAGGTGCTTCGGATTTGCCAAACAGGAAGCCAAACAGTTTGCTGAAGAAACCAGGTGCCGCGGGTGCGCTGACCGGTGCTGCAAGTACAGGGGCTGGCACTTCCTTGCGTTCGACGGTAGGCGCTGTGTCAGGAGTGATACTCTTGACCATGGCTTCCTGGCGTGGCTTGACATCTTCTTTCTGACGTTTGCTGTAGCCGATATCGGTATCAGCCTGCTCTGCCATGGCATAGCTGGCGTGGTGGTCTTCAAGGCGTGGATCGTCATTTTTCAGGCGATCAAGCTTGTAATGCGGGGTTTCCAGATGCTTGTTAGGGATCAGAATGACAGTCACGCGATGGCGCGTTTCTATCTTCAGGATTTCACCCCGTTTTTCATTCAGCAGGAAAGCAGCAACATCGACAGGTACCTGGACGTGGATCGCTGCCGAGTTTTCCTTCATTGCTTCTTCCTGGATGATGCGCAGGACTTGCAGGGCAGAAGATTCAGTATCACGGATGTGACCAGTGCCGTTACAGCGCGGGCAAGTCACATGGCTGCCTTCGGACAGGGAAGGGCGCAGGCGCTGGCGTGACAATTCCATCAGGCCAAAGCGGGAAATTTTGCCCATTTGCACACGTGCGCGGTCATAGCGCAGTGCATCTTTCAGGCGGGTTTCTACTTCGCGCTGATTCTTGGCGTTTTCCATGTCGATAAAATCGATCACGATCAAACCACCCAAGTCACGCAGACGCAATTGACGGGCTACTTCTTCAGCTGCTTCCAGATTGGTATTGAATGCCGTCGTTTCGATATCGCCACCACGGGTTGAGCGCGCCGAGTTAACGTCCACCGACACCAGAGCTTCAGTGTGATCGATAACGATCGCGCCGCCGGAAGGCAATGGTACGGTACGGGAATAGGCAGTTTCGATCTGGTGTTCGATCTGGAAACGTGAGAACAGCGGTACATCATCGCTATAACGTTTGACACGATGCACCATGTCGGGCATTACATGGCTCATGAACTGCTGAGCCTGTTCGTAAATTTCATCGGTATCGATGAGTATTTCACCGATGTCAGGCTGGAAATAATCGCGGATGGCGCGGATCACCAGCGAAGATTCCTGATAAATCAGGAAAGCGCCTGGAGAGGATTTGCCTGCGCCTTCAATTGCACGCCAGAGTTGCATCAGGTAATTCAAATCCCATTGCAATTCGTCAACGTTGCGGCCTATACCTGCTGTGCGGGCAATCACGGACATGCCACCGGGCAAGTCCAGTTTGTCCATGGTTTCACGCAATTCCTGACGGTCTTCACCTTCGACGCGGCGGGAAACACCACCACCACGCGGGTTGTTAGGCATCAAAACCAGATAGCGGCCAGCCAGGGAGATGAACGAGGTCAGGGCTGCGCCCTTGTTGCCACGTTCTTCTTTTTCGACCTGAACCATGATTTCCTGGCCTTCGCGCAGTGCTTCTTTAATGGAAGCATTGCGTACGTCCACACCTTCTTTAAAATAGGTGCGGGCAACTTCTTTGAAGGGGAGGAAGCCGTGACGTTCTTCGCCGTAGTTGACGAAACAGGCTTCAAGGGAAGGCTCGATACGAGTGATCACGCCTTTGTAGATATTGGACTTGCGCAGTTCGCGACCGGCAGTCTCGATATCAATGTCGATGAGCTTTTGCCCATTGACAATGGCAACGCGCAACTCTTCTTGCTGCGTCGCATTGAACAGCATACGTTTCATGTTTTACTCCGTGACCTGGTGGTCATCTTGTGCTGTCATCTTTTAAAGATGACAGCTGTGCTGATACGGGATGTACGCGGGAACGGAGTGTCTGAGGGGGCGGGAAATGCCTGAGGCAAAGCAGGGCGGAACCAGCGACGGCAAGATTATTGCCATGCTGAATAAAACCGGGCATCTGTTTTGCGCTGGGCGCGGACAGTCAGGGTAAAGCAGCACGAGTGCACATGTCCCCCGCGTTGTATGACTTGGTCGCTGTGTACAGCAACCAGTGACAACGCCAGGCGATGAGCAACTTTGATGTCAGACCATCTTATTTTGTTGTGTCTGACGGAATCGCCCCGATTACCATCACTGTCAACTGGCAAGCATGCTGTTTCATAATTAAACCAGCATCTCTTGTCAGACTTATCCTTACAATTCAAACTCTCTGATCCAACCTCGTTGGTCCATGCCCGATAACAACAATTGGCTGTTACCCTGACAGTCAAACGACGCTGCATACACATCTTTTCCATCAAATTTGCAAACAGGCGAGGCCGATGGACATGCCCCTGTGTAAAATAGTCGTTTATTCCTCTTACACTGCTAAAAGCATAAATGCTTAAGCGAAAACAATTATATATTCAAAATGAAGGACTTAGCGACAATTAATAGGGGAGCACATCAAATTCAGATGGAAAAGCCTTCCCCTCAGCAGCCTTCGGCGTCTCAACCCAAAGTACAACTGCTTACGATCTCTGAAGAAGAGGCGGGGCAACGCATTGATAATTTCTTATTGCGCATCTGTAAAGGCGTGCCAAAAAGTCATGTTTATCGTGTATTGCGGTCAGGTGAAGTGCGTGTCAACAAAGGGCGTATCGACCAGCTCTACCGTCTGGTGGAGGGGGATGTTGTCCGTATTCCGCCTATACGCATGGCAGAAGCCACCGAGCAGACCGCCCCCAAACATGAATTCCCCATCCTGTTTGAAGATAATTTTTTGCTCATTATCGACAAACCTGCCGGTGTGGCCGTGCATGGTGGCTCGGGCGTCAGCTATGGCGTGATTGAGCAATTGCGTGCTTCCAGGCCTGATGCCAAATTCCTGGAGCTGGTCCATAGGCTGGACAGAGAAACCTCGGGCATACTCCTGCTGGCAAAAAAACGCACGGCATTAACAAATTTGCATGAGCAAATGCGTGATGGTGTTACTGACAAGCGTTATCTGACCCTGGTCAGTGGCGACTGGAAGAATGCGCGTCAGCATGTCAAACTGGCATTGCACAAGTATACGACTGCTGATGGTGAGCGTCGCGTGCGGGTGCAGGCCGATGGTATGCCTTCACACACGGTGTTTTCCCTGCAAAAGAAATACCGCGATTTTGCATTGCTGGAAGCCGAACTGAAGACCGGGCGCACCCATCAGATTCGTGTGCATCTGTCTGCCAGTGGCTTTGCCATTGCTGGGGATGATAAATACGGTGATTTTGCCCTCAATCGTGCCTTGCTCAAGGCTGGAGAGGGGCGGGGTGTCTTGAAAAGGATGTTCCTGCATGCGCATCAGATCAGTTTTGTCCATCCGGAGTCGGGAAAGACCCAGACGGTGAATGCGCCTTTGCCTCCTGAATGTCTTAATTTTCTGAAAACACTGGCACTGGCTTGAAAAGTCTTAATGGTTTAATAATGGTAATATGCCGTTATTGATGAGAAACATGTTACGGATTCAGCAATGAATTCGTTTTATTGAAAATATGGCAAAAAAGCAATTCGATTTAATTGTATTTGACTGGGACGGTACCTTGATGGACAGCACTGCCGTCATCGTCAAATGCATACAGGCAGCAGCACGTGATTTAGGATTGCCGATACCCAAGGAAGATGTCGCATCATTTGTGATTGGCCTGGCTTTGCCGCAGGCCATACAGGTTGCCATGCCGGATGTAGATCCGAAATTCTATCCACGGGCGGTGGAACGCTTCCGTTACCACTTCCTGGCCAAAGACCATGAACTGCCCTTGTTTGATGGTGTCAGGGAAATGCTGGCCGAACTTTCGCAGGATGGCTATTTTCTGGCGGTGGCTACCGGTGCCAGTCGGGTCGGCTTGAGCCGCGCTCTGCACACGGCGAAGTTAACATCCGTATTTGATGCCACACGTTGTTCCGACGAGACATTTTCCAAGCCCCATCCTGCCATGCTACAAGAATTGACACGTGAACTGGGGCAGGATATGCGCCGCACTGTCATGATAGGTGATACCACGCATGATTTGCAGATGGCCAGCAATGCTGGCGCAGCAGCGATTGCCGTCGAGTACGGTGCCCATGATCCAGCCGCTTTACTGGACATGAATCCGCTGTTCTCGGCGAAAAATGTGACGCAATTGCGTGACTGGTTACGCGACAATGCATGAGTGAGGTAAAAGTCAGATGACAGCAATATCTATATGTGTATCTGGTGATTTGATCGAAGGCGGCAAAGGCGTGCGCTTTCCCCTGACTGCGGGTAGTGATGATGCAGTCGGTTTTGTCATTCGCTATGGCGGTACGGTACATGCTTACCTGAACCGATGCGCCCATGTGCCGGTAGAGCTGGACTGGAATCCGGGTGAATTCCTGGAATCGAGCGGCCTTTACATCATGTGTGCCACCCACGGCGCAATTTATCAGCCGGATACCGGTTATTGTACCGGCGGCCCCTGTCGCGGAGGACGTCTGCGAAAAATCCATGTCACTGAAGTGGATGGGCAAATCTATTGGCATCCGGATGACTATATTCAGCCTGTCATTGCCTGAAACTGGAAATACATATGAATGATCAAATATTGAACCCACCCAGCGCCGAGGCTGACAAGAAAAACCCAAACTGGGAGCGGGAATTGCTGGAAAAACTGGCGACAGATGCCTTGCGTGAACAGAGACTGCGCCGGCGCTGGGGCATTTTCTTCAAATTCGTGCTGCTGTTTGTGGTGATGTTCGGTTTTTATTATTTCAGTGATTATGCGACCGGGGAAATGGAAAACCTCGGCCATCATACTGCCCTGATAGAAATTGATGGCAGCATAGAGTCAGAGGGTAGCGGCAGCGCCCAGACCGTCATTCCGGCATTGAATAGGGCCTTTGCTGACCCTGGTTCGGTGGCAGTGGTGGTGCGTATCAATAGCCCTGGCGGCAGTCCGGTACAGGCTGGCATGATCAATGATGAAATGGGCCGTTTGCGTAAAGAGTACCCTGAGAAGAAGTTGTATGTCGTGGTCGACGAAATCTGTGCATCCGGTGGTTATTACATCGCTGTGGCCGCAGATAAAATCTACGTAAACAAAGCCAGTATTGTTGGTTCTATCGGTGTGTTGATGGATGGTTTTGGTTTTACCGGCATCATGGATAAACTGGGTGTGGAACGTCGCCTGATGACAGCTGGTGAAAACAAGGGTTTCATGGATCCGTTTTCACCGCAGACAGAAAAACAGAAAGCCTTTTCCCAGGGGATGCTGAATGAAATCCATCAACAGTTTATTGATGCCGTGCGTACTGGTCGTGGTCAGCGTCTGAAAGAAACGCCAGAGATGTTTTCTGGTTTGTTCTGGATCGGTACCAAGGCGGTGCAAATGGGCCTGGCAGATGATTTTGGATCTGTGGATTCAGTTGCGCGGGATGTGATCAAGGTCGAAAATATCGTTGATTACACGCAAAAAGAAGGTTTGCCTGAACGTGTGCTGAAGAAATTTGGTGCTTCGATCGGCGCTAGCGCTGCAACGACGATTCTGAAGGGAAATGTTCCCAATATACGCTAATGGCCGGGTGAAATCAGCTATTTAGTTTGGTTGATTTCTTTAATCTCTGACGCTGCTTGCATAGTTATTTTTTTCTTCCTCTTGTTTCCAGCTTGGCCTATAGTAGGGGCGTAACTGGTTCAAAAGAAGGAGGTCGATATACAAAAATCTTTTTTGTATCCTAGGCGGATTAAATTTGAGCTCCGGTAATGTCTTGTGTGCCGGTTATTAATGAAGTGGAATGACATACAATTTGTGCAGGACACATCCGTGTAGTTGACGGACCAGAGGTTTCTCAGACTCCTCGCTATGTAGCATCCATGATGTAAAAAGGACGGCAGTGCAACGCTGCCGTTTTTTTTCGCCCTCGTTTTTGCGAAGGTGTTTCTTGAAATAGATCAAGCTCGCAGTTTTTTTTTCTTATAGAATCTCAACTATTCTGTCCCATTTTTCGGGGAATCATGGCATTTGCTTTCTTATCGCTGCTAGAGACTGGCTTTTTGCCCTTCAGGTTGGGGGGCAAGCTGAGCTGTTTTCATTGCGGTGAAAAAATGCGTGAACGTAATGCTTTATCAGTCAACTTCAATGGTGCCACGCAACAAGTGTGTTGCCACGGATGTCTGGCGGTATTGCGGACCATAGAGCAAAACCACCTGGTTGATGAGTACATCAAAAATAAAGCCGGCCTGATCGGTGCAGAATAGCCCCATGAACACTTTGGGAAATGCTGCGACCACCGCAAGTGTCAGTGAGGCGAAACTTGCAATTGAGAATGAGAAATTACATTTGTCTGGCATGCGCTGTGCCGCCTGTGTGCAATTGATCGAATTTCGCGTGCGTCAGCTGCCCGGAGTTTCTTCCTTCAAAATCAATTCGGCCAGCCATAGAGCAGACGTTTCCTGGAATCCTGGTCTGATTTCCCTGAAACGTATTTTGTCAGCCATTATGGATCTCGGTTACGGGGCCTTGCCTGCGAGCCAGTCACCCGATGCATTTGAGAAAAAAGAAAACCGGCTGGCATTGTGGCGGCTGTTTGTCGCCGGTTTTGCCATGATGCAAGTAATGATGTATGCCTTTCCGGCTTACCTGGTACCGGTACCGCAGATAGATGGTGATTTGACGCCCGATCTGGATCGTCTGTTGAAGATAGCCAGCATGATCATCACCATACCGGTGATAGGTTTTTCTGCCATGCCCTTCTTTCGTTCAGCCTGGCGTGACCTGAGAAACCGGCATATAGGCATGGATGTCCCGGTGTCGCTGGGGATCTTGTGTACTTTCCTGGCCAGCGTATGGGCGACATTTGCTGGTGGCGCCGTGTATTTTGATTCTGCGATCATGTTTGTGTTTCTGTTGCTGGGTGCGCGTTTGATCGAGGCTAAAGTGCAGAAAAAAACCAGTGCCGCGCTGCGTATACTGACGCAGTTGACGCCTGGTATGGCACAGCGTTTTATCGATTATCCGCGACAGTCGCAAACAGAGCAGGTCGATATCAGTGCTTTGCATGTTGACGATTTGGTGCTGGTGGCTGCCGGCGAGCATATTCCTGCCGACGGCATCGTGATTGCAGGTGACAGTGCTTGCGACGAAGCCCTGATGACGGGCGAATCATTGCCAGTACCCAAAACCGCGGGCAGCAAGCTGATCGCCGGTGCCATCAATATCAGTGGCGCCCTGGTCATGCAGACGCAAGAGGTGGGGGGCGCAACACAGTTGTCCCAACTGATTGCGATGATGGAAGCTGCCGCATCGGAAAAACCACCGCTGGTGTTGCTGGCAGACAAACATGCCAGCCGTTTCCTGGTGATCATTTTGCTGCTGTCAGTCATCAGCGGGATAGTCTGGTGGCAAATTGACAGTGCTCGCGCGCTCTGGATTGCCATCAGCATTATTGTCGTCACCTGTCCCTGTGCCTTGTCGCTGGCGACACCGGGTGTCATGTCAGCGGCTATCGGCATACTGGCAAAAAATGGCGTGCTGCTGACCAAGTCGCGCGCAATACAGGCAATGGCATCGGCCACGCATATCGTATTTGATAAAACCGGAACCTTGACCCTGGGTAAATTACAGGTTGACCAGATGCTGGCGCTGCAACAGCCGGACGCGCGTAAACATGATCCTCAAGTTGCCAGGCAGATTGCCTTCGCACTTGCATCCCGTTCCACTCATCCAGTATCCCGTGCGATAGCTGATTATCTGGCACCACGCGCGGCGGACAAGGCATCTGCGATGCAGCCTGATCTAGCTGGTCTGCATGAAGTGCCTGGGGCTGGACTGGAGGCTGTGGTGGACGGTGTACGCTACCGGCTGGGCAATCCTGATTTTGCGCTTGATGGTATGCATCTGGATATTCCTGAAGCGCTGAGGCAGCAAACACTGGCAGTGCTGGCGATGGAGCAGGGGGCGCTGTTCTTGTTTGCTCTTGATGATGTCTTGCGTGACGACACCATCGCCGCCATTCGTCAATTAAAAAACAAGGAAAAAAAGATTCTGCTATTGTCTGGTGACAGAGCAGAAGTCGTCGCCCGGGTCGCTGCCCAATGTGATATACAGGATGCGCGTGCCGGCCTGAGTCCATCGGGGAAGTATGAGGCAGTGCGACAACTACAGGCGGCTGGTCATACCGTTGTCATGGTCGGGGATGGCATGAATGATGGCCCGGTGCTGGGGTTGGCGAATGTTTCGGTTGCCATGGGGCAGGGTGCAGCCATTTCACAATCCCGCAGTGATATGTTGTTGATGTCGAATCGTTTGCTGGATCTTGATTTTGGACTGACACTTGCTAGCAAAGCCTATGCACTGATACGTGAAAACCTGGCGTGGGCGGTATTTTATAATCTGATTGCGATTCCCGCCGCAGTCAGTGGTTTGCTGGAACCCTGGCACGCTGCTCTGGGCATGTCCTTGAGTTCCCTGGTCGTGGTATTGAACGCCTTGCGGCTGTACCGTGTACCGCAACCCCAACATATATTGCAGGAGCAGGCTTAATTTATGGATATTTTGTATTTGCTGGTTCCGCTCAGCCTGATACTTGTCTTTGCGATAGGGGCCGTGTTCTGGTGGGCAATCAGCCACAATCAGTTTGATGAACTTGATCAGGAAGGTCAGCGTATCGTCGATGATGTGGACGGCTGATATATGGCAACACATGTTTACCAGGACTTGCGCAAAACTGTCCCGGCAAGGCTATCGCTTTTAGGAAACCTCCCTTGCAGGGGAGGTTCGTTTCGTCGGCAGGTAACATGTTGCCTGAAACCCCAACTTCACCGTAGCGACGAAGACAGTACTAACAGTACGGTTAGGAGCTACAACGCAGCTGGGGCGGTTTTGCGTAAGTCCTATTTACGCAATGCCATGCAGTATCTGTCGAGCAGAGCGGCTGAAATCCGATTCTGCAATATTGTCCTGCTGTATCACCGTCGCCGTGGCAGCACCGGCAAAGTTGCGGTTGACTGATTTTGTATACGCCGGATCATAATGCTGTTCCAGTAGGTTTTTTACCAGCAAACCAAGCTCGCCGGTATTGGCTAATTGACGCCAGGCAGCGATTTTTTCCTTGCCGTACAGGCTGGTCAGGAAATCCAGCTGTTGATTCAGGCTGGTGGGTGACAGAATGAAATGGGCATATTCCTGCATCAGCAAATCCACCCGTTTTTCCATTGGCATGTGTACAGCGATACATGGCGCTTTGCGTATGGTGTCCATTAATACTTCTGGTACCCTGATGTTGCCGATTTTTTTACTTTCAGCTTCCACATAAATCACTTGCTCGTGATTGAAACCTTGCAGTTGCCAGAAAATCCGGCTTTCAAACTGCTTTTGCGCAGGTTGCGGACAATCGGGGATGCTGCCCAGCACAGAGCCACGATGGGCTGCCATATCTTCCAGGTCCAGCACCTGTGCGCCGGCTGCCGCCAGGCTGCGCAACAGGTGGCTTTTTCCGCTACCTGTGGGGCCGCACAAGACGCGCCACTGGAAATGTGCAATCTCGTTCATCAGGCTGTGGTTGACATACTGCCGATAGGCTTTATAACCGCCATTCAATTGTGCTACCGGCCAGCCTATTCTGGCAAAGATATGCGCCATGGCACCACTACGATTACCACCACGCCAGCAATAAATCAGGGGTTTCCAGTCACGCGGTTTATCAAGAAAATGTGTCTCTATGTGCTGCGCAATATTCTTGGCTACCAGCGCAGCACCCAGGCGCTTGGCTTCAAATGAGCCGGTTTGCTTGTACATGGTACCGACGACGATGCGTTGCTGGTTATCCAGTACCGGGCAATTGATGGCACCTGCAATATGGTCTTCTGCAAATTCTGCTTCGCTGCGCACATCAATGATGGCATCGAATTCGGCGCGACGCTGAAGGACATCTGTAAATTCCACTATCTCAGGATATTTCATGCGTCATTTACCCAGCAAAGGCAGCAGATGTGGCCAGACATTGTTCAATATCTGCGGGTGCGCTTCAGCTACCGGATGGATTCTGTCGGCCTGAAATAATTCAATCTTTTCAGCTACCCCTTCGAGCAGGAAAGGAACGAGGGCCAGCTTCATGCTTTTCGCCAATTTGGCATACAGTGAAAAGAAGCGTTCGGAATAATCTGGTCCGTAATTGGGAGGGATACGCATGCCTACCAGCAGGACTTTTGTGTGTTTGGCTGTGGCCATTTCTATCATGGACTTGAAATTTGCTTCAGAGGCATTAAGTGATAAACCACGCAGGGCATCATTACCGCCTAGTTCTATGATGACGATGTCGGGATGGTATTTGTCCAGCAATTGCCCCAGTCTGGCCTTGCCGCCGCTGGTGGTGTCACCGCTGATACTGGCATTGATGACGGTGGCTGTTATATTTTTTTGCTGTAATCTTTGCTCCAGCAGGGCAACCCAGCCCTTGCCGCGTGTCAGTCCATACTCTGCGGACAGGCTGTCACCGAGCACAACAATTGTTTTTGATGCAGAATAAGCAGGCAAGGCCGAAACTGCAAAAGCCAGGAGCACAATGACTCGTTGTACATGTCTTGTCGCATGACGTAATAAAAACCGTAAAAGTAGCATACAAAGAAAACCTTATGGAATCAAATAAAGCGGCAATCGAAGTGAAGCATTTAGTGAAGCGCGTAGCTGATGCAACGGGCGAACTAAGCATACTCAATGGTATTGATTTTACCGCGCAAGCTGGACAAACGCTTGCAATTGTTGGCGCTTCGGGTTCTGGTAAATCGACGCTGCTGGGTATACTGGCCGGCCTGGATACGCCTACGGAAGGTAGTGTCGTGCTTGATGGCGTGGATATTTTTGCTTTGGATGAAGACGGCAGGGCACAGTTTCGCAAGGAAAAACTGGGTTTTGTTTTCCAGTCATTTCAATTGCTGATGCATCTCACCGCTTTGGAAAATGTCATGCTGCCGCTGGAATTGCGGGGCGAAAAACAGGCGCGTGCCAAGGCAGAAGAAATGCTGGAGCAGGTCGGCCTGGCATCACGCCTGCGACATTATCCCAAGTTTTTATCCGGTGGTGAGCAGCAAAGGGTGGCGCTGGCCAGGGCATTTGTGACAGAACCGCCGCTGCTGTTTGCAGATGAGCCAACCGGCAGTCTGGATGCGGCCACCGGTGATGCCATCATCAATCTGATGTTTAAATTGAATCGTGAACGTGGTTCAACCCTGGTGCTGGTAACACATGATTTGTCGATTGCGGCACGTTGTGGCCGGGTGTTGACGATCAGTGCCGGCCATTTACGCGGGGATGAAATCAATCATTGATGGCGGTTTCGGTGACGGGCTTGCCATCATGATGGTAAGCCTGGATGCTGGCATCGCTGTATAGTGCCAGCCAGCCACCACGGGTGGGCGTGGTATCGCATTCCCAGTCTGCCAGCACGTGTCGTGCATGACCGTCATGAATATGAATGGCGGGTCTGTGGGTGTGTCCATGTATCAGCGTCGTGGCGCGGGTCTGCGCAAACAGGTCTGCGATGGCCGTGTTGTTGACATCCATGATTTCTGCGGATTTTTGCTTCTGCTCCATCTTGCTTTCTGTGCGAAAGCCTTCGATGATACTTTTGCGTTGTGCCAGTGGCATGGCAAGAAAAGCCTGTTGCCATTCAGGCTGCCTGACTTTTTGCCGGAACTCCATATACCCAAGGTCATCCGTACATTGCGCGTCGCCATGGGTCATGGCGATTCTTTGACCGGCGACCTCGATCACATGCGGATCGTCTAATAACATCGCACCGGTAGCCCTGGCGAAGCCTTCGCCTATGAGGAAGTCGCGGTTTCCACCTATCCAGTACAGCTTTACGCCATGGTCGTAAAGTGCACGCAGGGCCTGCACGATCATCTGGTTATAGGGATCGGCCATATTGTCGTCACCGACCCAGTATTCAAACAGATCACCCAGCAGGTAAAGGGCGGGTGCGTGACGTGCATGTTGCAGCAGGAAATCCAGGAAAATTTCTGTGGTTTTGGGTAAGGCCGGATTCAAATGTGTGTCGGAAGCAAAAAGCGCAACCAGTTCTGGTTGCGCTTTTTGCTGATGCGCGGTGGTGTCAGCGATCATGAGAAGAAATGCAGGAAAATGCTGGTCTTAAACGATTTCAGCTTTTTCGATGATGACATTTTCAACCGGTACGTCCTGGAACATGCCTGTACGTGTCGTTTTTACGCCTTTGATTTTGTCGACGATGTCAGTACCTTCAACCACTTTGCCAAAGACGCAGTAGCCCCAGCCATCCTGGCCAGGAAAGTCGAGGAAGCTGTTGTTTGCTGTATTGATGAAAAATTGAGCGGAAGCAGAGTGCGGGTCACCGGTACGTGCCATAGCCAGGGTATAGCGCTCGTTTTTCAAACCATTTTTGGCTTCATTTTCGATAGGCGCATTGGTGGATTTTTGATTCATGCCAGGTTCGAAACCGCCACCCTGGATCATGAAGCCGTCAATGACGCGATGGAAAATGGTGCCGCTATAGTGACCAGATTCTACATAGGCCAGAAAGTTGGCAACAGTTTTTGGTGCTTTTTCTTCGTTCAGTTCAATCTTGATAGCGCCGAAGTTAGTGGTCAGAATAACAGCCATGGTAGTCTTTCATTTCAAAAAGGTTGAAGATATATTGACAGGACTTACGCAAAACCGCCCCAAAGCCTTGCAGCGTCCCATTTAGCAAGATTCGGTACTAAAGTACTGTCTTCGTCGCTGTCGGTGTAGTTGGAGTTTCAGGCAACATATTGTCTGCCAACCTAACGAACTACCCCTGCAAGGGTGGTTTCCTAAAAGCGATAGCCTTGTTGGAACAATTTTGCGTAAGTCCTGATTTAAAAAGCCTGAAGTTTTACCTATTTTAACAAGGTCGCAGCTTGAATGATAACTGGTTTGTTTGGCACATCCTGCATCATCTTCGCTTCGCCTGTTTCTACGACTTGAATTTTTTCGACGACTTCCATGCCTTGTATGACCTTGCCAAACGGGGTGTAGCCTGCCGTCATACGCAATGCCTTGGCACGGGGTTCTTTCATGCTCTGACCGAAGAACTGGAATTCAACTGTGCTGCCTTCGGGCAGAATCTGGTGATTCAGGGCATCATTGTTTCTGGTATTGATAAAAAACTGAGAGGTCGCCGAGTTGGGATCTTCGGTTCTTGCCATCGCAACAGTCCCCAGATCATTCTTGAGTCCATGATCAAGCGCCAGTCTGGCTTCATTGGCGACGGTTTTATTCGTTGGTTTCTCTTTTAAGTCCTTGTCGTATCCACCGGCCTGTATCATGAAATTATTGATTACACGGTGAAATACGGTGCCTTTGTAATGACCATTCTTGACATACTTGATGAAATTTTCTACCGTTTTTGGTGCGGCTTCAGGGTAAAGTTCAATCACAATCTCACCCATGTTGGTTTTCAACGATACCTTGGGATGGTCCTGGGCAGAGGCTACAGCTGCTGCCATCATCAGACAGCCACTGAGGATTACACTAGCGAATCGCATTACTGGTATTTTCATATTCAATCCGGATGAGAACAAAATCAAGCCACGGCAGGTTAAAGCCGGAGGTTGTTATTTAAAATCCTGGCCTGTGCTTATGGGCACCTTTATGGCCGCCTGTCAGACAGTTGTTTCATATACTATGCGCCATCTTGCTGCTTCTTTCAGCCAGTACTGCCGTTTGCGTACAGCGTTGCGGCCTTTTCCATTACTGGTTTCCTGGGTAAAGGTGCTGACGATGAGCTCGTCTTTGCCCGGATAACGAAAGTGCGTGACATCTTTCAGGCGTATGCTGGGATTATGCCAGTTATCCCAGCTTTGCTGCTGTTTCGGAAACCAGGTATTCAGATTGTCGCCCTGCAAGGTTTTGAAGTTGCGTGAATAATTGCCCAATATGCGGTTGGCATTCACGCTTTCCATGTCCTGGCGCCAGTCATCCAGCAATTTTATGGCAAAATTCCGGTCTGCCAGCCATTTCGTACGATTGACGAATTCCACATGCTCGCTGATGATCACCGGCGTTTTGCCGATATCTACCATGGCGGCAATTTTCAAAAAATCAGGATTGGTCAGTACCACGCAGCCATCTGATGCCATAGGCGGGCGGCTAAAACTTTCTGGTGGCATGCCGTGCAGCCAGATGCCAGAACCATTACGGCCATTGATCTTGTCCCATTCGTTCGGGTAGTTCAGGGGGAGGGCACCGGGGCCGTAAAAGCTGGGTAATTTGGAGCCGGCCAGCCGGCTGGTGATGTAATACACGCCGATAGGCGTCTTTTGGTCGCCTTCCTTGAGCTTGTTGATACCGAATTTACCCTGGCTGATATAAAAATCCCCGGTCAGTTTGGGCTGGCCTGCATTGTTTTCATACACATACAGACGGGATTTCTGGGCGTCCACGACGATGGCCTGCTTCTGGTCGTCGCGTAATTGCAAAATTACCCGCGGGACCAGGTTTGGGTCAGGACGTTCGCGGTAAGAGCGTATTCTCGCTGCGGCTTCGTCCCTGAGGTCTTTCAGTTTGTCTGGCTGGGCAGCTGCTCCGGCACCAAAACTGGCCACCGGCCGGGTGTGCATGAGCAAGAGATCACCTTGTATCAGGTGCGCCAGCTGGAAATGCGGATAGGCCTCAACCAGCGCATCAATCTTGCTCTGCGCTTTTTGCAGATTGTTGGCTGCCAGACTTTTATAGACTTCAATCAGCAATCCATCCGGGTCTGGTGCATTGGGACTGATTTCGACAGGTGCTACTTTGGTGGGACGTGATTTTGCCATGGCAGTGGCTGGCGAAATCAGGTTCGCCACCGTTGCCATCGCAAAAAATGTAAAAATGAGAAGCTTTCCGAGTCTGCCTGTAGTCGGAGCATCAGAGGTGACAGCGAAAAACATTAGCTACCCGCACGCTCCTGTTTGATCTGCCATTTGCCATCCTGCTTGACCATATTCAGGGTCTTGCGGCTATTGGCGGTCAACTGATCAGAAGTATAGATCTGGCGGAATTTTGCCGTTGCTGTATTGCCATCAACACTGATTTTGGCGGCTTCAATTTTGACATTGATGCGGCCTTTGCCTTCAATCCGCAGGCGACGTTCTTCTGCCCAGGCTTTATGGCTTTCGCCTTTTGGTGTCTGGAAATCTTTGGCGTAATAACCGAGGTAAGCGCTGGTGTCTTTGCTGCTCCAGGCTTTGGCCCAGTTTTCGACTGCTTTCAGTACGTCTTCTTCGTCGCGGTCAGCTACTTGTGCTGGTGCTACTTTGGCTGCAGGTTTTTCAGCTTTTGGTGTTTCTGCTTCAGGCTTTGCCGTCGCTATAGTCGCCGGTTTTGTCGCGGCTGCCTGTGGGGCAGCAGTGGCCGGTGCCGCCGCAATCTTCGGATTGGTACCACCAGTCGTATTGCCAACCAGATTACGTACCAGTGTCAGTTTCAACTTGGCTGTGCTGTTGCCAGAATCCAGTTGCAATGCCTTGTCGTAGGCCTGACTGGCCAGCTTGGCGTACACGTCACCCAGGTTTTCATGTGCCGTGCCATAGGTAGGATTGGTGCGTATCGCCATTTCCAGTGCAGCGCGCGCCTTGTCATATTGGCCTGAAGAAGCATATAAAACAGCTAAATTATTATAAGGTTCCGGCAGTTCGGGATAATCATCCGTCAGTTTTGTAAATACAGTAATGGCTTCTGCCGATTTACCTTGCTCTGTCAGTATCAGACCTTTGAGAAAGCGCATTTGCGCATCCTTGGGGCGCTGCGCCAGTGCGGCATCCACTTTCTGCATTGCTTCATTGATTTGTCCGGCTCTTAATAATTTTCCAACGTCTGCTGCATCATCTGCATACACGGTGGCAGACATCAGCACTAATGTCAGAGTGGATAAAGTAAGGACATTTTTCAAAATGTGGCGCATGGTGTTCGGTCTTGGATTTATAGGAGTTTGGCAGAACATGTAAGCAGCAATGATATACTGGGCAAATGCGCCATCTTATCAAATAAGTGCTGTGCTTGGGCATTTGAGACTTAGTTTGAGGCTTAAACAGCATGGTGCCAGTTACTTTATGTTGATTTTCACCAGACTGCGACCTGTATTGCAGAGCCTGATCATCAGAAAAAAGTGCTGACGACTTGCTTGCAGAGACAAAATGGCTGTTGAAAAGAGCTGATCTGCCTGGTGATGGCCCGGTTTCTTCCGCCGCATTCCATCGCAATGCTGGACAGCGAAGCTGTTTTTGATATCTAATCTGTTCCGTCGGAATAATATGTCACCGTTTGGTCAAAATTGCATTGATAAAAAGATATTTTTATATCAATGATTTGTGCGTGCCACTGGGCGTGCAGACAATAGCGCTATCTATCATCCAGACCGTTGCTCTGCTATATGCGCATGGATCAAGCGCAGATGGGGCAGACGCAACTTTGGATAATTTTATAAACTCGTGTGATGTTAAGGAGGCACGATGACTAAGACAACATTTTTGAATTTTGAGCAATCTATTGCTGAACTGGAAACAAAAATAGAAGAACTGCGTTTTGTTCAGGACGACTCGGCTGTTGATATTTCGGAAGAAATTGATCGTCTGTCCAAAAAAAGCCAGATGTTGACTAAGGATATCTATGCCAAGTTGACCCCATGGCAGGTTTCCCAAATTTCCCGTCATCCGCAGCGCCCTTATACCCTCGATTATATTAACCAGATGTTTACGGATTTCCATGAGTTGCATGGAGACCGCAGTTTTTCTGATGATTTGTCCATCGTTGGCGGGCTGGCAAGGTTCAATGGCCAGGCTTGTATGGTCATGGGGCATCAAAAAGGCCGGGACACCAAAGAACGTGCCTTGCGCAACTTTGGCATGCCAAGACCTGAAGGTTATCGCAAGGCCATGCGTCTGATGAAGCTGGCAGAAAAATTTGATATTCCGGTATTCACTTTTGTGGATACCACCGGTGCCTGGCCTGGTATCGACGCTGAAGAGCGCGGTCAGTCCGAGGCCATAGGCCACAACCTGTACGTCATGGCTGAACTGAAAGTACCTCTGATCACCACCATCATTGGCGAGGGTGGTTCGGGCGGTGCCCTGGCGCTGGCCGTCGGTGATGCTGTGCTGATGCTGCAATATGCGACATATTCCGTGATTTCACCCGAAGGTTGTGCGTCTATTCTGTGGAAAACCTCTGACCGTGCTTCTGATGCGGCAGAAGCGCTGGGCCTGACGGCGCACAGACTCAAGGCTATGGGGCTGATCGACAAGATCGTCAATGAACCATTGGGTGGCGCGCATCGCGACCCCAAGCAGATGTGTGCCCTGGTGAAACGTGCACTGGCCGATACCTTGCGTCAGTTCCAGGGCGTAAAAACCAAGGATCTGCTCGCTGCCCGCCATGAAAAACTCATGAGCTATGGCAAATTTAAGGAAACGAAACCGGCTGAATGAAGGCGGAACACAGTAGCCTGGCCCTTGAACAGCGATTTTTCGAGAAGCTTGGCCGTATCATCAAAGGCAACTGCCAAGGCGGAGTAGCAAACGGTCTTGCAGTTGCTTTCAGCGGTGGACTGGATTCCACCGTATTGCTTGATCTGGCAGTGCGGTATTGCCGCCACTTCAGGCATCCTCTTTTTGCCTTCCATGTACATCACGGCTTAAGCCCGAATGCAGATGCGTGGCTGCAGCATTGCCAGTTGATCTGTGATGGCTGTGGCGTGAGTTTGCTGGCAGAAAAAATTACGGTTTCGATGACTGGTGGAGAAGGTGTGGAAGCATCTGCCAGGGCAGGGCGTTATCGCGCTCTGGGGGAACTTGCGCAAAGAGTGCGGGTTGGTCTGATCCTGTCGGCACATCACCAGGATGACCAGGCGGAAACCTTGTTATTGCAACTGCTGCGAGGTAGTGGCGTTGCAGGTATGTCCGGCATGGATGAATGTCATCGCGCGCAAAGTCTGTTTGGCATTGACGAGTTATTGCTGGCGCGTCCCTTGCTCGCTGAAAAAAGGAAGGTGCTGGATGAATATGCCTATGCCAGAAACCTGTCACATATAGAGGACGAGTCAAACGCCGATCCCCGCTACTTGCGCAATGCAATCCGCCATCAGGTGATGCCGGTCCTTGAAAAACTGTCTGCCGGTTATTCTGAACGGCTGGCCAGGTCTGCCATTCATTTTCAGTCTGCCCAGGAAGTATTGATCGAGGTGGCGGCACAGGATCTGGCTGCATGCTCCATAGAAGGCGGTCTGAGCCTGTCTGCCATGCAAGCTTTAAGCGAGGCGCGCCGCGACAATCTGTTCCGTTACTGGTTTGCCCAGGCGGGCATACGCATGCCGACCACATCCCGGCTGAAAGAAATGCAAAGCCAGTTATTTGATGGTCGTGATGATGCAAAAATTACCGTGCATCATGACAACCGGGCTATTCATCGTTATAGCGATGGCGTATATCTGGAGCATGTGTACGATAAGGATGCCGTGCAAGACCTGGAACTGCGTGTTGAATGGCGCGGCCAGGCAGTCATGCATTTTCCTGAATTTGGCGGTACCCTGTATTTTGAGCCTGGTGATGTAGGCATTGCAGCCACATGGTTGCAGCAACAGGTATTGTCATTGCATTTGCGGCGTGGAGGTGAGCGCCTTAAACTGGCAGAAAACCGCCCCACCCGTGATATGAAGAGTCATTTCCAGTCTTTGCGCATTCCATTCTGGCAACGTGAAAAACTGCCGTATCTGTCTTTGGGCAAGGATGTGGTGTTTGCGGCCGGGGTCGGCATGCAAAGCAGGTTTTGCACCAGTGAAGTGGGGCAGTGCATACGTTTGTCCTGGTCATTTGATACAGGCAAGTAAGAAGGACTTACGCAAAACCGGCCCAAAGCGTTGCAGCTCCCGCATTTGGCAAGTTCGGTACTAAAGTACTGTCTTCGTCGCTACGGTGAAGTCGGGGTTTCAGGCAACATGTTGCCTGCCGACGAAACGAACCTCCCCCTGCAAGGGAGGTTTCCTAAAAGCGATAGGTGCAGTCGGGGTTTCAGGCAACATGTTGCCTGCCGACGAAACGAACCTCCCCTGCAAGGGAGGTTTCCTAAAAGCGATAGGTGCAGTCGGGGTTTCAGGCAACATGTTGCCTGCCGACGAAACGAACCTCCCCTGCAAGGGAGGTTTCCTAAAAGCGATAGCCTTGCTGGGGCAATTTTGCGTAAGTCCTGGTTATAAACTTTATTTCGATTGATAGGATGTAAAAATGCGACGACAGATCGTCTTGGATACCGAAACAACGGGCCTGAATGCCCGAAACGGTGACCGCATTATTGAGATTGGTGCGGTAGAGCTGGTTAATCGCAAATTAACTGGTAATAATTTCCATATGTACATCAATCCTGAGCGTGATTCAGAAGAAGGCGCTTTGGCAGTGCATGGATTGACGACCGAGTTCCTGAGTGACAAGCCGAAGTTTGCTGAAATTGCAGAGGCTTTTTGCACTTATGTCAAAGATGCAGAAATCATCATCCATAACGCCCCCTTTGACGTTGGCTTCCTGAATGCCGAACTGGCCAGGATGAATTTGCCGTCATTTTCTGATCAGTGCCCGTCCATCACCGATACCCTGGTTCTAGCAAAGGAATTGCATCCGGGGAAGCGAAATTCGCTGGATGCGCTGTGCGGGCGTTATGAAATATCTAATTCACATCGTAAATTGCATGGCGCCTTGCTGGATGCCGAATTGCTGGCGGATGTTTTTTTGGCCATGTCGCGAGGTCAAAACAGTTTTGAAATCGATATGGCAGACGACGATTCGCCCAAGGTGCAGGAATTTGTCGCTTCAGATCAGCCAGTGGGCGAAATTACTGTATTGGCAGCGGCGGATGATGAGCTCAATGAACATGAAACCTTGTTGAATGGACTGGACAAGCAGATACGCGACAAATGCATCTGGCACACCACGGCGTAGGTGAAACAGTATTTTTATGCGCTCAACTATTTTTAATGAGAAATTTAATTTCTTTTTTGACCATTAAATAAGCGCGGTTTCAGTCAATTTGTAGTGAAAAATGAATCACCTGTTGTAAGCAGGTGATTTTTTTTCGAAAAAATTTATTAAAAATCCTAAAGTTTTTGTTGTTAGGGGCCGTTAAGAAGACATGGAAAGAATTTAAAAATATTTTTAAATATTCCCTAAAGTTTCTGAATTTGCTGCCGTTAATAATTATAAGAGGATGAGCGAAAAACGCTTTTCTTTCCCAAGTCATTGTTTTTAATGGCAATTTTTAGATCGATGCTTTTTAAGGTCTAAAAAAATAAAATCTGCTTTTTCGTAAAATTTTTATTTTGCGAATGTCAAAATGTGCCTGTAGGATATTTTCCTACGGCATGTCTTCGTTTTTTTCTGCATTTAAATACGTACTTCCGCTGATACAGCGTCTATTTCCTTGCCTGCACAATGTATCTCACTGGCAACGCAATTGATGCCGCTGATTACCAACTGGAGGGTAGGACAATGACTCAGAACGATATGATGGCCGAAATTCGGGACGCTAATTTAAGCTACTTGATGCTGGCGCAACAAATGATCCGTGCTGATAAGGCAACTGCTATTTTCCGTTTGGGCATAGGCAAGGAAATTGCGGACCTGATCGAAGGTTTGAATAATGCGCAGATTTTGAAACTGGCTGGCTCCAATATGATGCTGGCGCGCTTCAGGTTCGAAGATAGCTCCATTTTGTGCATGTTGACAAATTACAACAAGGAAAGAGCCTTGGCCCATTCGCACGCCGCGATTCTGATGGCTGGCCAGGCTGTAGAAGAAATCCATTAATTCGTCAATATAGTAATCATCCCGGTAAATGGAGAGAATCATGGCAGGCAAAAGCGTAGTGAACGAAGCCCACGAAATTCAATTGGCGATTGAACTGGTTAACCTGGGTGCCCGGCTGCAATTGCTGGAATCCGAAACCTCTTTGTCACGTGAGCGTCTGCTGAAGATTTACAAGGAATTGAAGGGCGTGTCTCCACCTAAGGGCATGCTGCCATTTTCTACCGACTGGTTTACTACCTGGCAGCCGAATATCCATTCTTCCCTGTTTATGAATATTCATAAATATCTGCGCGAGCACGCCGGGGTAGATGGTATTGACGCCGTGATCAAGGCGTACAAGTTGTACCTGGAGCAGATTGCTGTGCCGGTCGGCGAAGAACCTGTACTGTCTTTGACACGTGCATGGACCCTGGTGCGCTTTTTTGAAGGAAAAATGCTCAGTTTTGCAAAATGTTGCAAATGCGGTGGGCATTTTGTTGCACATAGCCTGGATTTGCATGATGATTATGCATGTGGGCTCTGCCATGTTCCGTCAAGGGCAGGAAAAACAAAAAAAGCAAAAGATGCAGAAACCGCAATGGAGCTGGTTGCATAAAAAACAGGGGGAGCCTTGGAACTAGCGTCATCGAAAAGTCCCAAAGGCAAAATTTCTCCTGATGGCAGTACCTTGTCATCTCCAGCGATGCGTGCATTATGCGTCCAGTGTATTGCGCTATTGCTGTCCTATCTTCTGTACAGCCTGGATAAGCGGTTTTTTACAGCAAGCCTGTCGCCTTATCTTATTCTGGTTGCGCATTCCCTCTTTGCTGTCCTGATCAGTATCATGCTACGCCTGAAGTGGTGGTGGTGGCTGATCGAATTCATTTTCCCTTATGCGGTTGTGGCTTCACTGGTCTATCAGTTGAGCCCTGGCTACAGCCTGCTCATTTTTGTGCTCATGGTATTGTTGTTTTGGTCTACCTACCGCACCCAGGTGCCATATTTTCCTTCCAAATCCAGTTTGTTGCCGTGTATTCTTGAGCAAATGCCAACAACGCCTGCATTGCGTTTCATTGATATCGGCAGTGGCTTTGGTGGCTTGTCCCTGAATTTGTCGCGCGCCCGGCCAGGTCAACAATTTTATGGTGTGGAGATTGCACCATTTCCATGGCTGGTCAGTTGGATCAGGGCGCGATTTTCCAGGGGTAATGCCCAGTTTTTTTTGCGTAATTACCTGGCACTGGACTTTGCCGAATTTGATCTGATTTTTGCCTATCTGTCACCGGCAGTCATGCCTGCCCTGTGGGAAAAAGCGCAGGCCGAAATGAAGAAGGGTACTTTGCTGATGAGTTATGAGTTCCCGATACCAGGCGTTGAGGCGGATTTGCTTATAAAAAGCGGCGTGAATGACCCCGTTCTATATGTCTGGCGCATATAATGTTCATATTGAAATGTATTCCTGAAGCAATATTTAACTTTCGTTTCTGGTTTTTCTGGGCTGGACTGAGTTAGTGTAGGCTATATTGTGAATTCCATCTGTTAGGAGTAAGCGCTCGTGTTAGTTATCGTCGGCTATATTGTCGTATTAGGCTCCGTGTTTGGTGGCTTCGTCATGTCTGGCGGGCATATTGCCGTATTGTTCCAGCCGCTGGAACTGTTGATGATTGGCGGCGCTGCTGCCGGTGCTTCTCTGGTCGGTAACAATGCAAAAACACTGAAGGCCACACTGAAAGCACTGCCAGGTGTATTGAAGGGTTCTAAATACACCAAGGCTCTGTACATGGAATTGATGACCATGTTGTTTGATGTCCTGACCAAGGTCAGGAAAGAAGGTCTGATGTCGATTGAAGGTGATATTGAAAAGCCGGAAGAAAGTCCGCTATTCAGTAAATATCCGGCCATCGTGCATGATCATCACATGATGGAGTTTATTGGTGACTATCTGCGTCTGATGGTATCCGGGAATATGGATGCTTTCCAGATCGAGAATCTGATGGACAATGAATTGGAAACGCATCACCACGAAGGGGCTGTGCCTGCACATTTTATTGCCAAGCTGGGTGATGGTTTGCCGGCATTCGGTATCGTGGCGGCGGTGATGGGTGTGGTACACACCATGGAATCCGTGGGCATCCCTCCATCTGAACTGGGTATCCTGATTGCGCATGCGCTGGTCGGTACTTTCCTCGGTATTTTGCTCGCATATGGTTTTGTCGGTCCTTTGTCGAGCCTGATGGAGCAGCAACTGGATGAATCATCTAAGACTTTCCAATGCATCAAAGTGACTTTGTTGGCAAGTCTGAATGGTTATGCACCTGCACTGGCTGTCGAGTTTGGCAGGAAGGTGTTGTATTCCACCGAAAGGCCAACGTTCAGTGAGTTGGAAGATCATATCAAGCAATCTAAATCTAAATAACAACAACTGGATTGGTGATGGCAAGCGAAGAATTACGACCGATTATCGTCAAGCGCATTAAAAAGGTGGCGGGTGGCCATCACGGCGGTGCGTGGAAAATTGCCTATGCCGACTTTGTGACGGCCATGATGGCGTTTTTCCTGTTGATGTGGTTGCTTGGCTCTACCGCCAAAGGTAATTTGAATGGTATTGCCGAGTATTTTCAGACACCTCTGAAAGTGGCGATGGCTGGCGGCGATGGTAGTGGAGATAGTTCCAGTGTCATCAAAGGTGGCGGCAAGGATCTCAGTGCACGTGAGGGGCAGAATCGCAAGGGTGAGATAGATTCGCAAAAGAAAACCTACAACCTGCAAGCCGCTGAAGCGGCCTTGGCGAAAGTGGAAGCCGACAGACTGAAGGGCTTGAAGGCCAAGATCGAGGCAGTCATTGAGTCGAATCCCACGCTGAAGCAATACAAAAAGCAGTTGTTGCTTGATATCACGACTGAAGGTTTGCGCATACAGATGGTGGATGAGCAGAATCGCCCCATGTTTGCGCTGGCAAAAGCGGATTTACAGCCTTATACCCGTGAAATATTGCACGAAATCGGCAAGGCGCTGAATGATGTGCCCAACCGTATCAGCCTGTCCGGACATACTGATGCTGCGGCATATGGCAGTGGTGAAAAAGGATACAGTAACTGGGAGTTGTCGGCTGACCGGGCCAATGCGTCGAGAAGGGAGCTGATTTATGGTGGCATGGACGAGACCAAGGTACTGCGGGTAGTTGGTCTTTCCTCCTCCGTTTTGTTTGATAAAGAAGATCCTTTGAATCCTATTAATCGTCGCATAAGTATTATCGTCATGAACAAGAAAGCCGAGCAGTCTGCTTCTCAGGATGGCGGTTCTATTGAAGTTGCAAATCAATCCGATTCAAGCGCTGAAATATCGGTGAAGCCTTGAGGGCAGTACTGGCGCAGCATCATTAAGTCAAAATGTAAAGATAGGATACTTATGATGTCCAAAAAGAAAATGTTGGGTTCCGAGGTCAAGCAGCTTTTGTCAGGCGTGTCTGATCATGGCAACGCCCATCTGCTGGAAGTAGAAACGGACCTCGCGCAAACAGCCATACTCCTTGGGGAAGCGATAGAAAAGTTGGGCGTCAGCTTCATGGCCTTGCACGCGGCGATTTCGAGCGAGCAGGAAGAAATCAACCTGATCATCGGTTCTGGTGCGGTGACTGATGACAGTATCAATCGCCTGAAAGTGATACAGGGCGATATCTCGACGCATATCAATGCAGCCGTGACCAGCCTGCAGTTTCAGGATTTGACCAGTCAGTTGATTTCAAGAACTTTGCAGCGTTGCGAGGGCCTGCGGGAAGTGTTGGGTACGCTTGGTGTAGTGGGCAATGATCTTGAGCACGATGGTGAGACCGATGATTTGCCTGCCTTGTTGCGGGAAACTACAATGCGCCTGGAAAAGCAAAGTGTGGACCTGAAGAATTTGCTGCGAAAAGCCGTGCATCAAAAGCATTTGGATAGCGGTGACATAGAGTTATTTTAAATCAAGAAGCAGTGCATTGAAGCTGCTTACAATTCGTATAACGGAGTAAATATGGCCAAGACAATTTTAGCTGTGGATGATTCTGGCTCTTTGAGGCAGATGGTGGCGTTTAGCTTGAAAGCAGCTGGATATCTGGTAATTGAAGCGGTTGACGGTCAGGATGGGCTGGAAAAGGCGCGCAATCAGGTTGTAGATCTGGTGCTGACTGATCAAAACATGCCAAGAATGGATGGCTTGACCCTGATTAAATCATTGCGTGGATTGCCTTCATATCAGCGTGTACCGATCTTGATGCTGACGACAGAATCCAGTGATGATATGAAAGCGAAGGGGCGTGCTGCCGGTGCAAATGGCTGGCTGGTAAAGCCATTTGATCCACAAAAGTTGACTGAAGTAGTTAAAAAAGTGATTGGCTAAAAAAATGTCCCAGTTCCCAGGGCAAATAAATGTAAATCACGGAGTGAGATAATGACGATTGACATGAGTCAGTTTTTCCAGGTTTTTTTCGACGAGGCAGAAGAGCTTCTTGCCGAGAAGGAAAAATTGTTGCTTGCCGTCGATATCGCTTCCCCGGATCCCGAAGATCTGAATGCCATATTCAGGGCCGCCCATTCAATCAAAGGTGGTGCTTCGACCTTTGGTCTGACTGATATGACCGAGGTCACGCACATTCTTGAATCTTTGCTGGATAAAATTCGCAAAGGTGAAATGGCGCTGACGGCGGAGCATGTTGACGCTTTTTTGATTGCAAAAGATATCCTGAAAATGCAACTGGATGGCCACAGGCTGGGAACGCCGGTGGACCAGGATGCCGTTGCCGATGTCAGAATGCTATTGCAGTCTCTGTCGCAGGATGTGGTGCCGGTGTCCGCGCCGGTAGCCAGCTTTGCCAGCAAGAACACGGACAGTGATATGCACAATGCGGTGTATAACACTTGTTTCCGTATTGAGTTGCCCAAAGTGACGCCGGAAGATGCCGCTGCACTGATGTCTGAGCTGGGATTGCTGGGAGCGATTTCGCGTGATGAAAATACGGGTGACAAGGTAGTTCTTAGCCTTCGTACGAATGAAGGTAAGGATGACATTATTTCCATCTGTTCTTTCATCCTGAATCCTGATAGCCTGAATATTTCCGAGCAGGCCATGAGCAATGTGCCTGCCGCGAAGACGGTGCCTACAGATGACGATCTTGGTTATGGTTTCTTTGAGCCGCTGGATGCAATGTTTCCGCCAGAAGATGCCAAGACTGAGGCGCATGCTGAAAATCGCCTTGCCGAGCCCGTGGCTCAGGACAAGCTGGTTACCGCGAACGATAAAAAACCGGCAGCAAAAAAAGAAACAGAAAAAGTCGCCAGTTCGCAAGAATCATCCACCATACGTGTGGGCATAGAAAAGGTTGATCAGTTGATCAACCTCATCGGGGAACTGGTAATCACCCAGGCCATGCTGGAACAGCGCACCCAGGATCTGGACCCGATCGCCAATGAGCGCCTGCTGAGCAGCGTTGCGCATTTGACGAGAAATACCCGCGACCTGCAAGAGGCAGTCATGTCTATCCGCATGATGCCTATGGATTATGTATTTTCACGCTTCCCGCGCATGGTGCGTGACCTGGCTACCAAGCTGGGCAAGAAAGTGGAACTGATTACCTACGGTGCTTCAACCGAGCTCGATAAAGGGCTGATCGAGAGGATCGTTGATCCCTTGACGCACTTGGTCAGGAATAGTATTGACCATGGCATAGAAATGCCGGCAACCAGAGCACAGACGGGCAAAAACGAGACTGGTAAATTATCGCTGTCAGCAGTACATCAGGGTGGCAACATCGTGATTGAAGTCAGCGACGATGGCGGTGGTTTGCATAGGGATAAAATCCTGGCGAAGGCGAAGCAGAATGGATTGACCGTATCAGATTCCATGAGTGATCCGGAAGTCTGGCAACTGATTTTTGCACCAGGTTTTTCTACCGCAGAGATGGTTACCGATGTGTCCGGGCGCGGTGTCGGTATGGATGTCGTCAAGCGTAATATCACTGCCATGGGTGGCGTGGTGGATATACGTTCTGCGAAAGGCTTTGGTACCACGATCACGATTTCGTTGCCGTTGACGCTGGCGATTCTGGATGGCATGTCGATCAAGTTTGGTAACGAGATTTATATCCTGCCTTTGGGTTTTGTGATGGAGTCGCTGCAACCTGCCAAGGCGGATATCAAGGAAGTCAATGGCAAGGGGCGTGTGGTCAAGGTGCGCGATGAGTATTTGCCGCTGGTACCCTTGTACCAATTCTTTGATATTGAACCTAAATATACAGATCCATCGGATGGCATTGTCGTCATCGTTGAAGTGGACGGAAAAAAAGCAGCCTTGTTTGTTGATGATCTGGTTGGACAGCAGCAGGTGGTGGTGAAGAATATCGAATCAAATTACAAGAAGGTCCCGGGAATTTCCGGTGCGACTATTCTTGGTGATGGCGGCGTGGCACTCATTCTTGATGTTGCCGCTGTTTTGCGCACGGCGCGATAACCAATAAGTTGTAAATTTAAGACGAGGAAAAAGAAATGACGCAATTTTCGCAAGCAGGCAGTGATGGCAGTTCACATGGTGACGGTAATAAATCCGACATTGCCGGACATGAATTCCTTGCTTTTACCCTCGGTAACGAGGAGTACGGCATTGACATCCTCAAGGTTCAGGAAATTCGCGGTTATGAAGCAGTAACACGCATCGCGAACGCACCAGAATTTTTAAAGGGTGTAATCAATTTGCGCGGCATTATTGTTCCCGTTGTCGATATGCGCATCAAGTTCAATCTGGGTACGCCTACCTATGATCAATTCACGGTCGTCATTATCCTGAATATTGAAGGCCGCATTGTTGGCATGGTAGTCGACAGCGTGTCCGACGTGACGACCTTGTTACCAGAGCAGGTAAGACCAGCGCCAGAAATGGGAACTACTTTTAGCACCGATTTCCTGATCGGGCTGGGTACTCTGGATGACAGGATGTTGATATTGGTTGATATTGACAAGCTCATGTCCAGTCCAGAAATGGGTCTGGTGGATACGGCGGTAGCGTGATGTACCGGTAGTCGTTTTCTGTGATGGCATCGGATAGATAAATAACAATACAGAAGCCAATTAGGAAGGAAGAGGAGACACTATGAACCTGAGGAATTTTAAGATCGGAACTCGACTGGGGATAGGTTTTGCCATTATTTTAGCGGGTTTGATTACCGTTATCTTATTTGTCAATGCCCTCAGCGGGAATAACCGCAAGGCGATGGTGGACGGCCTGAATCTCGCCAGCCAAAAGCAGGTCCTGGCAAATAATATGAAAAGTGCCTTGCTGGAGGGCGGTATTGCGATGCGCAATATCGGCATTCAGTCAGATGTCGGTGAAATGCAGAAAGAAGAAGCCAAGGTCAAGTCGCAGCGAAAAAAATACGACGATGCCAAGGAAAAGCTGTCGTCGCTTGGCTTGAATGAGGAAGAAAAGAAAATCGTTGGCGACATTGCAAAAATCGACAAGGATATAGAGAAACCTTTTAAAGATGCAGTTGGCCAGGCTTTGGCCTTCAATGCAGAAGGTGCGGTGAAAATCATTTCTTCTGTGATTGATCCGCTGAGTTCCAAATCCATTGTTGAAATGAACAAACTGGTCGATTTGCAGGATGTCGCCGCCAAGCAGGTATTCGATACTGCTGCCATCGCTGGTGCCAGGCTGACGATGTGGCTGTACATCATCCTTGTATCTGCGCTGGCAATCGGCGCCTTGTTCGCCTGGGCCATTACGCGCAGTATTACCCAGCCCTTGCAGGAAGCACTGGGCCTGGCTGAAACTGTTGCCGAAGGTGATTTACGTAGTCAGGTCGTTGTATCCGGCACGGATGAAGTGGCCTTGCTGTTACAGGCCCTGAAAAACATGAATGACAACCTGGCTGCAACGGTAGGGCAGGTGAGGATCGGCACTGAAACCATTACCGTTGCCTCGCAAGAAATTGCATCGGGTAATGCAGACCTGTCCAGCCGTACAGAGTCGCAAGCCAGCTCGCTGGAAGAAACGGCCAGTTCCATGGAAGAACTGACCAGCACCGTCAGGCAAAATGCCGATAATGCGCGGCAGGCCAATCAACTGGTGGTATCGGCATCAGGCGTAGCGGTTAAAGGTGGCGCGGTGGTAGGCCAGGTGGTCAGTACCATGGGTTCCATCAAGGAAAGTTCACGCAAGATCGTAGACATCATCGGCGTCATTGACGGGATTGCCTTCCAGACCAATATCCTGGCCCTGAATGCAGCGGTGGAAGCCGCCAGGGCAGGTGAGCAGGGCCGGGGTTTTGCCGTGGTAGCGGCCGAAGTACGCAACCTTGCACAACGCAGTGCCAGTGCAGCCAAAGAAATCAAGTCGCTCATCAGTGATTCGGTGGATAAGGTAGACCAGGGTAGCAAGCTGGTGGATGAAGCTGGCAAGACCATGGATGAAATTGTCACCAGCGTTCAGCATGTGGCAGACATCATGAGCGAGATTACGGCGGCGAGCCAGGAACAGAGTTCAGGTATAGAACAGGTGAACCTGGCGATTACGCAAATGGATGAAATGACGCAACAGAATGCAGCCCTGGTAGAACAGGCAGCAGCGGCGGCAGAAAGCATGGAAGAGCAGGCCGTGGCACTGGCGGAGGCGGTAAGCGTCTTTAAATTGCTGGCAACAGCAAGCCAGACTGTTAAACCTACCGTCAGCAAAGCGCCGCCGGCCAAGGCCGCACCGGCCGCCCGTCAGGAAGTCAAGGCCTTACCAAGGGCTTCCGCAGATTCAGGCAAGCCGACATCCGGCCCTGGCCGTCAGGCGGCAGAAGCAAGCAAACGTAATGAAGATGATTGGGAAGAATTTTGAAAGGCAGTTGGTTTTTGATTGAAGGAAGCGTTGATCTGCTCCAGTCTCGCTGGAGCAGACAATAGACAAACAATTTTTGATGTCGCAGCCTGTTTTTAGCGCGGAACTAATTCTTCATGGTGTATTGTGTTAATTAGATTTCGTGCAGAAATGGTGTATACGCTTCTGAAGATGATGGTAAAAGTTAGGGAAGGTATTGAATGACGAAATCCATCGACAAAAACAGGTCTGACAGTTCAAAAGAATTTTCGTTCAATGCACGTGATTTTGACCGTGTCAGAGACCTGATATATAAAAGAGCCGGTATTTCTTTGGCTGACAGCAAACAGGAAATGGTGTACAGCCGCCTGGCACGTCGCTTGCGCGCAACAGGAATCCATTCATTTTCAGAATATCTGGATAGTCTCGAAAATCAGGAAATTGATTCGGAGTGGGAAGCATTTACCAATGCACTTACCACCAATCTGACCTCGTTTTTCAGGGAGGAGCATCATTTCCCCATACTCGCCGAGCATGTTGCTGGAAAAAAAGAATCGGTCAGTATCTGGTGTTCGGCTAGCTCCACTGGTGAAGAGCCTTACTCCATCGCCATGACCTTGTGCGAAGCATTTGGCACGCTGCGGCCGCCGGCCCATATTATTGCAACCGATATCGATACCAATGTATTGGAGACAGCTTCGCGCGGGGTCTATAACCTGGACCGTATAGAAAAGCTGTCAGCAGAAAGAACCAGAAAGTTTTTTTTAAAAGGCAAGGGCGCGCAGGAAGGGCTGGTGCGTGTCAGGCCTGAATTGCGAGATTTGATTACTTTCAAACAATTGAATTTATTGGAAGAGAGTTGGCCTTTAAGTGGTGAGTTCGATGCAATTTTTTGCCGGAATGTCATGATCTATTTTGACAAGCCTACCCAAAGCAAAATTTTGAAAAAATTTGTCCCCTTGATGAAGCCAGATGGACTGTTGTTTGCCGGCCATTCGGAGAATTTTCTATACGTGTCAGATGATTTCAAGCTCAGAGGCAAGACGGTATACGAGTTGGCCAAATCCCTTGCTTCAGGTACCAGAACGGCATCGCGTCATCTGCAAAAGGGTAATCCATGAGCCAGTTAAGTGAAGAGCATTTTGCCACGAACGTCTATTATGACCGGACGTTTGATTGTGATGCCGCCAAAATCCTGCCTGGTGAATTTTACTTCACCAACAAGGACATGCTGATTGTCACGGTGTTGGGTTCCTGCGTTTCTGCGTGCATACGTGATCGCGTTTCTGGAGTTGGGGGCATGAACCATTTCATGTTGCCGGACAGTGGCGGTGATGCTGAAAACCCGGTATCTGCATCGATGCGTTACGGCACCTATGCAATGGAAGTGTTGATCAATGAGCTCCTGAAAGCCGGAGCGAAACGTGAAAACATGGAAGCCAAGGTGTTCGGCGGCGGCAACGTCCTGCGCGGTTTTACCGCTATCAATGTCGGTGAACGGAATGCCAGGTTCGTGCTTGACTATCTGCGCGCCGAAAGAATGCGTGTAATTGCCGAAGATCTCAATGATATTTACCCACGTAAAGTCTATTTCTTCCCCAGGACTGGCAAAGTTCTGGTGAAGAAATTGAAAGTAGAACATAACGATACCCTCAGAAGGCGTGAACAGGATTATGCAAGCAGGCTCAAGACCACCTCGGTTGGTGGTGAAGTGGATCTGTTCTAGTCACTGTATCGATGCCTGGCTTTAACGGTCGGCACCTCTGATTGCGGAGTATTTTGTAATGAAAATAAAAGTATTGATTGTTGACGACTCGGCGCTGATACGCAGTGTCATGAGCGAAATTATCGGCAGCCAGCCCGACATGGAAGTGGTCGGCGTGGCTCCTGACCCTCTGGTGGCACGCGAGTTGATCAAACAGACCAACCCGGATGTGCTCACGCTGGATGTGGAAATGCCCAAAATGGATGGACTGGATTTTCTGGAGCGCCTCATGCGTTTGCGCCCCATGCCGGTCATCATGGTGTCATCGCTGACAGAACGGGGCTCGGAAATTACCATGCGTGCTCTGGAATTGGGGGCGGTTGATTTTGTCACCAAGCCGAAATTATCCATCCAGAGCGGCATGCTGGAATATACCGAACTGATCACCGATAAAATCCGGATTGCATCCAAGGCCAGAATCCGTCCGCGCAGCCTGCCGCCAACAAGTGGCACACAAGCCACAGGCGGTGTGTTGCCAGCAGTTAAAAATCCGCTGACAAGTAGTGAAAAGCTGATTATTATCGGTGCCTCAACGGGCGGCACTGAAGCGATCAAGAACTTCCTGGTGCAAATGCCGTCAGATTGTCCGGGTATTTTGATTACCCAGCATATGCCTGAAGGGTTTACCCGGTCGTTTGCAAAACGTCTTGATGGTTTGTGCAAAATTTCAGTTTCCGAAGCCAGTGGTGGTGAACGTGTGTTGCCAGGGCATGCTTATATCGCGCCTGGTCATTCACATTTGTTATTGGGGCGCAGTGGTGCCAACTATGTCACTCAGCTTGATCAGGGACCGCCGGTGAACCGGCACAGGCCTTCTGTCGATGTGTTGTTTAAATCTGCTGCGACGTATGCCGGTAAAAATGCCGTTGGCGTTATTTTGACTGGTATGGGTAAGGATGGCGCGGTCGGCATGCTGGAGATGAAAAATGCCGGCGCGTACAATTTTGCCCAAGATGAAGCAAGTTGTGTAGTATTTGGTATGCCGCGTGAAGCAATCGCAATTGGGGCCACCCATGAGGTTGGTCCCTTGAATGAATTGCCCACCAAGGTCCTGCATTACCTGGCAACTCATGGCAGCAGAGCCTTGAGGGTTTGATGCATTAAGATAGAATTTAATGCTTTACTGCAATTTCAGCACCGTTTTATGTAAATTTGTCCGATAATGCTAATAACTGTCCTTAAAGAAATAGTGGAGTAATTCATGGCCGATCAAAATCTCAAATTTTTAGTAGTTGATGACTTTTCTACTATGCGTCGCATTGTGCGGAATTTGCTTAAAGAATTGGGATATTCCAATGTCGATGAAGCAGAAGATGGTGCAATGGGATTGGCAAAGTTGAAGAATGGCGATTTCGATTTCGTCATCTCAGACTGGAATATGCCTAACATGGATGGCTTGACCATGTTGCAGCATATTCGTGCTGACCCAGCCTTATCGAAAATGCCGGTACTGATGGTAACGGCAGAAGCGAAGAAAGAAAACATCATCGCTGCTGCACAGGCGGGCGCCAACGGTTATGTCGTGAAACCATTCACGGCTGCCACCCTGGACGAAAAACTGACCAAAATTTTTGAAAAACTGGGGAAATAGTCAGGCCATCAGTTTTCAATCGGGGGGAACATGAGTCAGAACATCAGTCAAAATACTCAACAAGATGACCTCCTGCACAGAGTAGGGCACATGACCAGATTGTTGCATGATAGCTTGCGTGGTCTGGGCCTGGATAAATTGTTGGAACGTGCGGCAGAAGGTATTCCTGATGCACGTGACCGGCTGGACTATGTTGCAAAAATGTCTGAAAAAGCGGCGCAGCGTGTGTTGAATGCAACGGATGCTGCCATCCCCTTGCAGGAAACACTGGATTCAGAAGCCAAAACGCTGAGTGTGGCTTTGGCCGCGCTGCAGTCTGGTTCAGCCTCACCTGAGCAGTATCAGGAAATGGCGCAGCAAATGCAGGTTTACCTCAAAATGGCCAGTGAAAACAGCGTGGAAACCAAGTCTCATCTGATGGATATCATGATGGCGCAAGATTTTCAGGATCTGACTGGCCAGGTCATCAAAAAAGTAACTGAACTGGCTCAGAGTCTGGAACAGCAACTCGTGCAGTTGCTGATTGACTATTCGCCTGATGAGGTCAAGCGGGACATTTCAGATGGACTCTTGAATGGTCCGCAAATCAATCCGGAAGGAAATGCCGAGGTGGTGGCAAATCAGGGGCAGGTAGATGATTTGCTTGATAGCCTTGGATTCTGACTGTTTCATTCATACCTAATTAACATACATACTAGATAACATGATCGAAGCGAGCTTCATTGTCAGGGAACCATTACTTGATCCCAAACAGCGGGTAATCGGATTTCAATTTTCCTGGCAGCAGCCTAATCAGGATATTGAATCAAGTACAGAAAGCCTGAGCGAACTGATGGAGTTCGTCGCTGAGGAACTGCATGATGATGACGAGGGATTTTTGCTTGGTGACAGCCTGCTGTTCCTGGAAGCCGTACCAGAGTTGTTGCACGCACCTGGTTTAAAGTTGCTGCCAGCAAAAAACACTGTCCTGATTTTACATAAAAAGTATTTCGCTGATCCTGCAACGCTGGCAGCGGTGACAGAGTTGCGCCAGCTCGGTTACGGGCTGTGCCTGCGTGGAGCGGAGGTAACGACACTGGAGCGATCCTACTTCGCCCTGATCACCCACCTGGAAGTGCAATTGAATGCTGCCAATTTTGCATCCCAGGCCAAAGTTTATGCCGCACTGAAGCAATCCACGGTGCGTATGGTGGCCCGCAACATTATGACCTGGCAGGATTTTGATGCCTGTTCCGCATTGGGGCTCGATAGTTTTGTCGGTAAACTGCATTTGACGCCACGTCCAAGCAGTGCACCAAAAACCTTGAACACCGCACAAACCACCATTTTGCAATTGATGGAAATGGTCAGGAAAAATGCCGACATCCAGCAACTGGAAGCTGTCGTCAAACGTGATGCCACACTGGCGTATAAATTACTGCGTTATATCAATTCCGCAGGTTTCGGTCTGAGATCAGAAGTGCAGTCCCTGAAGCATGCTGTACAGATGCTGGGATATAGCCCTTTGTATCGTTGGCTGACCGTGTTGTTGGCAACTGCCAGTTCCAGTGGTTATTCCCCCGTATTGCTGGAAACGGCGATTGTCCGTGGCCGCCTGGCAGAAGCGCTGGGGCAGGGTAAAATGTCCAAAAGTGAGGCTGAAAATCTGTTCGTTGCGGGTATGTTTTCCCTGCTGGACAGGTTGTTGGGAATCCCGATGGAAGAAGTCCTGTCTACCGTGCAATTGCCTGAAGTTGTGACCGAGGCTCTGATTTCTCGCGGCGGCACCTATGGCCCCTTCCTTGCCCTGGCCGAAGCATGTGAGCTCAATAGCATGCTGGTTGGTTCGTTGGCCGAATCACTGAAAATTACCCCTCCAGATTTGAATGCCGCGCACATGGCGTCGCTGGTTTGGGCTAAGAATGTTGCTTCGGCAGCCTGATTATTTTCCTGAGTGCAATAAAAAGACAAGCATCTAGCTTGTCTTTTTTTTGTTTTGTCTCAAGTGTTTGAATAATCGTTACTTTTCCAAAAAACAATTTTGAAGATGCGTAGAATACGCTCGCACCGATAAATGAGTTTATTGTCTTTATGAGTTTTGTTCAGTCTAGTCAGAAAGCACAACTGCCGGATATTCCTGCCTGGCTGGTATGGCTATTAGCCTTTTTCTTTCTTGCCTATGGCCTCGGTGCTTACCCTATTCTGGATAATAACGAAGGGCTGTATGCCGAAATTCCCAGAGAAATGCTGGCGGCTGGTGATTGGCACAACTGGATTATTCCGCATCTGAATGGCCTGGCTTATATGGAAAAGCCGCCGTTGCTGTATTGGCTGACGGCTTTCTCATTTGCCCTGTTTGGTGAACATGAATGGGCGGCGCGCATGGTGCCTGCCTTGTCAGCCCTGGGGTGTGTCGGTTTGATGATATGGTTTGGACGGCAGATAGCACGTCCGAATGCGGCAAAGCTCGCTGCGCTGATGTTTATCAGCGGTCTGGGCGTGATCGCCATGTCGCGCACGCTGATGTTTGACATGTTGCTGACCGTGATGCTGACCGGGGCATTGATGTCAGGTTACCTGTACAGTATTTCAGGCGACAAGAAGCGGTTGTACTGGTCCATGGCGTTTCTCGCGCTGGCCTTGCTGGCCAAGGGCTTTGTGGCGATTATTTTGTTTGGTACGGTAACGTTCACCTATACCATCTTGCTGGCAAGCTCGGTACGGGATTTTTTTAGCCGTCTGGCTGGCTGGCTGAACTGGCGCGGACTTGCTTTGTTTTTCCTGATTGCGGCCCCCTGGCATATCGCTGCCATCATGGCCGAACCCATCTTTGCCTGGTTCTATTTTATTAATGAGCACGTACTGCGGTTTTTGGGTAAGCGCGAGCCTCATGATTACTATGCCGGTGCCTGGTGGTATTACCTGCCCAGGATGATCATTTATCTGTTCCCCTGGTCCTTTTTCCTGCCGCTGTTACTGTTCGTGAAAGCTGTGCAACAGACGCCCGGATCTTTGCGCAGTTTCATGAGTTGTGCCTGGATTATCCCGGTCTTGTTTTTTTCTCTTTCCAGTGCCAAGGCCAATTACTACCTGGTGGTGGTGATGCCGCTGGCGGCCTTGCAACTGGCGATTGCGCTGGAAAACAGAGCCATGGGCAGTGCCTGGGCGCGCGGCCTGGTGGCTCTGGTACTTGCCGGGATTTTTGCCGCACTGGCATGGTGGGCTGATGGTGGCAAGGGGGCGTGGCTGGCAACGCTCAGCATCTATGGCATGGGTGGCATGCATTTTGTTCACGTATGTCTGATAGTGATGGCTGTACTTAGTGCTGTCATAGGTGTGCTGGTGTGGCGTTACCCACGTACTGGTCTGCTGCCTTTTGTGGCATTGCCGGCAATGATATTGTTCACCGCCATTGGTGTTTTGCAAGCGTCTTCCGGTTGGACATCAACCCAGCCTATGGCTCTGGAATTGCAAAATAATAAGAGTGGGCGCGAGGTATTTTTATACCGGGTCTTTGAAAACCAGTCATCCCTGCCGTTCTACCTGAAGAAGCCAGTGCGCATCATAGATAGTCGCAGCAGCGATCTGTTTTGGGGCAACAAGCTGCATAAAAATGCAATTGTTATCACAGATGCCATGTTTGACAGGATTTCTGATGATAAAAAAGTCAGTATCATCGTCCTGGATGAGGATTTGCCGCATTTTAATGAAAAGAACTATGCGTTCAAGTTCGTCAACAGTAAAAAAATCGGTCATAGCACTTTGTTTGTGAATTGAGTTTGGCATGGTGTTTGGTATTGAGGGCGCATTCTTGTCGCCTGCGTTTGGAATCAGCTTGGTCATCAAGGTATAATCTCGCTTTCTGATCCAACCAGCATATGTGCACCGCAGTTTTTGTGTACATTGCCTCAACTACCTCGCTCACCATGTTGATATTGCCAGGCTCCAACGCCCTGTCTGCTTTTCGTACCTCCGGTCTTCTCTCTCGTTTGCAAGCTGTCGATGCCAGTATTGTCGGCGTCAGCGGACGCTATGTTCATTTTGTCGATACGGCATCTGAACTGAGCAAAGAAGACGCTGATCGCCTGAATGCTCTCTTGGTCTATGGCGATGCCTTTGCCGCCAGTGGTGAAGGGGATGTGTTCGTCGCGATCCCGCGCTTCGGCACGATTTCACCCTGGGCCAGCAAAGCGACAGATATTGTTCACAATTGTGGCATGACGCATATCCATCGTCTGGAACGTGGCATTATTTACTACGTGCAGGTAAAAACTGGTTTGTTGGGCGGTGCCAAAAAGCTTGCTGATGGCAGCCGTGAACAGGTCGCAGCACTTCTGCATGACCGCATGACAGAAATGGTATTGGCTGACGCGCAGCAAGCCCAGGCGCTGTTCTCTGAACTGGTTGCCAAGGAGCTGGAGCATGTCGACGTACTGCAAGGTGGTAAGGCAGCCCTGTTGCATGCGAATAGCGAACTTGGTCTGGCCTTGTCAGATGATGAGATTGATTACCTGGTCGATGCCTTTACCGCAGCCAAACGCAATCCGACTGACGTTGAGCTGATGATGTTTGCGCAGGCGAACAGCGAACATTGCCGACACAAAATTTTCAATGCAGACTGGACAATCGATGGTCAGAAACAGGACAAGTCCCTGTTCCAGATGATCAAAAATACCCACGAGTTGCAACCCAAGGGTACCATCGTTGCCTACAGTGATAACTCTTCCATCATGGAAGGTGCAGTCGTCAATCGTTTCTTCCCGTCCGGTAAAGACCAGGTGTATCAGGTCACAGAAGAACTGACACATACCCTGATGAAGGTGGAAACGCATAATCACCCGACAGCCATTTCCCCGTTCCCGGGCGCTTCTACCGGCGCTGGCGGTGAAATTCGTGATGAAGGTGCAACAGGTCGCGGTGCCCGTCCAAAAGCTGGCCTGACCGGCTTTACCGTATCCAATCTGATGTTGCCGGGCGCGCGCCAGGCTTGGGAAAATGCGGGTGACAGTTTGACTGCTAAAGTCGATGCGAATGCCTACGGCAAGCCAGACCGCATTGCTTCACCATTGCAGATCATGATAGAAGGCCCTTTGGGTGGTGCGGCTTTCAATAATGAATTTGGTCGTCCTGTTCTGGGTGGTTATTTCCGTACCTTTGAACAAAACGTCGGTGGTACTGTATACGGTTATCACAAGCCCATCATGATCGCTGGTGGTATCGGCAATATCTCGGACAGGCACACCAAAAAGAATGACCTGCCGGTAGGTACGCTGTTGATACAACTCGGTGGCCCGGGCATGCGCATAGGCATGGGTGGCAGTGCGGCTTCTTCGATGGCGACAGGTACCAATACGGCGGATCTGGATTTTGATTCTGTACAGCGTGGCAACCCTGAAATGGAACGTCGTGCGCAAGAGGTCATCAATTCCTGCTGGCAGTTGGGCGACGATAATCCCGTCCTGTCCATCCATGACGTAGGCGCCGGTGGTTTGTCGAATGCCTTCCCCGAAATCACGAATGATGCCAAGCGTGGTGCCCTGTTTGATTTGCGTAAAGTACCGCTGGAAGAAAGCGGCATGGCACCGAAAGAAATCTGGAGTAATGAATCGCAGGAGCGTTATGTGCTGGGCATTGCACCAGAAAGCCTGGAACTGTTCCGTCATTTCTGCGAACGTGAGCGTTGCCCGTTTGCCGTGGTGGGTACCGCGACTGAAGAACGTCAATTACGCGTGATCGATCCGCTGAATGACACTTCACCAGTCGATATGCCCATGAATGTCTTGCTGGGCAAACCACCAAAAATGCACAGGGATGTTAGCCATGTCAGCAATGATTTTCCAAAAATTGATTTGACGGGCATCGATCTGCAAGTCGCCGCAGAACGCGTATTGAGCCTGCCTACGGTGGCTGACAAATCATTCCTGATCACCATTGGTGACCGCACGGTTGGCGCTACATCAGTGCGTGACCAGATGGTTGGTCCATGGCAGGTGCCGGTAGCTGATTGCGCCGTGACCACCATGAGTTTGGAAGGCTACCTGGGTGAAGCCATGTCCATGGGCGAACGTACACCGTTGGCCGTGATTGATGCCGCTGCATCGGGCCGTATGGCCGTGGGTGAAGCCATCACCAATATTGCTGCTGCACCGATCAGGGATATTTCGGATATCAAACTGTCAGCCAACTGGATGGCTGCCTGTGGCCAGCCTGGCCAGGATGCTGCCTTGTTTGATACGGTAAAGGCAGTCGGCATGGACTTGTGTCCTGCACTGGGTATCAGTATCCCGGTGGGTAAAGATTCTTTGTCCATGCGTACAACCTGGAAGGATGAAGGTCAAAGCAAGGCGGTAACTTCACCAGTATCACTGATTATTTCTGCCTTCTCGCCTGTCTATGATGTGCGTAAATCGCTGACGCCGCAGATACGCCTGGACCAGGGCGATACGAGCCTGATTCTGATCGACCTTGGTCGTGGCAAGAATCGCCTGGGCGCTTCCTGCTTTGCGCAAGTCATGCAGCAACTCGGCAACGATGCGCCGGACGTCGATAGTGCAGAAGACCTGAAAGCTTTCTTTGCTGCTATCCAGCAGTTGAATGGCGAAAACAAATTGCTGGCTTACCACGACCGCTCTGACGGTGGTCTGTACGCCAGCCTGTGTGAAATGGCCTTCGCCGGTCGTGCGGGTTTGTCCGTCAATCTCGATATCCTGACCATGGATAGCGAGCATGCGGCAGACCAGGGTGATGCCAAGAACTGGGCCAGCCAGGTATCTGAGCGTCGTAATGACATGACTTTGCGCGCCTTGTTCAATGAAGAGCTGGGTGCAGTGATACAGGTCCGCACTGAACAGCGTTCAGAAGTCATGGATGTCTTGCGCAGCTTTAATCTGGGTGCCTGTAGTCATATCATCGGCAAGCCAAACAATAGCGGCATCATCGAATTTACTCGCGACGCCAAACAAATCTATTCTCAGCCTAGAACTGCATTGCATCAGTTGTGGAGCAAAACCAGCTGGCAAATCGCCCGTCTGCGTGATAACCCGGCTGGTGCTGATGCTGAATATGCACGCATCGTTGATGCGAATGATCCAGGCATGCAACCCAAACTGAGTTTCGATCCGCAGCAAGACGTGGCGGCACCATTCATCGCGACTGGCGCGCGTCCCAAGGTCGCCATCTTGCGCGAGCAGGGTGTGAACTCGCATATAGAAACTGCCTACGTCATGCATAAGTCCGGCTTTGAAGCAGTGGACGTACACATGAGCGACCTCATCGCTGGACGTGCAAAACTGGCTGACTTCAAGGGCTTGATCGCTGTTGGTGGTTTCTCTTATGGCGACGTATTGGGGGCAGGTGAGGGCTGGGCCAAAACCATTTTGTTCAACGCCATGATGTCTGAGCAGTTCTCGCAATTCTTCCATCGTGATGACACCTTTGGTCTTGGTATCTGCAATGGTTGTCAGATGATGAGTAACCTGAAATCCATTATTCCGGGTGCACAGGCCTGGCCTAAATTTACCAAAAACAAATCCGAGCAATTCGAAGGCCGTTTTGCCATGGTGGAAGTGGCTGACTCGGCTTCCATTTTCTTCCAGGGCATGGCCGGCACACAAACACCTATCGCTATTGCGCATGGTGAAGGTTTTGCTGACTTCTCAACTACAGGTGATATTGCCAAGGCACAGGTTGCCATGCGCTTTGTCAACAATGCTGGTCAGGCGACTGAAGCTTACCCTTACAATCCAAATGGTTCACCACAGGGGATTACCTCAGTCACCAATGAAGATGGTCGCTTTACGGTATTGATGCCGCATGCAGAGCGCGTATTCCGTTCAGTCCTGCATTCCTGGCATCCAGACGGATGGGGAGAAGATTCGCCTTGGATGCGCATGTTCCGCAATGCACGCGTCTGGGTGGGCTGATAAGCAGCTCGGTCGACGCATAGTTTGTGGTGAGCCCCTTGTCCGGAGTCGTCAGGCTCAAGATGAGGGGCATGCAATCATGGTCAGATGCTCATCGCAGATGCATTTCATCGGTAATACGTGAAATGCCTGACTGATATGTTCAAAATCATTATCAGCGTGGCAAATCAAGCGACATCAAGTACTTGAATCTTGCTGCGAGACACAAGTTGCAACAGTTGATGGCACGATTCATGTTGTGCCGGACAGGGGTTTCCTTATAATGAAACGTCATTGTATGTTTCTTTCAACTGATGCGACACCTATTCTTTCTTGTACTGGTTTTTGCGTTCAATACAGCGGGTGCTGCGGAGCGTTTGCGTGCCTGTGGCGGTGAGAGTAACTGGCCGCCAATGTCGTACGTAAAAGCCCCGGGTGCCATGGTCGAGGGCCTGTCTGCGGATATATTGCGATCCATATCAAGCGATCTCAGGATTGAATTGCGCCCCTGGGCCCGTTGTTTGCTGGAAGTACAGGCGCGTGAGGGCTTTGATATTGTCATGTCTGTTTTCCGGACACCAGAGCGCGAGAAAGTCTTCCTCTTCTCACGCAGTTATCATAGTCTGACTCCCTCCTATCTATATGCTACTGCACGTTTTCAATCCCCACCAATACAGTTGTTGAGTGACCTGGAAAAATTCCGGATTTGTTCACTGCATGGCTCGTCCACGTTTTACACAAAATTGCCGGCGTCGGCGATTGAAAGCGGTGCCACCAGCTATGTCAGCCTGCTACGCAAGATAGAGCGCGGCCATTGCGATATCGTGGTCGATATGCAGGAAGTATTATGGGGTTTTGCCAGGCTGGGTTTGTTGCCGCTGGATATGAATGCCTACAGGATAGTGAATTTGCCACAGACAGAAAAATACGCTTTGCATTTTGGTGTCAGCAGGTCGCACCCGCAGGCCTTGCTGCTGATAGACCAACTGGACAAGGGATTGGCTGAATTGCAGCGTAGCGGCAGGCTGGCAGCCATCATCAGCAAGTATCAGTGATGTGGTGACAGCGCAGGCAGAGATAGGGTAAGGTCACACACGCTGAAATGCGGACCAAAAAAAGAGGTGCATCGCACCTCTTTTTTATTCAGACAAAATTCAGACGAAATTACTGAACTTTTGCCTTTTTAACCAGCGCTTGCTGATAAGCCTGTACACGTTGTTGCTGCAGACCGTCAACAATTTGTGGTTTCACTTCTTCCAGTGTAGGGAACTTTGCTGCACGCACATCATCCAGTTTGATGATGTGGAAGCCAAATTGTGTCTTCACTGGTGTTTCTGTGAACTGACCTTTTTGCAGGGCAGTCATGGCTTGCGAGAAAGCTGGATCCCAGGCAGCAGGAGATGCCCAGTCAAGATCGCCGCCTTTGGAGGCAGAGCCGGCATCTTTAGACTGTTTTGCCAGTTCTTCAAACTTGGCACCAGCCTTCAGTTTGGAGATGATGGCTTTGGCTTCATCTTCCTTGTCAACCAGGATATGGTAAGCATGGTATTCCTTGTCGCCTGCCTGTGCTTTTGCCTTGTCGTACTCAGCCTGTATTTCTGCATCAGTGACAGGGTTTTTCTTGACATGTTCAATCATCAGGGCGCGAATCAACAAAGATTGGCGTGCTATTTCCAGCTGGTTCTTGACCTCTGGGTTTGCGGCTACTCCGGATTTCTCAGCTTCCTGCATCAATACTTCACGATTGATCAGTTCTTGCTTCACCATTGCGCGCAATTGCGGGCTGTCTTGCTGTCCTTGTGCAGTCAATTGCTTGACCATGGCATCAACACGGCTGGATGGGATGGCTTTGCCGTTAACAACAGCCAGGTTCTGTGCCAGAGCAGGCAGGGCAGTTGCAAGAAGTACTACCAGCAAATGAGCAGGTTTAAAAGTCATTGTCTGTTCCTAAATAACAAAATTAAATAAAACGGATTATAAGTAAACTGCCTAGGTCGGTATCTCTGACGGACTTAATGCCACTATATTCAGTGCATGAATTTCCGTTTGCATCATATCGCCAACGGCATCATACACCAGTCGATGGCGAGTAATACGGTTTAAGCCCTCAAATTGCTGACAAACTATTCTTACACGGTAATGACCAGCGCCACCAGCTGCGCCGGCATGCCCCCGATGTGCTTCCGAATCGTCTGTTAGTTGACAGTCGGAAGGCTGCAAGGTTTCCGAAAGCCGCTGCAATATTTTCTCGTCGCGTGTCATTGTGCCGGTTCTTCCAGATATTTTGCTAAAAACAGGCTTTGTACCACAACAAATGCAGGCATTATTGCAACAACGGCAATTAATTTGAAATTTGCCCAAGTATCTGTGGAAAAATTATAGGCAACGTAGAGATTAATGATGCCCATCAGCGTGAAATACAGTATCCACGCGACACTCAAACGCCCCCAAATCGCTTCTGGCAGTTTGATTTGCGAGCCCATGGCTACCTGGATCAGGTTGGATTTGAAGACGAATTGCCCCAAGGCAAATGCGCCGCCATAACACCAATACAAGACCGTGGGTTTCCATTTAATGAAGGCTTCGCTCTGGAAGTACATGGTGGCGCCGCCAAAAATCATGATGATGATGAAGGAAATCAGCAGCATCGCATCTACTTTTTTCCTGCGCACCAGCAAATAGCCGATCTGGATGATGGACGCTATAAGGGCAACGGCTGTTGCCAGCATGATGGGTGCCAGCTCGGTAGTGGTAGTGCCACCCGAGATGATGCCAGAAAGGTATTCTGTAACCAGTGACTGTGCCTTTTCTGCGTTTCCTTCGCCCCATTTGAAGGCGCCAAAAAACAATAGAACCGGGAATAAATCAAAAAGAAATTTCATGTGCGGACAGCTTAAGTTTCTGGTTCAAATTTCATGGATGCGGAATTGATGCAATAACGCAACCTGGTAGGTGGCGGCCCATCAGGAAACACGTGTCCCAGGTGAGCGTCGCAGATATTACACAATATCTCGGTGCGCGTCATGCCATGAGATGTATCAATTATTTCACGGACATTCGCCGGGTCCAGCGCCTTGAAATAGCTGGGCCAGCCGCAGCCGGAATCAAACTTGGCATCAGACGTAAACAAGGGCGTGTTGCAGCACACACAGGTATAGATGCCAGCCTCATGGTGATCCCAGAATTTGCCGGTAAACGCACGTTCGGTGGCGGCATGCCGCGTGACTTCATATTCCATGGAGTCTAACTGGGCTTTCCATTCGGCATCGGATTTGACAACTTTTTTCATGATTTCCTCATTTTCTCAGGAAGAACAACTGACTTCTATATGCCTGGCCCAATCGGGGGGCAGGGCGGCGTAGTCTTCGTTTTCCTCTTGTTCGTCATACGGGTTTTCCAGAATGCGCAGCAGTTTCTCTACCTCTGAAAAATCCTTGTTTTGCGCCTTTTCTATTGCCACCTGCGCCAGATAGTTCCTCAATATGTACTTGGGATTGCTGGCCAGCATGCCGGTGTGGCGTTCGGCTTCGTTGCTGCCTTCTATGACCAATCGTGCCCGGTAGCGGACCAGCCAGTCATCCAGACCTTGTCTGTCGAGAAATAAATCGCGCAGGGGCTCATCTTTAGTCGAAATCTGGTTCGAAAGCTTACTTAAATTGCGGAAACTCAGGGTAAAGTCGGCCTGATTACTTTGTAACAGTTTGAAAAAATCGGCAAATAGGTCCAGGTCGCTGTCCTGCACCGTGTTTAGCCCAAATTTGCGGTGCATCAACTCACTCCATTTATTGCGGTAGCTTGCAGGGTAGTGGGCCAATGCGGCATTGGTGTCTTCCACGCTGCCGATCAGGGGTGACAATGCCTGTGCCAGGGCCTGGCAATTCCAGTTGCCGATGGCTGGCTGCATACGATATGAATAACGGCCCTGTTGGTCGGTGTGGTTGCAGATATGTTTTTCGTCATAGGCTTCCATGAATCCAAACGGGCCATAATCGAGTGTCAGGCCAAGTATCGACATATTGTCGGTATTCATTACGCCATGCATGAAGCCTACTGCTTGCCAATGCGCCATCAGTTCAGCAGTACGTCTGGTAACTTCTGCCAGCAAGGCCTGGTATTTATTGGCGTGATCCAGTAGCTCAGGGAAGGATTGCTCAATGACAAAATCGGCCAGCAGCCGCAGGTCATCCATCCTGTCATTGTAGTACCAGTGTTCAAATGAGCCAAAGCGCACGAAGCTGGGGGCGATACGTGCTACCACGGCGCTGGTTTCCGGTGTTTCGCGAAATACCATCTGGTCCGAGCCGATGACGCACAAGGCACGTGAAGTCGGTATGCCAAGGCCAGCCATGGCTTCAGAGCATAAAAATTCCCGTATCGACGAACGCAATACGGCGCGCCCATCACCCATGCGGGAATAGGGGGTCATGCCGGAACCTTTGAGCTGGATTTCCAGATGCTGATCTGCATGGCTCAGTCCACCTAACAGCAAGGCCCTGCCATCGCCGAGTTGACCGGCCCACACACCAAATTGATGGCCGGAATAGACAGCGGCAAGTGGTTTACTGCCAGGAATGCCCTGATTGCCTGAAAAATAGGAAACAAATTCCGGCGTGTTCAGGCAAGCCTGATCCAGATGCAGATAGTCAGCCGCCGCCTTGCTGGCAGCAACCAGATATGGCTGGCTGATGGGGCTGGCGGGCAGATGGGTAAAGAAATGCGCGGGCAGGTTTGCAAACTGATTTTCCAGCGCCAGATCGTGTAGCGTGAAAGGTGCGGTGGCAGATGTCATGGGGTGCCAGATGGCTGTAAAAAGAATAAACGCATTTTGACAGATTTGGTCAAAATGCGTTTATCGGGGTAGGGCGGGCACGTATCTGAAGTCTGGCCAGATTCAACATCTGGCCAGGGGGCGTCAGCGATCAATAGTCATTATGCCGAATTTCAGGCAGTAATACGCTCCCGTGTTTTGCAGCCATCGATCAGGAAGGACAGACTGATCACCAGTACCAACTCACCTTCGGCAGAGCGGGCCGTACCCGTAATGCCTGGTGTGCTGATGCAGGTCAGCGGTTTGATCACCAGATCAGCCGTGCCATCCACCGCATCCACAGACAGGATGTAAGGGCTTGGTGCTGCAATGACAATACCAACACGCTCTGATGCTGGGGTATAGCCCAGTATCTTGCCCAGTGATTTTACCGGTAATGGGCGACCCAGGTCGCGCAATACAGGCTGGCCACCGACACTTTCAAAAGTCTCGGGCAATTCAACCACGCGTTGTACGGTTGCCATTGGCAGGGCCAGTGAAGCACCGTCTGTACGTACCAGCATGGTAGGTACAATGGACAATTCAATCGGCAGGCGAATCAGGAAGGTCGTACCTGTACCCAACTGGGAAGCAATGCGTATGGCACCACGATGACGTTCAACAGCAGTTTTCACCACGTCCATGCCGACGCCACGTCCGGAAACGCTGGATGCGACTTCCTTGGTAGAGAAGCCCGGCAGGAAAACCAGCTGGAATGCTTCATCGTCGGTGCGGGCATCATGTGCATTGATGAGCCCTTTGGATATTGCCTTGTCACGCAGTCTTTGCGCATCCATACCCTTGCCGTCATCGGTCACTTCTATCATGACGCTGCTGGCTTCTTGCCAGGCTTTGAGAGAAATGGTGGAACGTGGCGACTTGTTGGCGTTGATGCGTTCTTCAGACGTTTCTATGCCGTGATCGAGGGCATTGCGCAACATGTGGACCAGCGGGTCATACAGGCTATCAACGACGACACGATCGACCTCGGTTTCGGCACCGGCAATGTTCAGATCCACTTCCTTGCCCAGATCACGTGCCAGTTCACGAACCAGACGCGGGAATTTCTGGAACAGGCGGCCAACTGGCTGCATGCGGGTGGCCAGGGTGGCGCGCTGCAATTCGGTAGAGTAGCGCGATGCACGGGTCAGGGTTTCTGTCAGTGCTGACATCAGTGGCGCTGCCTGGCCATCAAATTTGAATTGCGATAATTTTTCCAGCAAAACAGCAGCCTGATTGGCAGCCTGCACGGATTCGCCAGCAACTTCCAGCAAGACATTCAGCTTTACCGCATCAATACGGATGCTTTCTTCCTTGGCTGGCGCGTTTTGCTTGATCTCAGCATTTGATAGCGAGGATTTGACCGCTTCGTGTTCTTCTTTTTGGGTACCGGCTTTGTCTTCGACTTCTTCCGCTTCTGCCACTGTTTCAGCGGCTTCCGGCAAAGTACCCGGTGGCGTCACTGCACGGAAATAAGCTTCCCAGTCAAGTTCGCCATTGCTTACCTTGCTGACGGCTTCGACTTTTTTCTCGACAGGCTTGGGGGCAGCTTCCGCCTTGGGTTTGGCAGCAGCAGGGGCTTTTTTGCTCGCGCCTTTCATTTCGATGGCGTCGGTCAGCATCTTTTCGAGCGACTTCGGCATCGTCGAAAGACTGTCCGGCTCGGTGCCGTTGTTCAGTGCAGTCAGCTGATCTGCCACAAAGCCGCTGGCTTCCAGCGCTGCTTCAATGGCTTCCGGTGTGACCGGTACCTGGCCCGTACGCAGCGCATCGAACAGGTTTTCTGTTAGATGGCAGGCCGATACCATGGCGCTCAAATTCATGAAGCCGGCGCCACCTTTAATCGTATGGAAAGACCTGAACACTGCATTGAGCGTGTTCATGTCACCTGGATTGCGCTCGAGCGAGAGCAGGTGTTCTTCTACATTTGTCGCCAGATCGAGCGCTTCGACGACAAATTCTTTGAGCATGTCATCCATTAGAAACCCAGACTATCAAGTAGATTATCTACATCGTCCTGTTCCAGTGCTGCGTTCGGGACAGATGGGCCTTCCATCAATACCACAGCCTTTTCTTTCAGGTCAGAAGGCGCATTGTCCAGCAGTATCTGCGCCAGCTCATGTTCCACTGTCTTGTTGATTGCAACCACTTTTTTAATCAACTGACCGGTTAGGTCCTGGAAGTCCTGCGCCATCATGATGTCGAGCAAACGTGCTTTTTCAGCATCGGTTGCCGTCAGCACTGCATTGGCAAAGCTTTTGGAGTCCGTCGCCAGCGATTTGAATTCGTCAACGCTGAGCTTGCCTTCAAACAGGTCAGTCCAGCGCGCATCCATGACCTTGGCTTTCTTTGCCAGTTCATCCTGCTCCGGCAGCCCCAGGTCGGTGGCATTCAAGACTTTATTGGCAGCCTGTTCTGTCAGCGAGGCGACATATTCCAGCCGGTCCTGCGCATCAGCGATTTGTACGGCAACATCTGACAGTGAGCGGTCGTAGCCGAGCTCACGCATGGAGTCGTGCAGCATCCGGACCAGCCCACCGAGGCGGTCAAACATCGGCTTGGCTGCTTCTTCATCGGTATTGTGGAAATTGAATTTTGCGGGAGCGCTGTCTTGCTGCGACGCCTGCGTGTTTTGCTCTGCTGGAGAAGGCGAGCCGGGAGGCGTAGGTGCAGCACCTGTTTCCACCCGCTGATTGGCCATTTCTTCAAACAATGCGTCCAGATCATCTGCTGAGTCGGTCATAGTCCTTTATTCTCCATAATCGCATTGAGTATTGTGTCGTTTTTCACAAATATCATGGTGTGTCAGCGAGAGTATGCAGAAATGATTCTGAGTGTCATTGCCATTCAGATGATAATTTTCCGCATGGACTCCGGTAAGTTCCCTGAATTGTTCGATGATTAGCCCAATTCAGATCTTGTAGATCTTGTTTTTATGCTCTGGCAATACTTCTTTCTCGGTGTCATCATAGTAGCAGGACATTACCGAAGGATAACCCAGAGTAACAAAAGTTGTCATGCTTTTGTTAGGTGCGATGCAGTTTTGTCACATTCTTTTACGTAGCTGAGCAAAAATTGTTCTGGCGTCTGAATAAGGAACATGCCTGCGTTTTTCATTTTCCTTGCCAACTTCAATAATGCCTTGTCCTTGGTGATCAATACTTGCGCTTGCGCATCGCGTGCGATTTCCAGAAATTTCTGATCATCCTTGTCACTGCAGACGGGCAATTTATATGTTGATTGTTCCGTAGGTGTGACGCATGGAATATAGGTATCAAACCAGCCGGTAATTTGTTCAAGCTCTTCGGGTACGACCGGCAGGTGAGGATATTTTAATACGGCCAGCCATTCATCCCTGCAATCATGTCTGGTGACAGCCTGGATGTCGTTATTTTGCAGAGCTGACAGTAAAACCGACCAGCGGGGGTCTTTGAAAACGAACAGATCGAGACAGACATTGGTGTCAATCACGACGCGCTTAGGTATGATGTGGGTCATTTTGAAATCTGAAATTTATTTATGCTCATTGTAATATCGCCAGCCAAAAGTCTGGATTTTGACAGTCGTGTAAAAACCAGAACTTCCAGTACACCGCATTTTCTGGATGAAGCTGAAGAGTTGATTGCCATCGCTTCGCGTTATTCGCCCGAACAACTGGGTGAGCTGATGGATATTTCCCCGGCACTGGCACAACTCAACGTTGACAGGTTTGCCAGTTGGCAGCGTGATCCTGTTGCTGGGCAGGGCAAACAGGCTGTTTTTGCTTTTAATGGCGATGTCTACGAGGGGCTGGATGTGCACAGCCTGGAGGCCAACCATGTCAAGTATTTGCAAAATCGTCTGTATATCCTGTCTGGACTGTATGGGGCGTTGCGTCCTTTGGATGTATTGCAGCCATATCGGCTGGAAATGGGAACGTCCCTGACAAATCCGTATGGCAAGAACCTGTATGCGTTCTGGGGTGACAAGGTAAGCCTGTTGCTAAATGAGGCAATCCGGCAACAAAAATCCAAAACCTTGCTGAATCTGGCTTCCGACGAGTATTTCAAGGTCGTCAGACCCGCAGTCCTGGGGGCAAATATTATTTCACCCGTGTTTCAGGATTGGAAAAATGGCCAGTACAAGATTATTTCTTTTTATGCCAAGCGTGCCAGAGGCTTGATGGCCCGGTATTGCGCGCAGCATGGCATACGACGCGTGCAGGATATCAAAGCTTTCAATGAAGAAGGCTATGCTTACTGTGAAGAAGAGTCGACGGCCAGCAATTGGGTGTTTCGTCGGCAGGTCGCCGATTAATTTACTTTATTTGCCTGATTTGCGAGTAAGTCAGCAATAAGCAAGTCAGCAATTAGCTTGCAATAAGCCGGTAAATAAAATAGCCTCCACAGCCCGCAAGGGCTGACAGAGGCTGTTTTACTCAGGTAATCAGCTTACCAGAATTTCCACCATGCATCGCGACCACGGCCTTTACCTGCCAAAAAGTCACTTTTCGGGAAGTTTTGTGTAAATACGCGATTGGCATCATTGCGAAGTTCAACCAGACCCATGGCATCGTAAGAGCGGATCAGGATGAACATTGCTTCTTCAATCGCTGGTGCGTCCGGATATTCCTTGATGGCTGCCTGGGCGCGGTTGGCTGCAGCCAGGTAAGCGCCGCGACGCAAGTAGTAGCGGGCGACGTGCACGTCATACTGGGCCAGGGCATTCACCAGATATTTCATGCGCAGGATGGCATCAGGCGTATATTTGCTGTCTGGGAATTGAATGGCCAACTGCTTGAAGGCGTCGAAAGAGTCGCGTGATGCTTTCGGATCGCGTTCAGTAATGTCCTGATTGGCAAGGAAATTGAACAAACCAACCTGATCATTGAAGTTGATCACGCCGCGCAAATAGTACATGTAGTCAACATGACTATGATTCGGGTGGAGTTTGATGAAGCGTTCCACAGCGGCCAGGGCCTGCGCCTGGTCACCCTGTTTGTAGTAAGCATAGGCTGTTTCAATTTGAGCCTGTTGCGCATAAGTACCAAAAGGAAAGCGCGATTCCAGTTTTTCAAAGTACTGAATTGCTTTTTCGTAGCCCCCACTGGACATTTCGTCTTTTGCTTCAGCGTATAATTTTGATGCTGACCAGGTTCTGGTCTCATCGCCTTTTTCACCGAACACCCCGCAGCCGCTTAAACTTAAGGACGCGGCCACAGCCAGAACAAGCAATTTCAAAGATTTAATGTGCATAAATTTGTGCGTGAGCATGAAAACAATTTACGGATTATAGCCGATGGCAAAAAATGTGAAACCAACTACTACAGTGATTTTGTCAGATTCCGATCTGGATACAGAATTTGAAGAGCTGAACGATACCACCGAAGTGGACGAAGATTTTTCGCCAACAGTCGAAAATATAGAATTAAAGCTCACATCGGACGTTTGTGGTGAGCGTTTGGACAAGACTTTGTCCAAACTGGTTCCACAATATTCCCGCAGCCGCATTTCTCAGTGGATAGAAAACGGCTTTGTCAGCGTCGATGGCAAGCCCGGACGTGGAAAAATGACCATGCTGGGCGATGAACGCATCGTCATCCAGCCCCAGGCCGCGCCGGATGAAGGCGCTTATGCGCCCGAAGATATCCCGCTGAACCTTGTTTTTGAAGACGACCACTTGTTGGTTATTAACAAACCGGCGGGCCTGGTGGTGCATCCGGCGGCCGGAAACTGGTCTGGTACCTTGCTGAATGGCCTGCTGTTCCGCTGGCCAGCTCTGTTGGGCGTGCCGCGTGCAGGTATCGTCCATAGACTGGACAAGGATACATCGGGCCTGATGGTGGTGGCTAAAACCCTGGTTGCCCATACCGAACTGGTCAGGCAGTTGCAAGACCGTACCGTCAAGCGTGAATACAATGCGCTGGTCTGGGGTACGCCAAATCTGTCCGGCACCGTGGATGCACCTATGGCCAGGCATCCGCGTGACCGCATCAAAATGGCGGTTTCGCAAAGCATCATTGCCAAACCTGCTGTCACGCATTTCCAGCGTATCGCTGCCGGCATGCTGGAAAAATTCCCGGTTAGTCTGGTGGCCTGCCAACTGGAAACTGGTCGTACCCATCAGATTCGTGTGCATATGCAATCCCTGGGCTTTCCTCTGGTGGGGGATACCCTGTACGGCAAGCAGCATCTGGCAAGGTTTTTCCCACGCCAGGCCCTGCAGGCCAGAAAACTTGGGTTGATCCACCCCAAAACCGGCAAGCATGTCGAATGGGAAGTCAGTCTGGCAGATGACTTTGTCGATTTGTTGAAACAGGCGGGCATTCAACTTACATGAGTGGCGATGCAGGAAGATGGGCGCATAACTTGCCATTTCCGGTCTTGCTGCCGGACTGGCAGGGCGCGCCTGCCCATGTACGTGCCATGACCACCCTACGTCAGGGTGGCAGCAGTTGCGGGGCCTATGGCGATGCTGAGGGTAATTCCGGATTAAATCTCGGTGATCATGTTGGTGACGATTTGCTGGCCGTCAAACAAAATCGGGATAAATTAAACCGCCAATTACCATCTGATGTCATATTCTTATCACAAGTACATGGCAATATCGTGGTTGACGCTGCCATGTTGTGCAATCAGCAGCATGCTGCCGTCAGCGCCGATGCCGTATTTTCTTCCCAGGCTGGCTTGGTGTGTGCCGTACTGACGGCGGATTGCCTGCCCGTGCTGTTTACCGATGTGGATGGCACCGTGGTTGCTGCTGCCCATGCTGGCTGGCGTGGCCTGGCCAATGGTGTTTTGCAAAATACTGTGCGCAGCATGCGTGAAGCCGGGGCAGGGGAGATACTGGCCTGGTTGGGGCCAGCCATCGGTCCGGGTGAATTTGAAGTGGGTAGCGATGTATTGCGGGCTTTTTTGCCGCAAGTGGACGACGCTGGTCTTTATTTTCAGGCCAAGGCAGCAGTGAATGGCCAGGATAAATATCTCGCGGATATATACGGATTGGCAAGAAAATTGCTAACTGATGTGGGCGTGACACGCATCAGTGGTGGTCAATATTGCACGGTGCGTGAAAAGCAGCAGTTTTATTCTTACCGGCGTGATGGTGTCAGTGGTCGTATGGCCAGTCTGATCTGGATAGAAGGTAGTGTTTGAGCCCGTCAATCTGACTTGTCTGCGGACTTGTCAGCCGGATTATCTGACTGACTGATGCCCTGATTACTGGTGCTTGCAGTGCTTTGTTTTTGCAGTGCAGCTTGTTTTTCCATTCGCTCACGCTTGCGTTGTGGTGTGCGCATCAGGTATAAAACTATTGTTAAAGGAAAAACGCAGTACAACAGAAAAGTCATGACGCCGGCGATGACGGAATGCTCCGTTATGGACATCATGAGAACGACGTAAATCCAGGCGATGGCGACGATATACATACAAACCTTAATGCAAAAATAGGGGAGGGTCGGGCAAGCAAGTATGGATTGGGGGGAGTATTCCGCAGCACTCACCTGAATTCACCGCAACTCATCGCAGGCAGAACGGAAAGCTTAAAATTATTTCGAAACGATACGCGAAAAACAGGAGGCACGCATGAAGACTTTCGATCCTCAAGCTATGTACTCCGACTGGATGTCACAGCTAGTGAATCAAAAAATTTGGCAGGACTGGATGTTGCCGTCCTCGCCGCTGAATCAAATGCAGATGCCCTCAGGGGATATGCTCAAGGAACTGGGTACGCTGATTGAGCCGGCTACCATGACCCGCCTGCAAAGCGAGTATATGCAAGAGCTGGGACAGTTATGGCAAGATTTTTCCGTGTCCAAATTGCCCGATCTGAAGGACCGACGTTTTGCCGCACCGGACTGGCATAACCATGCGATGCATTCTTACAGTGCAGCGTCTTATCTGTTGAATGCACGGTTTTTAATGGCATTGGCAGAGGCTGTGCAGGCTCCCGCCAAGACAAAACAAAAAATCGGTTTTGCAGTGCAGCAAATGATTGATGCCATGTCACCCGCCAATTTCCTGGTGACCAATCCCGAAGCCCAAAGCAAGCTGATCGAGAGTAAGGGCGAAAGCCTGGCGAAAGGCATCAGCCAGATGCTGGCGGACATGCAAAAGGGCCGAATTTCACAGACAGACGAATCTGCCTTTGAAGTTGGCAAGAATGTGGCTACATCCGCTGGTACGGTGGTGTTTGAAAACAGACTATTCCAGCTTATACAATACCAGCCAGCTACCAAGACCGTGCATCAGCGCCCCTTGCTGATGGTGCCGCCCTGCATCAACAAATTCTATATCCTCGATCTGCAACCAGAAAATTCCGTCGTTCATTATGCGGTTGAGCAAGGGCATACCGTATTCCTGGTGTCCTGGGCTAATCCGGATGAAAGCATGGCAGACGTCACCTGGGATGATTACATCGAAGACGGCGCCATCAAGGCTATCAGTGTGGTGCAGGAAATCAGCAAGCAGGACAAAATCAATGCATTTGGTTTTTGCGTCGGTGGTACCATCATTTCCACTGCCTTGTCGGTACTTGCCGACAGGGGGGAGCATCCGGCTGCCAGTCTGACATTGCTGACGACCTTGCTGGATTTCTCGCAAACTGGTGTGCTGGACGTGTTTGTCGATGAAATGCAGGTCAAGATGCGTGAGCAGACCATAGGGCAGCGCGGGCTGTTGCCCGGGCGCGACCTGGCCAGCACTTTTTCTGCACTGCGTGCGAATGATCTGGTCTGGAATTACGTACAGTCGAATTACCTCAAGGGCGAGGCTCCGCCTCCTTTTGATCTCTTGTACTGGAATGCCGACAGCACCAATTTGCCTGGCCCGATGTTTTGCTGGTATCTGCGCAATACCTACCTCGAAAACAAACTCAAGCAGCCTGGCGCACTGACCGTGGCCGGAAGCAAGGTTGATCTGGGCAAGATTGATGCGCCATGCTTTGTCTATGGCTCACGCGAAGATCATATCGTTCCGTGGCAGGCAGCTTACGCATCAACCAGTCTGCTGAATCCACGTCATAAAAGCAGAAATCGCTTTTTGCTGGGTGCGTCAGGACATATTGCCGGTGTGGTCAACCCTCCGGCGAAAAAGAAAAGAAGTTACTGGACCAATACCCAGACCGGTCTGGATGCCGATAAATGGTTCGCCGGCGCGACCGAGCATCCCGGTAGCTGGTGGCCAGAATGGGCTGATTTCCTTAAAGAGCATGGTGGAAAAATGGTCAAGGCGCCAGCCAAACCTGGCAGCCCGGACTTCCCGGCGATAGAAGTGGCACCGGGACGTTATGTCAAAGTAAGAGCGGATTGATCGTTTTTGTTGTTATTAATATAAAATTTTAATCAGGAGAACAGTATGTCAAAACGTGTTGCATATGTAACTGGTGGTATGGGTGGTATCGGGACTCCAATTTGCCGTCGTCTGTGTAAAGAAGGTTATATCGTAGTGGCCGGTTGCGGCCCGAATTCTGCCCGTAAGGACAAATGGCTGGCGGATATGCGTGCCGAAGGCCTGGATATTCATGCGTCGGAAGGCAATGTGTCTGACTGGGAATCCACCAAGGCTGCTTTTGACAAGGTCAAGGCAGAAATTGGTGAAATCGATGTACTGGTCAACAATGCCGGCATTACCCGCGATGGCCAGTTCCGCAAGATGAGCAAGGCCGATTGGGACGCCGTTATGGATACCAATCTGAATTCCCTGTTCAATGTCACCAAGCAAGTCATTGAAGGCATGGTAGACCGTGGTTGGGGGCGTATCATCAATATTTCTTCCGTCAACGGCCAAAAGGGTCAGTTTGGTCAAACCAATTATTCGACGGCCAAGGCGGGTATCCATGGCTTCAGTATGGCGCTGGCGCAAGAAGTAGCGACCAAGGGCGTGACGGTCAATACCGTATCACCTGGTTATGTTGGTACCGATATGGTCAAGGCCATACGCCCTGACGTGCTGGAAAAGATTGTTGCCGGCATTCCCGTCAAACGTCTGGCTGAGCCTGAAGAAATTGCTTCCATCGTTGCGTGGATCGCTTCGGATGAAGGTGGCTATGCCACTGGTTCCGACTTCTCCATCAACGGTGGCTTGCACATGGGCTGATGCACTATCGTGCCGGACATGGGGAATTATTTAGAGTAAACAATTTTAAATTGGCTTTTTAGTTCTCTTATTGCTGTCTTTCTGCCGCAGTGCGGTAAAATATGCCCATCAGGTCGCAAGATTTCGATGGGCATATCTTTTGCAAGTCGCAATTTAAAAGATGCAATAATAAAGGGGACAAACATGGTTTCGGATAGCAGCCACCTGGTGGCTGCCAGCAGTCTGAAGCCTTGTTTGCGTGAATTAGTCTGCGCCACGCATGTGAAAACCTTACATGATGTGGCTGGATATCGAAGTGATTAACTGAGATTTCAATGAATAGCGCAAAAAAATCAACACAGCATCTGATCAAAAAATACCCGAATCGCCGTCTGTACGACACTCAGACCAGTAGCTACATCACACTGGTTGACGTGAAGCAGTTCGTACTCGAAAACGACGATTTCGCAGTGGTCGATGCCAAATCCGGCGAAGATTTGACACGCAGCATTCTGTTGCAAATCATTCTGGAAGAGGAAGCGGGCGGAACCCCGATGTTTTCCAGTGTCGTCCTGTCACAGATCATCCGTTATTACGGACATGCCATGCAGGGGATGATGGGTAATTATCTGGAGAAAAACGTCCAGGCTTTTATCGATATCCAGAACAAGCTGGCAGAAAACTCAAAAGGCATCTACGAAGGCAAGCCCTTCAGCCCTGAAATGTGGACCCAGTTCATGAATGTGCAGGGGCCTATGATGCAGGGTATGATGGGCAACTACATAGAACAGAGCAAGAATCTGTTTGTGCAAATGCAAGAGCAAATGCAAAGCCAGGCCAAAAATATGTTCAATGTCTTCCCGTTCAATCCGGAAGATGTGAATAAAAAGTAAATAAGAAATAAATAAAATACAGCTTTGACAGGTTCGTATTCTGACTTAAGCCCCTGATTCTTCAGGAAATTATCGCAGATGCGGCAAGTTGGGCTGGCAAAAAGGGTACAATAGCGGATTCGCTTTTGTACCCTTTTTGCTATTTATTATCGCTTATGTCTATCTCAGAAATTCGCCGTCAAGAAATGCCTGCTACCCACAAGGTGGGATTTGTGTCCCTGGGCTGCCCGAAGGCGCTTGTCGATTCCGAACAAATCCTGACTCAATTACGTGCCGAAGGTTATGACACCGCCAAATCCTATGATGGCGCTGATCTGGTAATCGTCAATACCTGCGGCTTCATTGATGCCGCTGTGCAGGAATCCCTGGATGCGATAGGCGAGGCGCTGGCTGAAAATGGCAGAGTCATCGTGACCGGTTGCCTGGGTGCTAAAAAGGGTGCCGACGGCAAGGACATGATACAGTCCATCCACCCCAAGGTATTGGAAGTGACTGGTCCGCATGCAGTGGGTGAAGTCATGGCTGCTGTGCATAAGCATTTGCCTAAGCCGCACGAGCCGTTCATGGACCTGGTGCCGCCCCAGGGCGTGAAATTGACGCCCAAGCATTTCGCTTACCTCAAAATCTCTGAAGGTTGTAACCACCGCTGTAGTTTTTGCATCATCCCATCCATGCGGGGTGACCTGGTATCGCGCCCGATTGCCGATGTCATGATGGAAGCAGAAAATCTGTTCAAAGCCGGCGTCAAGGAATTGCTGGTGATTTCCCAGGACACCAGCGCCTATGGGGTGGATATCAAGTTCCGCATGGGCTTCTGGAATGGCAAGCCTGTCAAAACCCATATGACGCAACTGGTCGAAGCACTGGGCGAACTGGCTAAGCAATATGACGCCTGGGTGCGACTGCACTATGTGTATCCTTACCCGCATGTCGATCAGATCATCCCCTTCATGAACAATGGCCATGTGCTGCCGTATCTGGACGTGCCTTTGCAGCATGCCCATCCGGACGTGCTGAAGCGCATGAAGCGTCCAGCCAGCGGCGAGAAAAATATTGAACGTATTAAGGCCTGGCGTGAGATGTGCCCGGAGATCACCATACGCTCCACCTTCATCGCCGGTTTCCCTGGTGAGACCGAAGAAGAATTCGAATACCTGCTGGATTTCCTGAAAGAAGCACAGATTGACCGTTTGGGCTGTTTTGCCTATTCGCCAGTTGAAGGTGCGACTGCGAATGAAATCGCCAATCAATTGCCGGATGAAGTGCGCGAAGATCGCCGCCGCCGTGTCATGGAATTGCAGGAAGGTATATCCAAAAAGCGCCTGCAGGCAAAAGTTGGTAAAACCATGCGCGTGTTGATTGATTCCCTCGATCGCAGTGGTGGTGTTGGCCGCAGTTCTGCCGATGCGCCAGAAATTGATGGTGTTGTCTACGTCAAGCCACCGTTCGAACCACATCGCAAACTTAAGGTGGGTGAATTTGTTGATGTCACCATCACCGCCGCCGATGCGCATGACTTGTGGGGCGAGGCTGTCTGATGCGCGTCATGTCAGTGTTGAAAGCGCTATTGCCGCTTGTATTGATGAGTGGTCTGGGTTTGCCGGTGCAGGCCCAGCCATTTGCGCCTATGTCTAACCCGCAGTTTGCCAAGCCGGTGGAACTGCGCGGCAAGCTGGGTGATGACAAAGTGACGATGCATATACAGCCCAAGCAAGAAGACAGGGATAGTGTCGAAGGTAACTATGTCGTAGCTGGCGGCAAGCGCAATCACGGCAACAAGATTTTGCTTGCCGGTGAAATCAGCGGCAATAAACTCAGTATGGAAGAATCCGAAGATGGTACGGATGTGTCCGGTCAGTGGGATGGTGAGCTGAAGGACAATGTCATACGTGGCGTCTGGCAATCGGACGATGGCAAAGTCAGCAAGGATTTTGTGCTGGAGCTGATCCCGCCTGCAAAAGCCAGGAAAAATAAAACGGCACAGCCACAAAGCAAGCCAGTCAAGTAAATCATCGGGCCAGGGCCATGACCATAGCCATAACCGTGGCCTGATTGACCAGCTTTATCCTACGTCAAAAACCACTACACCCTCAACCCCTTCAGTCACGCGGGCGACTATGTCGCCTTGCGGGTTGACTATGCATGTGCAGCCATGGCTAAGCTTGTCGCCCGATATACCTACAACGTCAGAAGAAACGACCCAGCAGGCTGTTTCCGTGGCTCTTTGGCGTAGATTCTCTACACTTTTGTGCCGCCATTTGTCGGCAGTGGCGACAGCAAGCATATTATTGAGCGGGTAACAGATCAGACGGGCAGCTTGTGCACTGAGCCGTTTTGCGCAATCCGGAAAGTTTGCATCAAAGCAGATATTGATGCCAAACAAAAAGCCTGATTTTTGAAAAACCGGCATGTCACGGCCTGGTAAAAAAGCCTGTTCCTGCGGGTGATTTTTGGCGTAAATGCCGCGCAGCTTACCCTTGCTGATCAAGGCCGCAGAGTTATAGAAACCATCCATATCCTGCTCAACAAAACCAATAATCACATCGCTTGAAAAAGGGGATAACTTCGTCAGTATGTTATTGAACGAAGGGCTGTCAACAGCGATGGCCCGACGCGCAATGATTTGCTGATCGCTGGTGTATCCCTGCAAATAACACTCAGGAAATACAGCCAGTTCCACACCCTGTTTGTCACACCAGGCCAGATCATCTTGCAGGCGAACCAGGGTGCCGGCAATGTCATCAAATAAGGGCTGACGCTGGAATGTGGCTACGCGGATTTTTTGCATGCAGGTACTGATTTACCTTCGTCTTGTATGGCGTTAACATTCATTTACGCAATCTAACTCCCTTTCAGAGCATCTTTTCTTGCCAGATATTGAGAAAACTCTTTACGCAGAACCTCACTATTTTTCCCATATGAGACTTCGAGCGCCTTAGGAAACTCAGTTCCGGATAGTAAAAGCTGCATTAGTTTTCCGAAATTTTCAGGTTGGGAATCGTGCATATAATGTACAAACGATGCGCCAACTCTGTATAGAAGCCAGTTTGCGGCCCCGCTCTTAACGGCGTCAGCGGGATTCGTACTCGTGAACCAAAAGTCAATATTTCCAGACAAATAGGCCTCTTTTTCCTCGTTGCTCATTAATGCAGACACATCTTTGTATTTGGTGTAAGCCGGACCGCCGTCTGCGACATAAACAGCAATTCCCTCTCTGAACCAAATAGGGATATTCTTAATATGCGCTTTTTCTCCGAGGTGGGTATAAAAAAGATAGTGCGTGAGCTCATGCGTAGTTAACTCAGCGAGAGATTCTTCACCGCGGCCAAAAGCACCGGGAGATAAAAATAATTTTCCCCAATACACAGCACCTCTGACATTTTTTGATAAAAATACGTATTCATTGAACGTGTCCTGAGACGCGCAAACATAAATTTCTATCGGTTTTGCAAAATGTGCATTCAGAGCAACTTCCACTTTACGTTGACTGGCTTTTAGAATTTCCCTCAATGCAATTGCATTTTCCTTCGCATTTTTTTCGTACCTTATCCGCGAATCTTCGGCCATGGTTATAAAGTGATCTGTCGACTTATATTTCGCTATTACTGACTTTAAAAATACGGGATTGCTAAATAAAATGCCGATAGCAAGTAGAAATATGATGCAAGCTACTGAAATTATAAATTTCCGAAGATTCAATTTAGCTGTTTTTTCTAATTTAACCATTAATATTCATTCAGGCGATTTCCGGACGCGATTTATGATGGCGTGGCATAGCAGACGTTCCGTTTAGCTCAGTGGTTCAGTGGTTCAGTGGTTCAGTGGCAAGTGGTTCAGTGGTAAGTGGCTGCTTGGCCGAAAGCGGGCAAGTGTTTGGCGACAGATCGACATGCAGCACCAGAAGCTTACACGTGAAGACATGTAAAAGCATGAAAAAAGTGCGGGGAACTATGTCTTCATGGTGTCTCATACTTCGACCACAATGAACAGATTTTCCGGGCGAGATGCGTTTGCTTCCTACGTGGACTTGCCACGGCGCCAGCCTTAGCGGCAAGTGCTACCCTTGCGCCTTGTGTTACATCCCGAATCGCCTTGCCCGCACTCACTCCCATTGATGAAATGAGTTCTGGTGTATTCATGAAGCATAAAGCCCCGGTTCTGCGTTAACATTGCCATTCGTCGCTTGATATCCTCATCAAAGAAAAGTAGCCATGCCGGAAAATTCAAATTCTCAACGCGGATTCAATACCCGCGTCATTCATAGCGATTACGAAGCACCAGACGGTTTTGGCGCTTTCCCTGTAGCGATACATCATGCTTCCACCGTGTTGTTCACGGATGTGGCGTCCATGCGTTCCCGAAGTTGGCAAGACAAATCTGCTTATACCTATGGCCTGCATGGCACGCCAACCAGTTTCACGCTGGAAGCCAGGCTGGCCGAGATAGAGCAGGGCAAGCATTGCCTGCTGACACCGAGCGGCTTGGCCGCCATTACTCTGGTGAATATGGCCTTCCTGGCAAGCGGTGATCATGTGCTGATCCCCGACAACGTGTATAGCCCGAATCGCGAACTGGCAGACTGGTTTTCGCGTAGTTTTGGTGTCCATGTCAGTTATTACGACCCCCTGATCGGGGCGGACATTGCTGCGCTGATACGTGACAATACCAAATTGATCTGGGCCGAGGCCCCCGGTTCTGTTTCTATGGAGGTGCCGGACGTGCCGGCGATATGTGCCGCAGCGCATGAACGTGGGGTATTGGTGGCGCTGGACAATACCTGGTCTGGTGGGATTGCCTTCCCGGCGTTTGCACATGGTGTCGATATCATCATGCAGGCACTGACCAAATACCAGAGTGGTGGTTCTGACGTCCTGATGGGGGCTGTGATTACCAGTGACCGTGCATTGAATGCTCACCTCCAGACGGCGCATATGCGTCTGGGCTTTGGCGTTGGCATGGATGATGTCTACCTCGTCCTGCGGAATTTACCTACGCTGCAATTGCGCTTCCAGGCGCATGATCAAAGTGCGCGCAAGGTCGCTGCATGGCTAAAAACACGGCCGGAAATCAGCCAGGTATTGCATCCGGCATTGCCGGGCAGTCCGGGTCATGAAATCTGGCAACGTGACTTTACCGGGGCTGGCGGCCTGTTCTCGGTTTTGTTTGATGAGAAATATACAGAGCAACAGACCGATCGTTTTGTCGATAGCCTGAAGCTGTTCAAGATCGGTTTTAGTTGGGGTGGGGCGCATAGTTTGTGTGTTCCTTATCGCATCGAACAAATGCGTCAGCACTGGCCACACAAAGGCATACTGGTGCGTTTCAATATAGGACTGGAAGATAGCGCAGACCTGATTGCTGATATCGAGCAGGCATTGGCGCGGATGGTCTGAACTATACTGCCTTGATTCATGGTGCAGAAATAAAAATGGGCGGGCCGCAAGCGGTCGCCCATAGTCATTGGAACTCATCCCTATGGATGAAATGAGTTCTGATTATTTGCTTGCGCTGCTGGCTGTCGCGTCAGATGCAGGTGCGGGTGTTGATGCGGTCGCAGTCGCAGCCGCAGTTGAGGCTGTAGCTGCAGCAGGTGCAGCCGGTGGTGTTGGTTCAGATGCGCTTGCCGAAGCTGAATGGACTTCTGTCGGATTATGACCGGCTGCTTCGCCTTGCATATCGACCTTGTCACCTGCCTTGAAAATAATGAACAGGGCAGCAGCTGCAAAAATAATAAAGCCGACGAGAATTTTCCACATAGTTGTCTCCAGATTTGTACTTGTAAGATGTGACAAGCTTAAATGTCCTTGCTTACATCATTCTTGCATCACGGCAGCACCAAAGAAAAAAGGTGAATTTCAAAAGAAATTCACCTTTTTGTCTGAATCCCCGTGATGGGGATTCATGTGTCACTTATGTGTACTAATGATTTGTACTAATGGTTGGTACCAGTTAAGCGGCCAGCAATTGACGCAATACGAATGGCAGAATGCCGCCATGTTTGTAGTAGTCAACTTCGATCGGTGTATCGATGCGCAACAGGACTTTGACTTCCTGTTTGTCGCCATTGGCACGATTGATAACCAGAGTCACTTCTTGCTGTGGCTTGATTTCATCTTCTATGCCTTTCAGGTCGTAAGACTCTGTACCTGTGATGCCCAGACTGTCAACACTGTCGCTACCAAGGAATTGCAGTGGCAATACGCCCATGCCGACCAGGTTGGAACGGTGGATACGTTCAAAAGAACGGGCGATGACAGCTTTGACGCCCAGCAATTGCGTACCTTTTGCTGCCCAGTCACGGGAAGAGCCTGTACCGTATTCTTCGCCGCCGAAAATCATGGTAGGTACGCCGTCAGCAATGTATTTCATCGCTGCATCGTAAATTGCCATAGGTTCGCCGGTAGGCTGGAACAGGGTTTCGCCGCCTTCAACGCGGGAGCCATCTTCTTTCGCAGGGATCATCAGGTTTTTGATGCGTACGTTGGCAAATGTGCCGCGCATCATGATTTCGTGGTTGCCACGACGTGAGCCGTAGGAATTGAAATCTGCCTTCAGAACGCCGTTTTCTTTCAGCCATTTACCTGCCGGGCTGGATTCTTTGATGGAGCCAGCGGGAGAAATATGGTCGGTTGTAATGGAGTCGCCAAACACGCCCAGGGCGCGCGCGCCACTGATGCCAGTCGCCGCTGCTTTTGGTTCCATCGTGAAATCAGCAAAGAATGGTGGTTCAGCGATGTAGGTGGAGGTAGGCCAGTTGTAGACTTCACCTTCAGCGACGCCCTGGATGTTTTCCCACAGCTTGCCTGGCGCACCTTTGACGTCTGCGTAGTTTTCCTTGAAAGTCTTGGAATTCATTGCAAACTTCATCAGCTTGTTGATTTCAGCACTGGTAGGCCAGATGTCGCCCAGGAAAATGTCCTTGCCTTTGACGCGGCCAACTGGCTCGGTCATCAGGTCGCGGGTCATGTTGCCAGCGATAGCGTAGGCAACGACCAAAGGAGGGGACGCCAGGAAGTTGGAACGGATATTCGGGTGAATACGTGCTTCAAAGTTACGGTTGCCGGACAGAACAGCAGATGCCACGATGTCGTTGGCAACGATCGCTTCATTCATTGCAGGTGTCAGGTCACCGGCATTGCCGATACAGGTTGTGCAGCCGTAAGCGGTGACGCCGAAGCCGAGTTTTTCCAGGTAAGGCAGCAAGCCTGCTGCTTCCAGGTATTTGGTCACAACGCGCGAGCCAGGTGCCAGCGACGTCTTGATGTGTGGTGCCACTTTCAAGCCAGCTTCTACGGCTTTCTTGGCCAGCAAGCCAGCTGCCAGCAAGACGCTAGGGTTGGATGTGTTGGTGCAGGAAGTAATTGCAGCGATCAATACATCGCCGTTTTTGACTTTGACGCCATCAGTATTGGTGTAAACCGCATCCAGATCTTCTGCCTTCTTGTTGAAGCCATTTTCGGACGTTGGTTTGGCGAACAGGTCGGCGAAAGTGGATTTGACGTTGCCGATTTCGATACGATCCTGTGGGCGTTTAGGGCCAGCCAGGGATGGGGCAACGGTAGACAGATCCAGAGAGATTTCTGTGGTGTAGTCGATGTCGCCAGCCGCAGGTATGCCGAACATTTTCTGGGCTTTGAAATAGCCTTCGAATGCATCGATTTCTGCCTTGGTGCGGCCTGTACCTTTGAAGTAGTCGATAGTCGCTTCATCAACCGGGAAGAAGCCCATGGTCGCGCCGTATTCCGGTGCCATGTTGGCGATGGTGGCGCGGTCTGTCAGTGACAGGGAACGTGTACCTTCACCGAAGAATTCAACAAACTTGCCAACGACCTTGGCTTTACGCAGCAATTCTGTGATGGTCAATACCAGATCCGTTGCAGTACAGCCTTCGCGCAATGCGCCAGTCAGGTTGACGCCGACGACGTCAGGTGTCAGGAAGTAGACCGGTTGACCCAGCATGCCGGCTTCGGCTTCAATACCGCCCACGCCCCAGCCGACGACGCCGATACCGTTGATCATGGTGGTGTGAGAATCAGTGCCTACCAGTGTGTCTGGGTAGTAGATTTCGTTTTTCTTGGCATCTTTGATCTTGTGTACGCCACGTGCCAGGTATTCCAGGTTAACCTGGTGGACAATACCAAAGCCTGGAGGAACCACGCCAAAAGTATCAAATGCCTGCATGCCCCATTTCATGAACTGGTAACGCTCGTTATTGCGTTGGAATTCCAGTTTCATGTTCAGGTCCAGCGCTTTCTTTTCGCGGAAATGATCGATCTGTACCGAGTGATCAACCACCAGATCAACTGGAACCAGCGGTTCGATATTCTTTGGATTTTTGCCTTGTTTGGCTGCAACGTTACGCATGGCGGCCAGATCGGCCAGCAATGGTACGCCGGTAAAATCTTGCAGAACAACGCGGGACACGACGAAAGGAATTTCATCGGTGCGGGCAGCAGTTGCGCTCCAGTTTGCCAATTGCTTGACATGTTCTTCAGTAACTTTTTTGCCGTCGCAGTTACGCAATACCGATTCCAGTACCACGCGAATGGAAACTGGCAGACGGGAGATTTTTACACCGAGATTTTTTTCCAGTGCGGGCAAAGAAAAGAACTTGCCTTTCTTGGTGTCTGAAATTTTGAAATCTTTCAGGGTTTTGAATGCATCTTTGTACGCATTTTGGCTCATGGCTGTTCCTTATTTACAAAAATCAACGATCAGAAAATTTACTTGCTACTACTTTTTTATTTGATGAATCTTATTGATGAATCTAATTTTATGAATGCTATTTGATAAGTGTCGGTGCTGCTTTGGTGCTGTCCACTTCTGCCAGTGCAGGCGTTGCTGTCTTGCATTCATTGGCCAGTTGCTGACCCTTGAGTGAATCGAGCAATAGGCCTTTGGCGGGAATACCGATCCAGATCAGACCGGATTTACGGTTTTCAAAACGTACTGCACCAGTCGTGGTATCTATCTTGGACAGACGATACAGGCGTTTTTTCCAGCGCATGGCAACGTGTTCGGTATCTTCAGGATTGATATACATCGTCAATGAATTACCCAGTTCGCATTTGTATTCGAAACTGTTGTGTTGTTGGATGTCTGGTTCTGGCTCATCGCTTTCTTTACTGGCCGGGGCCGCAGCCGGTTTCGCTGTTTTGGCGCTGGCCTTGGTTTTGCTGTGCGGTGCTTCCACTGCGTTGGCGTTGGCAGTGAGCATGGCGCATGCGGCAAATGCCAGGCTGATAAAAGAAAGTAATTTCATGAGTGTCTCCCTAGAGTAATTCTCGTGCTGCTTCTGGTAATACAACTTGCCCAAACTGGGCCTTCTTTAAAACTGTCCAATAGTAGCGGTAACTGGCGCGGTCGTGTAGCTGTCCTTGCCATTGTATTGGCCCCCATTGATGCTTTTTGGCTGATGAGAGGATGGATACGGCTTCATCGACTTCCTGGTCAGGGGGTGTCAGCGCACTCACTATGGCTTTAATCTGGTCTGGATGAATGCTCCACATACGGGTATAACCACATTCCAGGGCGGCACGGCGCGCATCGCTGGCGACAACGTCCTTGTCCCGGATTTCTGTGGTGACATTATGCGAGGCAATTTTTCCATGATGATGACAGGCGGCAGCTATTTCCAGTTTGGCGCGCATTACCAGAGGATGCTCAAACTGCCCGGGCGATCGCATGGCGCTGGCTGGAATTGCGCCGTAATGGGCGGATACAAAATCCATCAGGCCAAATGACAGACATTGCACCTGGGGCAGGGCAGCAATTTGCCTTGCCTCAGCCAGTGCTCCATGTGTTTCTATTAATACATGGACTGGAATCAGGCTGCCATCTGCCTTGCGGGCATGGTGATTGATGCGGCTTAGGGCGGACGTCACCTCGGCTGCACTATCTACTTTAGGCAAAACCACATAGGCCATTTTGGCGGCAGCAGTTGGCAGGATGAGGGATAGATCCTGCTCGAAAGCAGGGTGATGCACGTCGTGCACACGCACGCCTATGCGTTGAAACAGATTGTCTGCGCTAGAAACCAAAGTGGCGACCAGCCCGGCATGGGCTTTTTCATTGCCAGCGGCTGCGCCGTCTTCGCAGTCAAGCGTGATATCGAAAATAGGGCCAAGTTCCTGCTGTAAGGCGATGGACTTGCGCATGAGCTTTTCAGAACCGGCATAGTGATCACAGACCGGTAAAAACACGGGTGGCAACTGATCCTGAAAAAGCACAGAGGAGGGATGCATCTTGAATATGGCGTCTTGATTGAAGCGGTTTGTGGTTGTGACCACAAACCGCTTCAGACTTGATTAACCTACCAGGTGTTTCACGCCATCACGCTCTTCTTGCAATTCTTTGAGAGTGATGTTGATGCGTTCACGGGAGAATTCGTCGATTTCCAGACCTTGAACAATCTTGTATTCGCCATTTTCTGTTGTGACAGGGAAGCCAAACATGGTGCCTTCAGGGATGCCATAAGAGCCATCAGAAGCGATGCCCATGGTTGTCCACTTGCCGTTTGTGCCCAGAACCCAGTCACGTACGTGGTCAATGGCTGCATTTGCTGCGGATGCAGCAGAAGACAAGCCACGTGCTTCAATGATGGCTGCGCCACGTTTGCCAACGGTTGGCAGGAACACATCTTTGTTCCAGACCTGGTCGTTGATCAGGTCTTTGACGGATGCGCCATCTACTGTCGCGAAGCGATAGTCAGCGTACATGGTTGGGGAGTGATTGCCCCAGACGCACAGTTTTTCAATTGCAGCGACTGGCTTGCCAACTTTGGCTGCCACTTGGGACAGGGCGCGGTTGTGATCCAGACGCAGCATTGCTGTGAAGTTTTTGGATGGCAGGGAAGGGGCTGATTTCATTGCAATGTAAGCATTGGTGTTGGCTGGATTGCCAACCACCAGGACTTTAACGTTGCGGGAAGCAACTGCGTCCAGTGCCTTGCCTTGTACAGTGAAAATCTGTGCATTGGCTTCCAGCAGGTCTTTGCGTTCCATGCCTGGGCCGCGTGGGCGTGCGCCAACCAGCAGGGCGACATCGATGTCTTTGAATGCTGTCAGCGGATCGCTGTGGGCGGACATGCCGGCCAGCAGTGGGAAAGCGCAGTCATCGATTTCCATCATGACGCCTTTCAGCGCTTTTTGTGCTTTTTCGTCAGGAATTTCCAGCAATTGCAGAATCACTGGCTGGTCTTTGCCCAGCATGTCGCCATTGGCGATACGGAACAGAAGGGAATAGCCGATTTGGCCTGCGGCGCCGGTAACAGCTACGCGCATAGGGGATTTCGCCATGATGCATCTCCGAAGTGGTGTAAAAACGAATTTCAATCAAATGCCGTGCCCACGGGGTGTTGCGAATGCTGCGGTAGTGCGGGCACTGTGTAAAACGCTTAATGATACCGTTGAAAACCATGCCAGTCAGCCAAAATCAGCGCTGAAGCCGTTTTTCTTCCTTTACATTAAGGACGTTCGAACTATATTGCACTGGTGTGGCAGAGATGCATTGGGCAGGCTGCCAGCCATTTTTCCCAAGAGTTTAGGTGCTGCGGGCTGAAGTGTCAATGAATATCTTATGTCTTATATAAGACATATTACTTGATAGTTTGTTCTGGACGGGATGGGTGGTTTTGTGTTGAAATTGCAGTCTATGAACTCAATCATACCTATCGCAAGCAATCAGCCTGTCAGCCCGGTCACGCCCGGTGCTGGTGGTGTTGCTTCTTCCTTGAGTGCTTCGCCTACATTCAGCCCATTATATCAACAGATAAAAGCCCTGATTACCCAGAGCCTGCAATCGGGTGAGTGGAAGCCAGGTGAGCTGATCCCCAGCGAGATGGAATTGGCCAGTCGCTTCAAGGTCAGTCAGGGCACTGTGCGTAAGGCGATTGATGAGTTGTCGGCAGAAAACCTGGTGGTGCGCCGGCAGGGGAAGGGGACTTTTGTGGCGACGCATCATGAGGCGCGCTCACAGTTTCGTTTCTTGCGCCTGGCACCAGACGAAGGTGCGCCGCATTATCCTGAAAATAAAATTATTGAAGTTAAACGTATGCGGGCACCTGCTGAGGTGGCGCGTTTGCTGGACATTAAATCCGGGGATTCTGTTGTATTCATCCGTCGGGTGCAGTCGTTTACTGGTGTGCCTACCATTCTGGATGACTTGTGGTTGCCGGGTTCCATCTTCAAGGGCCTGACTGCCGAACGTTTAAATGAATACAAGGGCCCGATGTATGGCCTGTTCGAAACTGAATTTGGCACACACATGATCCGTGCTTCAGAGCAGATTCGTGCCGTCTGTGCGGATGAGCAGGTTGCTTCCTTGCTGAATGTGAGTGTTGGTATGCCTTTGCTCAATGTGGAACGGGTTTCTTTCACGTATGGTGATAAGCCGGTTGAGTTGCGTCGTGGTTTGTACCTGACAGTTAATCATCACTACCGAAATGAATTGAGTTGATGTTGGCCATATTGCGACGTTGGCGGCTGCATTGGCGGTTGAATTTTAGGGGATTACCTGGTTTCGCTTTGATCCGTGCTCAGCGAGAATGTTGGGTTTGGGTTTAAGATAGCGATATTTTGTAAATTGGGCTGATTTTTGTTGGTGCAATGCACCAAAATGAGCGAAAATTGCAAGGTTTATGTACAGACTAGTTAATGGGGAGATTATTTATGTCTGAAGTAGTAAAAACCAGACCGCGCTTTGGTGTAATGCGCCTGATAGATGCGACTGGCTACAGGCTGCCACTGGCGGGCTTTGTTTCCATCTTGCATCGTGGCAGTGGAATGTTGATGTTCTTGTTGTTGCCCTTCATTTTGTATTTGCTCGATAAAAGCCTCACTTCAGAATTGACGTTCGCTGAATTGCAGGGTTTTACATCTCACGTCTTTGTCAAGTTGGTCATCCTTGCTCTGGTCTGGGCGTATCTGCATCATTTCTGTGCGGGTATCCGTCATTTGTTTATGGATATTCACTTCGGTCTGAATAAAGAATCTGCACGTCAGTCGGCTGTCAGCGTTCTGGTGATCAGTCTGGGGTTGGCTGCATTGACTGGCCTGAAATTGTTCGGAGTATTTTAAATGGCAAATAACAATATTGGTCCAAAACGCCTGGTCGTAGGTGCAAGCTATGGTTTGCGCGACTGGTTGGCACAACGTGTCACCGCAATCGTGATGGCTGCGTACACAGTGATTTTGCTGGGTCTGTTTTTGACTGGCAAAAATTTCAGTTATGAAGCATGGGCGGGCATATTTGCCATGCAATGGTTCAAACTGGCGACATTCTCTGTCGTCGTCTGCCTGTTGTATCACGCCTGGGTAGGTATGCGTGATGTCTGGATGGATTATGTGACACACAACGTATTTGTGCGTCTGGTATTTCAGGTTGCCACTATTCTGTGGCTGATTGCCTGTGCTGGCTATGCTGCACAGATTTTGTGGAGAGTATAAAAGTGGCTGCAATTAAATCCACAATTCCTAGCCGCCGTTTTGATGCGGTCATCGTTGGTGCTGGCGGTTCCGGCATGCGTGCCTCGCTGCAATTGGCTGAGGCTGGCCTGAATGTCGCGGTACTATCTAAAGTTTTCCCTACCCGTTCGCACACTGTTGCTGCGCAGGGTGGTATTGGTGCTTCTTTGGGCAACATGTCGGAAGATGGCTGGCTCTGGCATATGTTTGATACCGTTAAAGGTTCGGACTATCTGGGCGACCAGGATGCGATCGAGTTCATGTGCCGCGAAGCACCAAAGGTGGTGTATGAGCTTGAGCATTTCGGTATGCCATTTGACCGCAATGCCGACGGCACGATTTATCAGCGTCCATTCGGTGGTCATACTGCCAACTACGGTGAAAAACCTGTACAGCGTGCCTGTGCTGCTGCTGACCGTACTGGTCATGCTTTGTTGCATACTTTGTATCAACGTAACGTCCGCGCCCGTACCCATTTCTTTGTTGAGTGGATGGCGATTGATCTGATCCGCGATGCGGACGGTGATGTGCTGGGTGTTGTTGCGCTGGAAATGGAAACTGGCGAAGTCATGATGCTGGAAGCCAAGACCACTATTTTTGCTACAGGTGGTGCTGGCCGCATCTGGCAAGCTTCTACCAATGCCTTTATCAATACTGGTGACGGTATGGGTATGGCGGCACGTGTGGGCTTGCCGCTGGAAGACATGGAATTCTGGCAGTTCCACCCAACTGGTGTTGCCGGTGCGGGTGTCTTGATTACTGAAGGTGTACGTGGTGAAGGCGGTATTCTGGTGAATAGCCAGGGCGAACGCTTCATGGAACGTTATGCGCCTACGCTGAAAGATTTGGCACCGCGTGATTTCGTTTCCCGCTCCATGGATCAGGAAATCAAGGAAGGCCGTGGTTGTGGTCCGAACAAAGATCACGTCATGCTGGATCTGCGTCACATCGGTGCTGAAACAATTCAAAAGCGTTTGCCATCGATTCTGGAAATCGCGCACAAGTTTGCCAACGTTGATGCAACCAAGGAACCGATTCCTGTCGTTCCTACGATTCACTATCAGATGGGTGGTATCCCGACCAATATTCACGGTCAGGTTGTGGCACCTAAAAACGGTAGCAGTGAAATCGTCAATGGTCTGTATGCAATTGGCGAGTGCGCCTGCGTATCCGTGCATGGTGCAAACCGTCTGGGTACCAACTCTCTGCTCGATTTGCTGGTGTTTGGCCGTGCCGCCGGTAATCACGTGGTGGCCAGCAAGCTGAAAGAACGTAGCAATAAGGATTTGCCTGCTGATGCGGCTGATCTGGCGCTGTCACGTTTGGCCAAGCTGGAAACCAGTACCGGTTCCGAGCGCGTACAGGACGTTGCCAATGCCATTCGCGGCACGATGCAGCAATATTGTGGCGTGTTCCGTACGGATGAATTGCTGCAAACCGGCTACAAGAAAATTATGGAGCTTGATGAGCGTCGCAAGCATGTTTCTTTCAAAGATAAATCCAAAGTCTTCAATACTGCCCGTGTAGAAGCGCTGGAACTGGATAATCTGATCGAAACAGCCAAGGCAACGATTACATCTGCCGCCGCCCGTAAAGAATCCCGTGGTGCGCATGCCCACCGTGATTATGAAAAACGTGACGACGAAAACTGGATGAAGCATACCTTGTGGTATTCCGAGGGCAATCGCCTCGACTACAAGCCAGTCGTGACCAAGCCACTGACTGTAGAAACCTTCAAACCAAAACCACGTACATTCTAAAGAGATACCGATATGGCACGTACACTGAAATTTAAAATCTATCGCTACGATCCGGACAAGGATGCCAAGCCTTACATGCAAGACTTGACGGTCGAGCTGCAAGACACGGACAAGATGTTGCTGGATGCATTGCAACGTATCAAGTCTGACGTGGATGACTCTCTGGCGCTGCGCCGCTCATGCCGTGAAGGTGTGTGTGGTTCTGACGCCATGAACATCAATGGCAAGAATGGTCTGGCCTGCACCACCAACCTGAATGAATTGAGCGAGCCTATTGTCTTGCGCCCTTTGCCTGGCTTGCCAGTGATCCGCGATCTGATCGTGGACATGACGCAATTCTTCAAGCAATACAATTCGATCAAGCCTTACCTGATGAATGATTCCATTCCACCAGAAAAAGAACGTCTGCAGTCGCCTGCTGAACGTGAAGAGCTGGATGGTCTGTATGAATGCATCCTGTGCGCCTGCTGTTCGACTTCCTGCCCGTCTTTCTGGTGGAATCCGGACAAATTCGTTGGTCCGGCAGGTTTGTTGCAGGCTTACCGCTTCATTGCTGATTCCCGTGATGAAGCAACTGGTGCGCGTCTGGACAATCTGGAAGATCCGTATCGCCTGTTCCGTTGCCACACGATCATGAACTGTGTGGATGTATGCCCTAAAGGTCTGAATCCTACCCGTGCTATCGGTAAGATTAAAGAACTGATGGTGCGTCGCGCGGTCTAAGTTTTTGTTGTTGCAAGCGATGCCCCTGGGCATCGCTGCTATTTCATGCGGTTTTTACGGGCGACCTGAGAATCGCATGAAATAGTCAGTATGGAAGAGAATTAATTATGTCTGAGTCACAAGCGGTACCCCATCAAAGCGATCCGGTCAAGCGGGCACGTTTGCGGTGGCGGGCGAGGCGCGGTTTGCTGGAAAACGATTTGATCTTGACCCGTTTTCTGGATGCTCACGAAGAATCCCTGACAGACGAGGAAGTGGATGCCTTCAGTCGTCTGATGGAGTTGCCGGACAATACATTAATGGATCTGATCATGGCTAAAAAGCAGCCAGAAGCCGAGGTCGATCTGCCTCACGTCCATGCTTTATTGCTGCGCCTGCAAACGGCGTAAGTCAATTTGATTTTTGTGTTTTTTTGATTAACGACTCACCTCTTATCTGAAGGAAGAGCCATGACAAATTCTGAAACAAAAGCCACCCTATCTTTTTCTGATGGCTCGCCAGCACTGGAAATGCCGATTTACAAGGGCTCTATTGGCCCAGATGTAATTGACATCCGTAAACTGTACGGCTCTACTGGCATGTTCACATACGACCCGGGTTTCATGTCCACGGCCGCCTGTAATTCTTCCATCACCTACATTGATGGTGACAAGGGTGAGCTGCTGTATCGCGGTTACCCGATCGAGCAACTGGCAGTGAATGGCGGCGATTTCCTGGAAACCTGCTACCTGTTGCTGAATGGCGAACTGCCAAATGCAGATCAAAAGAAAGAATTTGTAGCGACTGTCACCAATCACACCATGGTGCACGAGCAGATGCAATTCTTCTTCCGTGGTTTCCGTCGTGATGCCCATCCCATGTCAGTATTGGTAGGTACAGTCGGCGCGCTGGCTTCGTTCTACCATGATTCCCTGGACATCAATGATCCGCATCACCGTGAAGTATCGGCGATTCGTCTGATCGCCAAGATGCCTACACTGGTTGCCATGGCGTACAAATATTCCATCGGCCAGCCTTTTGTGTATCCACGCAATGATCTGTCCTACAGTGCCAACTTCATGCACATGATGTTCTCCACACCATGTGAGCCATACAAAACCAATGAAGTACTGGTACGTGCACTGGATCGTATCCTGATCCTGCACGCAGATCACGAGCAAAATGCATCCACATCAACAGTGCGTCTGGCTGGTTCCTCTGGAGCAAATCCATTTGCCTGTATCGCTGCCGGTATCGCATGTCTGTGGGGTCCTGCCCACGGTGGCGCGAACGAAGCGGCATTGAGCATGCTGGAAGAAATCGGTAGCGTTGACAATATTCCTAACTTCATCGCACAGGTGAAAGACAAGAATTCTGGCGTCAAGCTGATGGGCTTCGGTCACCGTGTCTACAAGAACTATGACCCACGCGCCAAGCTGATGCGTGAAACCTGCTATGAAGTCTTGCAAGAGCTGGGTCTGCAAGACGATCCTTTGTTCAAGCTGGCGATGGCGCTGGAAAAAATTGCGCTGGAAGACGAATACTTCGTCAGCCGCAAGCTGTATCCTAACGTCGACTTCTACTCTGGTATCGTACAGCGCGCGCTGGGTATCCCAACCGCCTTGTTCACCGGTATCTTCGCCCTGGCACGTACAGTAGGCTGGATCGCTCAGTGGAAAGAAATGATTTCTGATCCAGAGCAAAAAATCGGCCGTCCTCGTCAGTTGTTTGTAGGTGCCGCCAAGCGCGATGTGCCACCGATCGATAAGCGTTGATTGATAAGCGTTAATTCTTTAATCAGTTTTAATGTTGTAAAAAGCGAGTCTTTAAGACTCGCTTTTTTTTCCATTAAATATGCTATGCTTCGGCACGAAAGTGATTTTTACATATAACTTTCGCGATTAAATCAAAAGTCATATAAAAAGAGCATGATTTTTGATTGGATCACGAGGATAGTTTGAATAAGCCCTTCCCCACAACTTGATGTGCAATCCGCTAACCGGTCAGGCCGTGTCGCGGAAGGTTAGATTAACCCGCTAATCTCGCGAAACGCGAAGAAAGGTGAGCAAGATGATGCAACAATATAACGCTAACTCGTACTTGTTCGGCGGCAATGCGCCGTACGTAGAAGAACTGTATGAAGCGTATCTGAATAATCCCGGTTCTGTTCCTGAAAATTGGCGCGCATACTTTGACGCCATGCAAAATGTGCCTGCGGTCGATGGCTCTTCGAAGCCCGACGTTGCGCATGCTCCCGTCATTGCTTCCTTTGCTGAACGCGCCAAACAAGGCCCGATACGCACCGTCAATGCCACAGCCGATGCTGAAATGGGGCGCAAACGCGTCGCTGCCCAGCAACTGCTCGCGGCATATCGCTTCCTTGGCAGTCACTGGGCCAATCTGGACCCGCTGCAACGTCAGGAACGTCCTAGCATTCCGGAACTGGAGCCGAGCTTTTACGGCTTTACTGATGCGGACATGGATATCCAGTTCAACATCAGCAATACCTATTTCGGACCAGAAACTGCATCATTGCGCGACCTGTTGAATGCCTTGCGTGATACGTATTGCCGTTCTATCGGTGCCGAGTTCATGTACATCAGCGACCCGACTGAAAAGCGCTGGTTGCAACAAAAGCTCGAAGCCATTCGTTCTACACCATCCTTTTCTCTGGAAAAGAAAAAACACATCCTCGACCGCCTGACGGCAGCCGAAGGCCTAGAACGTTATCTGCACACAAAATACGTGGGTCAGAAGCGTTTCTCCCTGGAAGGTGGCGAGAGCTTCATTGCTTCCATGGATGAAACCATCCAGCGCGCCGGTGAACGCGGTGTGGAAGAAATCGTTATCGGTATGGCCCACCGTGGTCGTCTGAACGTACTGGTCAATACCCTGGGCAAAATGCCTCAGGATTTGTTTGCCGAATTTGAAGGCAAACACGGTGACGACTTGCCAGCAGGTGACGTTAAATACCATCAGGGTTTCTCATCTGATATTTCCACTCCAGGCGGTCCGGTGCATTTGTCCCTGGCGTTCAATCCTTCCCATCTGGAAATCGTCAATCCTGTGGTTGAAGGTTCTGTCAAGGCACGTATGGACCGTCGCGGTGACAAAGATGGTTCACAGGTTTTGCCTATCCTGGTACACGGCGATGCCGCGTTTGCAGGGCAGGGCGTGGTCATGGAAACCCTGAACCTGGCGCAGACGCGCGGCTATGGTACAGGTGGTACCGTGCATATCGTCATTAATAACCAGATCGGTTTCACGACTTCCGATCCACGCGATTCCCGTTCTACCCTGTATTGCTCCGACGTTGTCAAAATGATCGAAGCGCCGGTATTGCACGTCAATGCAGATGATCCTGAAGCTGTAGTCCTGGCGACCCAGATCGCTCTGGATTACCGCATGGAATTCAAGAAAGATGTCGTTGTCGATATCATCTGCTATCGCAAACTGGGCCACAATGAGCAAGATACGCCTGCACTGACCCAGCCTTTGATGTACAAAAAGATCGGTCAGCATCCTGGCACACGCAAGATGTATGCAGACAAGCTGGCAGCGCAAGGCACTATTCCTGCGGATGGTGGCGATCAGATGGTCAAGGCTTACCGTGATGCTATGGACGCGGGCAAGCATACCCATGATCCTGTCATCTCCAACTTCAAAAATAAATACGCAGTTGACTGGATTCCTTTCCTCAACCGCAAATGGACAGATGCAGCTGACACGGCAGTACCGTCCACTGAACTGAAGCGTCTGGCCGAGCGTATTACTACTGTGCCTGCTGGCTTCAAACCACATAGCCTGGTAGAAAAAGTTTTGGGCGACCGCGCTACCATGGGTCGTGGCGAAATGAACCTGGACTGGGGTATGGGCGAGCATCTGGCCTACGCATCCCTGGTATCTTCAGGTTATGCAATTCGTCTGACAGGTCAGGATGCGGGCCGTGGTACTTTCGTTCACCGCCATGCAGTCTTGCATGATCAAAACCGTGAACGTTGGGATGCTGGTACTTATATCCCTCTGCAAAACATTTCTGACAAACAGGCACCGTTCACAGTGATCGATTCCGTCTTGTCTGAAGAAGCGGTACTGGGCTTTGAATACGGCTATTCCACTGCTGAACCAAACACACTGACCATCTGGGAAGCGCAATTCGGTGACTTCGCCAACGGCGCACAAGTCGTTATCGATCAGTTCATCAGTTCTGGTGAAGTGAAATGGGGTCGTGCATCCGGTCTGGTCATGATGCTGCCGCATGGTTACGAAGGTCAGGGTCCGGAGCACTCATCCGCACGTCCTGAGCGTTTCCTGCAACTGTGTGCTGACAATAATATGCAAGTGGTACAGCCAACGACAGCAGCACAGATTTTCCATCTGTTGCGTCGTCAAATGATACGCATGTTCCGTAAGCCACTGGTCATCATGACACCGAAATCCCTGTTGCGTAACAAGGATGCAGGTTCACCATTGTCCGATCTGGCCAAAGGCAGCTTCCACACCGTCATCGGCGAAGTGGATGAAAAAATCGATGCGAAAAAAGTCAAGCGCGTGGTCGCCTGCTCAGGCAAAGTGTATTACGACCTGGTTAACTCCCGTAAAGAGCGCGGCCAGACAGACACGGCAATTATCCGTGTTGAGCAGTTGTATCCTTTCCCGCACAAGAGCTTTGTTGCCGAACTGAAAAAATTCCCGAACATGGCGGAATTGGTCTGGGCACAAGATGAGCCGCAAAATCAGGGACCATGGTTCCAGATCCAGCACAATATTTTTGAAAGTCTGGAAGAAGGTCAAAAGCTTGCTTACGCAGGTCGTCCAGCCAGTGCATCGCCAGCTGTCGGTTACTACGACAAGCACTATGCACAACAAAAAGCATTGCTGGAAACGGCATTTTCCAAACTCAAAGGCTTTGTCCTGACCAAATAATGACGCGATGCGACATCAGAAGCTGATGTCGCATATGGCTACCCGAATCGGAGAGTAAAAAATGGCAATTATCGAAGTAAAAGTTCCTCAGTTATCTGAATCAGTCGCAGAAGCAACGCTGTTGTCCTGGCATAAAAAAGTTGGTGAAGCAGTTGGCCGTGACGAAAACCTGATTGACGTGGAAACTGACAAAGTTGTATTGGAATTACCTGCGCCAGACGCAGGCGTGATTACACAAATCATCAAGGGTGATGGCAGTACAGTTGTTGCTGGCGAAATCATCGCGATTATCGATACTGATGCTTCTGCAAAAGTAAGCCCGATGGAAGTATCTGCTGCTCCAGTAACAGTTGCAGCTGCCGCTGTTGCCGCACCTGCTGCTGATGCCAAGTCTTCTGCTGGCGTAGCAATGCCGGCAGCAGCAAAAATCCTGTCGGAAAACAATCTGACTGCAGCACAGGTTGACGGCTCCGGCAAAGATGGTCGCGTTACCAAGGGTGATGCACTGGCAGCAGTTGCCGCCAAACCTGCCGCAGCACCAGTTGTTGCACCTCTGGCCGCACCTGCAGCAGGCAAACCAGCGCTGCAACAAGTTGCCGCACCAACGATCGCTAGCCTGGGTGACCGTCCGGAAGAACGCGTGCCAATGAGCCGTCTGCGTGCACGTATCGCTGAACGTCTGGTGCAATCGCAATCCACCAACGCGATTCTGACGACTTTCAACGAAGTCAACATGGCACCTGTCATGGACTTGCGTAACAAGTACAAAGACAAGTTTGAAAAAGAACATGGCGTGAAGCTGGGTTTCATGTCCTTCTTCGTCAAGGCTGCTGTTGCTGCATTGAAAAAATACCCTATCATCAACGCATCTGTTGATGGCAATGACATCGTCTACCACGGTTACTTCGACATCGGTATCGCAGTTGGTTCTCCACGTGGTCTGGTCGTACCTATCCTGCGTAATGCGGATCAGATGACGATTGCTGAAATCGAGAAGAAAATCGGCGAATTCGGCGCCAAGGCCAAAGACGGTAAACTGACTCTGGACGATCTGTCTGGTGGTACTTTCTCCATCTCGAATGGTGGTACTTTCGGTTCCATGTTGTCTACACCTATCATCAACCCACCACAATCCGCAATTTTGGGCGTGCATGCTACCAAGGACCGTGCCGTGGTTGAAAATGGCCAGATCGTTATCCGTCCTATGAATTACCTGGCAATGTCTTATGACCATCGTATCATTGACGGTCGTGAAGCTGTTCTGGGTCTGGTGGCAATGAAAGACGCGCTGGAAGATCCAGCCCGCCTGTTGCTCGATCTGTAATTCAGATTCAAAGCAAAGCGAGAATCATTCCGTGAATATCGCTGACGAAATCAAACGTCTGCATGAACTGCATCAGGCAGGAGCCCTGTCTGATGCAGAATTTGCCCAAGCCAAAGCCAGATTGCTGGCTACTGGCGACACTTCCGCTTCCGGTCCTCATCAAAACCTGGGTTTCAACCAGCTGAATCAATTCCGCCGGTCAAAAACTGACCAGTGGCTGGGTGGACTTTGCGGTGGGCTCGGCAAGTTTACCGGGATGGAATCCTGGATCTGGCGTTTGATGTTTGTCTTTTTCAGTCTTTATTTTGGTGCAGGCGTGGTCGCGTATTTGCTGGCCTGGATTTTTGTGCCGGAAGAAGAGTGACAGCACGATATTTCACGCTATTTTTCGATATCTCGCGATTTAGTCAATCCTTACCTATCAGGATATTTTCATGAGCAAACAATTTGATGTTGTCGTTATCGGCGGCGGCCCTGGCGGCTATATTGCAGCTATCCGTGCTGCACAACTGGGGTTTTCCACGGCCTGTATCGACGCCTGGAGCAATGACAAAGGCGGCCCGGCACCTGGCGGCACGTGCACCAACGTAGGTTGCATTCCATCCAAGGCGCTGTTGCAGTCTTCCGAACATTATGAACACGCTGGCCATGCTTTTGCTGACCACGGTATTCAGGTGCAGGGCCTGGGCCTGGATGTTGCCAAGATGCTGGGTCGTAAAAACACTATCGTCAAACAAAACAACGACGGTATCCTGTTCCTGTTTAAAAAGAACAAAGTCACTTTCTTCCATGGTCACGGCTCTTTCGTTAAAGCCGATGCCGGCGTTTATGAAATCAAGGTCGCTGGCAAGACAGAAGAAACGATCACCGGCAAGCACATCATCGTGGCTACTGGTTCTAACGCACGTGCCTTGCCAGGCGCAGCGTTTGATGAAGCGACTATCTTATCGAATGACGGTGCACTGAATATCGCTGAAGTGCCGAAAAAACTCGGCGTTATCGGTGCCGGTGTTATCGGCCTGGAAATGGGTAGCGTCTGGCGTCGTCTGGGTGCAGAAGTGACAGTACTCGAAGCATTGCCGACCTTCTTGGGTGCAGTGGATGAGCAAATTGCCAAAGAAGCCCATAAGCTTTTTGTGAAACAAGGCCTGTCCATCAATCTGGGCGTCAAGATTGGCGAAATCGTCAATGGTGGCAAAGATGTGACTGTCAACTACACGGATGACAAGGGCGCTGAGCACAAAGCCGTGTTCGACAAGCTCATCATTTCCATCGGTCGCACACCTAACACCAATGGCCTGAACGCAGAAGCAGTTGGCTTGCAACTCGATGAGCGTGGTTTCGTCGCGGTTGATGGTGATTGCAAAACCAATCTGGCAAATGTCTGGGCCGTGGGCGACGTGGTACGTGGCCCTATGCTGGCACACAAGGCAGAGGAAGAGGGCGTTGCCGTGGCTGAACGTATCGCCGGTCAGCATGGTCATGTCAACTTCAATACTATCCCCTGGGTAATCTACACATCTCCGGAAATCGCATGGGTAGGTCGTACCGAACAGCAACTGAAGGCCGATGGTGTGGCTTACAAAGCAGGTACTTTCCCATTCATGGCGAATGGCCGTGCCCGTGCCCTGGGTGATACTTCAGGTATGGTCAAGTTCCTGGCGGATGCAACGACAGATGAAATTCTGGGCGTGCATATCGTTGGCCCTATGGCTTCCGAATTGATCGCTGAAGCCGTTGTGGCGATGGAATTCAAGGCATCGGCAGAAGACATCGCCCGTATTTGCCATGCTCATCCTTCTTTGTCTGAAGCGACTAAAGAAGCAGCGCTGGCAGTGGACAAACGTTCATTGAACTTCTGATCGTTCCTCGTCTGTCATCAGAAATGCTGTCTGGCACCTATGATGACAGCGCGCTGCCAGCACGCCCGGGTCCGGTTTGATAGGGCAGGGCGTGTGGCAGTTTACCAGCTTGTCAGATGGCAGCTAACGCAGCAAAGACCTATTTTCCCTCATGAATGTCATAGAGTTTTATCAGGATGCATTAAGTCAGCGTGGTTTTCAGGCTGATGAAGCACAAAGACGCGCAGTTGACCGCCTGCAGACTGCCTATGATGAATGGGTGGAGTACAAAGGCAAGCGCGCAAATAAATTTACCCGCCTCATCACCCGTCCAGAAGTGCCGCGTGGCGTCTATATGTGGGGTGGCGTTGGTCGCGGTAAATCGTTTTTGATGGACAGTTTTTTTTCGGTTGTGCCAGTGGTGCGCAAAACCCGTCTGCATTTCCATGAATTCATGCGCGGCGTGCACCGCCAGCTGGATGAAATGAAAGGCGTGGCCGACCCTCTGGATGAGGTGGCGCGCAGGATCGCCAAGAAATACCGGCTGATTTGTTTTGACGAATTTCATGTGTCCGATGTTGCCGATGCCATGTTGCTGTACAACCTGCTGAAAGCCCTGTTTGACAATGGCGTATCATTTGTCATGACCTCCAATTACCAGCCGGATACCCTGTACCCTGATGGCTTGCACCGGGACCGCATGTTGCCGACCATCGCCTTGCTGAAAGAAAAACTGGATATCCTGAATGTGGATTCCGGCAATGATTACCGCAAGCGCGCCATGGAACAGGTGCAGGCTTACCTGACGCCGCTGAACGCTACAACTGACCGTTCCTTGCGTGATGCGTTTGCCCGTATTGCAGAAACCAATGATGAAGATCCACGTGTTGATATTGAGGGGCGCAATCTGAAATCGCTACGACGTGCCGGCAGCGTGATCTGGTTTGATTTTGCTACCCTGTGTGGCGGACCACGGTCACAGAATGATTATCTTGAAATCGCCAGCCGCTTTCATACGGTCATCTTGTCTTCCATCCCGCGCATGTCGGCTGCCATGTCGTCCGAGGCGCGTCGTTTTACCTGGCTGATCGACGTGTTTTACGACAACAAAGTGAAGCTCATCATGTCGGCAGAAGTGATACCCGAGGAACTTTATACCAACGGTACCCTGTCTAATGAATTTCATAGAACCGTTTCACGTATCATAGAGATGCAGTCCAAAGAATACATGGATGCAGATCAGCGCCAACTTGCGGAGAGTATCACTTGATTAAAAACATCCTTACTGTCTGTGTTGCCGTATTGTTCCAACTGGCAATCACCAGCCCTGCAATGGCTGCCCCGGACAGCAATGAATTGTCTGCGATTGTCGGAATGACGACCGCCCTGGACCAAAAATATCCCCCAGGCAGTATTACTACTGGTGATACGGCTGATGCTGCCCTGAAAGAAGCCACTGCTGCACAGCAGCGTTTGCAAAGTTGGTATGAGCAGGCCGACAAAGTCTGTCACGACAAGTTTTTTGTGAATGACTGCCTGGATGATACCAAGCAGCAGCGTCGGCAATATATCGTTGTTCTGCAAAGAATCTCGCTGGAAGCCAAGGCCCTGCAACGTAAATTGCACATCGAGCAACTGGATAAGGAATTGCTGCAAAAGCAGGCAAAGCCTTGAAGCCATAAGTATACGCGCTGCTAGATCGCAGCCTGCCTGGCTTCTTGAAATGTAATCAGCCCCGACATGTTTGGGGCTGATGCACATTAGGCATGCAAGTGCCCTTCAGTAGGAATTCAGTGTGAATTCAGTGGAAATCAGATGAATTTACCCTGGAATTTTGTAAGTAGTTGTAATGCATTTTATTCACTTTCTCCAATTGTACAGTCGCCGTCAGGCATCCATTCTTCAGGTGTTTTGCTATTGAAATCACCAATTGCATGCTCAAAATAAATCGTGGCACCACGATTGCACCTGAAGTGCAAGTATTGCAAGTTTTTTGAATTTTCCTTACAGTCTGGCGATGGCGCTAAAAGCGCAGAAGAATTAAGGGAATACTATGTGGTTTGTCGGTGGAATCATCGGTTTCATCATCGGCGTGGCAACGGGGTCTGGCCCCGCCATGCTGCTGTTTGCTGTATTGGGTGGCTTTGTCGGCCAGATGCTGGGCAGTTCCCGCACAAAAACACCCAAACCCTGGGGTGCAAATGGCAATGCGCAGGCGAAACCGGGACAAGCCAAACCTGAAGACCCTCTGACAGAGATGCGCAGGAAAATGGCAGCGATGGAAAATCGCCTGCAAAATCTGGAACGTGAACTTGCTAGCCTGAAAGCCGGTACTTCAGGTGCAATTACAGCGGGCAGCGAGCCTGCTGCGACTGCGGAAATGCCGGAAAAAGCGTCCACAATCGCAGCGGCAGCCATCCGTCCCACAGAGACCGGTATGGCGATAACGCAGCCAGCAGTTACCGCCATGCCGCCACCCTTACCTGTGGCTGAAGACAGCTTATCCATCGACGAGGGCCTGACATTTGAACCGGCACCGGCAATGGCTGCGACCATCACCGGCAAAGATGCCAGTACTGCCGTGCCAGTCAGCAATGACAAGAGTGAGGTTGCAGCAAACTCTGACGGGCAAGTGCCCGCAATGTCTGTGCCGCTTGCTCCCGCCACGCCGGCAGCGATTGCGTCGGCACCAGTTGTGCCGCCTGTGCTGCATGTGTCACCCGTCCCGCCAGTGCCATCAGATCCACCAGTTCCACCAGTTCCACCAGCTCCAGTCAAGCCTGCGGTGGCAAAACGACCTCCGCCGCCGCCACCCAAAAGCTTTCGAGAAAGTTTGCCTGCACCGGTTGCCAATCTGATTTTCGGTGGCAATACCCTGGTCAAGGCCGGTGTGCTTATCCTGTTCCTGGGCCTGGCTTTCTTGCTGCGTTATACGGCAGAGCGGGTCACAGTCCCGGTTGAATTGCGTTATGCCGGCGTAGCGCTGGTTGGCGTGGTTTTGTTGAGCCTTGGCTGGCTGCTGCGTAACAAGCGGCGCGATTATGCGCTGATATTGCAGGGTATGGCGATAGGGGTATTTTATCTGACGACCCTGTCTGCGATGAAAATGCATGCGCTGGTAAGCCCGGAAGCAGGCTTTGGCTTCATGTTTGCGGTGTCGGTATTAAGTGCTGCTCTGGCCGTTTTGCAAAAGGCACCTATGCTGGCCATCGTCGCCGCGCTGGAAGGTTTCGTGACACCTGTGCTGACCTCAACCGGCGAAAACCGGCCGCTGGGCTTGTTCACCTATCTGGCGGTGCTGGATATGGGTATTTTCCTGGTGGCCTGGTTCAATGCCTGGCGCATCCTTAACCTGATCGGTTTTGTCGGTACCTTTACCCTGGCGCTGGGCTGGGCAGACAAGTTCTATACAGACAGTCAATATGGGCTGGTGCAGCCTTTCCTGGTGTTCTTCTTTGTTTTGTTTGCCCTGATAGGCTTGCGGTTTGCACGGCGCACGCTGAAGGAAGCAGAAAACCAGGAAGGACCACTGGCAACCCTGAAGCGGGTGGGGCGTGTCGACAGTGCGCTGGTGTTTGGTAACCCGGTCACGGCATTCGGGATGCAATACATGCTGGTCAAGCATACCGAATACGGCGCCGCATTTTCTGCGTTGGTCGTGGGCTTCTTTTATCTGTTGCTGGCCAGATTTGTGTTTTCCAGACAGAAGCAGGGCCTGGCCTTGCTGGCTGAGGCCTATGTCATTGTGGCGGCCATTTTTGGCACTCTGGCGATTCCGCTGGGGCTGGAAGGTACCTGGACTGGTGCTGCCTGGGCGGTAGAGGGGGCCGGCATGTACTGGCTGGGCTTGCGTCAGCAAAGACCCTATGCCCGGGCATTTGCCTATGTGGTGCTGGCTGGTGCCAGCTACAAGCTGTTGAATGGCATTTACCTGAATCCTGATCTGACCGGGCCTTTGTGGCAGGGGCCATGGCTGGGGCCGGTGTTGCTCGCCGTCAGCGTGTTCGTGGTCTGGAATCTGCACAGGCGTGCCGACAGCAAGGCTGTTTCAAGCTGGGAAGACGTACCAAACCGATTCTTGCCCTGGCTGGGTGTGGCGGCAATTGCCCTGTTGCCGTGGATGTTGCTGGTGCCGCAGTATGCAGCGGCAGCACTGGCAGTGCTGGCCTTGCTGGTATCGGCAGTGGCGCGACGTTTTGGCTTGCAAATTTTTGCGCCAGTGGCGGCTGCCTTGCAGGCGACGGCGCTGGTGACTTTCCTGTTCACGCTGCATGCGGCAACGGCAGCCAATGTTACCAATGCTGCCAATGTCACCAATAGCAAGGCAGCGCTGGCTGATGGCTGGCATGGCATGCTGGCAGCCCTGATCATTGCGGCCAGTATTCTGTTTACCGCCGGACGTGCGATGCGCGAAACCAGGCAAAAAGCGCAAGAGCAGGGCAAGCCGCCAGCCTGGTCGTATGTAAATAATCTGGCGGTTGTCAGTGGCTGCGCCTTGCTGCATCTGGCGATGTTGTTTGCGCTGGACCTGCAACAGGCTGCTCTGATCTGGCCACTGACATCTTGCCTGCTGCTATGGGCAGGCTTGCGCATGTCGCATACAGCGCTGGCTGGTCTGGCTGCGGCTCTGCAAGTGATTTCTGCTTTGCTGTATGTTATCGAGATAGATCATTATCATGGCAATGCATTTGCCCATCTGGGTTTCCTGATTCCTTTGTCGCTGGCTGTCGCTGCCTGGGTCAGTGCTGATCGCATACGTGCCGAAGCAGCCAGGATGCGTCAGGTCTTGCTTGAATTGGGGAATGTCAGTGCCAGTGCTAACAATGGCGCAGCGGCCCGTCCGGTGGCTGCAATCTGGCTGAATCCCTGGTGTAGCGGCAAGCTGGCAACCGTGTTGCCGGTTGTCTGGGGGCTGGGATGGTGGCTGTCGGCATGGTTCCCCGAAAGCCTGGATGTACTGCAACATAATGGGCATACAGCTTTTGCTGCGACGGTGGCCGTGACTATTTCCATCTTCAGTTCTGTGTTGATGATAGCGCTTGCCAAATGGCGGCGCTGGGCCGCCATGGGTGGTGCGGCTATCGTTTTCCTGCCTTTGCTGATCTTCAGCGCCCTGATCGGTATCTCAGGCTCGCAAACAGCCTATCTGCCATCGGCGCATTTTGGCTGGCTGCTGTGGTCGCTAGCCCTGGCCTGGCATTTGCGTGCGCTCAAGTGGCAGCAGGTGTGGCTGGCAGGCTGGCCGCGTTTGCTGAGTGTGACGCATATTGTGGGCTTCTGGTTCTTCCTGCTGCTGGCAGCAAGGGAAGGGCAGTTGCGCTTTGAGCCGCTGGCAGATGCCTGGTCGAGCTGGCCTTTGCTAGGCTGGATACTGGTGCCTGCCCTGGTTTTCTGGTTTATTGGTTCACGTACGCTGGCTATCATCTGGCCGCTGAATACCTACCGTCGCGCCTATCTGGAACTGGCTTGCGCGCCGGTTGCGCTGTATTTGCTGGGCTGGTGCTGGCTGACCAATGCCTTCAGTGCCGGTAATGCCAGCCCCTTGCCTTACCTGCCTTTGCTGAATCCGCTGGAACTGGGGCAGTGGCTGGTATTGCTGGCCTTGCTGCACTGGTGGCGTGCTTTACCGTCGGCATCGGTTAAAACCGGTGGCTTGCAGATATCCAGCGTAGTGGCAGCAGCAACTGCGCTGGCCTTGTTGACGGGCATGGTCTTGCGTAGCTGTCACCATTTTGCCGGTGTCGCCTGGGATGCGGATGCCCTGTTTGCATCCCGCCTGAGCCAGGCGGCCGTATCAATTACCTGGGCCGTGTGTGGTGTGGCGGTCATGCTGTTTGGCAATCGTCGCATGTCACGTGGTATCTGGATAGCGGGCGCGAGCTTGCTGGGCGTGGTGGTGGTCAAACTGTTCCTGATCGAACTGGCAGACCGTGGCGGCCTGTATCGCATCGTGTCCTTTATCGGTGTGGGTATCCTGTTGCTGGTGGTCGGGTATTTTGCGCCAGTGCCTGTCAAACCAAAAACTGTCGTGATTGGTGCTGAGGATGAAGCCGAATCCCATCAGGAGCAGAAATGAACAATGGGCGCTCAATGAAGATAAAAACGGCACTGCTTGCAAGCTGTCTGTTGCTGTCCATGTTGCCAGGTTTTGCCGCGACGCTTGGTGTGCAGCAAACGGTCATTACTACTCAGGGTAATGGCCCTTACTATCGATTGAATTTGCCTGTGGGTATTTACCCCGGTAGCGTGCACCCGGATTTGCATGATGTGCGGGTACGTAATGCGGCAGGGGATTTACTGTCTTTTGCATGGGTCGATACTGAAACCGAAACTGCAGAATTGCGTAGTACCAAGGTGGCACTGTTTCCGCTGCCGGCCGAACAAAGTCTTACTGTCAACACTGCTGGCAGCTTCCGGCAAAATCCGGATGGTTCACTGACACAATTGTCTGAGTGGAAGACGGACAAGAAAAAAACGGTCCCCGCCTGGATTCTTGATGTCAGCCAAAGCAAGGGGCAATTGCTGCAAGCCAGACTGGAACTGGCTACACAAGTAAATGGCCTGTTTGGTTTCAGTCTTGAAGCCAGTGATGATTTGAAGAACTGGCGTTTGATCAGTGCCGATGAGCAGGTCATACAGTTACAGCACCAAAATGCCTCGGTGCAGAAACTGGAAATCAGCCTGCACCATGCAACTGCACGTTATTTGCGCCTGCGCTGGCGTGATGCCGACCAGGCGCCCGAATTGCTTGGCGTTACAGTGGATAGTCAGCAGCAAAGCTATACACCGCCGCCTTTGCAATGGAGTGCACTGATACAGCCCAAAGCCTGCAGCAATACCTATTGTGATTACCCCTTGCCGGAAAAAACACCCATAGACAGTTTGCGTTTGCAATTGAGTGAGCCAAATACCCTGGCAACGGTGAGCGTACTGGGGCAGCTACCGCCAGCCCAGAACACGGTTTCGTATCGGCACCACCATAATCCACTCTACCCCTTGCATGTGTTGCGGCATCATAAGCAGGTGACGGCGCAGCAGACGGATCGTGAGGTCTGGCTCAACGAAACCCTGGCGTACCGCCTGAGTCTGCCAAATGGGGAAGCAAAATCGCCAGATCTGTTGCTGGATGGCGCAAGTTATAAAGGCTTGCGATTGCAGACTACAGGCCCGGTCAGTTCTTTGGGTAAGCCACCGCCTGGAATACAGATCGCCGGCCTGCCGCGCAGCCTGGTATTTTTGGCACGGGGCAAGGGCCCTTACATACTTGAATGGGGTGTGGAAGCAAAAGACGGCGCAGCCTTGCCCCTGCGTACCTTGATGCCAAACCTGAAAACAGCTGAATTGATCAAGGCAGACGACGCCAGCGTAGAAATCGCCAGCCCACCCATCCTTGCTGAAACTGAAAAATCTGCACCGGCACCAGCTACAGCCACAGCACCCACCAAAGAGCACAAACCCTGGCTATGGGCAGCACTGGCTGCTGGCCTTGCGATTTTGGGAGCGATGGTCTGGTCCCTGCTAAAAAGCATGTCTGTCAAAAAGGACGAAATGACAGATGATAAGCAACAAGACAAGTAAAGCAAGTGCGTAGCCCCTGATCACAATGGGGCTGTCTTGTCCGGTTTCCATTTCTCTGCATTGATTTAGAACCTGTTCACGATCTGTAGCGAGCCCGCGTGAACGGGATCAGCGGGGTAAGGGTAACTAAGCGCAGCGCAAAAAGCGGAATGTACGCTAGTACATGAGCATTTTGAGCAGCGCATGAGCCCCGCGTCGTCTCTGATTGCGCCCGCGCAGTAAGATCGTGAGCAGGTTTTAGAGCTTTTGCAGGCGTTGCAGGGCATCTTGCAGGGTGGAGTCCTGCTTGGCGAAGCAAAAACGCACGATGCCGGATTCCTTGCTCTGCTGATAAAACGCTGAGACCGGGATGGCAGCTACACCGATTTCGGTAGTCAGCCAGCGGGCAAAGTCCAGTTCCGGCATGTCCGATACAGCCGAATAATCGACACTTTGGAAATAAGTGCCCGCACAAGGCAGCAGGCGCAAGCTGCTGTTTGCCAGGCCGGCACGAAACAGGTCACGTTTTTTCTGGTAGAACGCCGACAGTTCCAGATACGGGGCAGGGTTGCCCATGTACTGCGCCAGACCTACCTGCATCGGTGTATTCACGCTGAATACATTGTACTGGTGTACCTTGCGAAATTCTGCCATCAACGCAGCCGGCGCGGCGACATAGCCTATCTTCCAGCCCGTCACATGATAGGTCTTGCCAAAGCTGGAAATGATATAACTGCGGGCCGCCAGTTCAGGGTAGCGTGACAGGGATTCATGACGCTGCCCGTCATACACCATGTGTTCATACACTTCATCTGAAGCAATCAAAACATTGGTATCGCGCACGATGTCTGTCAATGCAGCGATATCGCCAGCATTGAGCACGCTGCCGGTTGGGTTGTGCGGTGAATTCAGCATGATGAGGCGGGTTTTAATGCTGATCGCCGCTTTCACCTTGTCCCAGGGGATGCTGTAACCATTTTCATCCAGTTCCATGCTGACAAAAACCGGAATGCCGCCAGCCAGCCTGATCGAGGGCACATAGCTGTCGTAGGCTGGTTCGATGACAATGACTTCGTCACCGGCATGTACGCTGGCCAGCAATATCGTCAAAATACCCTGGGTGGCACCTGCTGTGACAGTGATTTCGCTGTTTGCATCATAGTCGTGCCCGTATACATCCAGAATCTTGCGGGCAATCTGTTCGCGCAACTGCGGCATGCCCGTCATTGGCGGGTACTGGTTAAAGTCTGCTGCCATGGCGGCGGCTACTGTTGCCGGCAATGCCGGGTCGCAGGCAAAGTCAGGGAAGCCCTGGCCCAGATTGACTGCCTTTTTTTCAGCGGCCAGCGCAGACATCACGGTGAAGATGGTGGTGCCCACTTCGGGCAGTTTGGATTCGGGAACGAAGCGGGCAATAGTCGTCATCAGTGAAAACAGTCAAAAACAGAAAGAGTCAATTACTTGGTACCGAACAGGCGATCACCTGCATCACCCAGACCAGGGACGATATAGCCATGTTCATTCAGGCAGTCATCTATCGATGCCGTGACAATGGCGACATCAGGATGGGCAGCCTGCATCACCTTGATACCTTCGGGGGCGGCCAGCAGACAGACGAATTTGATGCTGGTCGCGCCACGCAGCTTCAGGCGTGCAATGGCAGCAGCGGCAGAATTGCCAGTCGCCAGCATGGGGTCAACCACGATGACCAGGCGTTCTGCGATGTCTTCCGGCACTTTAAAGTAGTACTCGACCGGTTCCAGGGTTTCCGGGTCACGGTACAGGCCGATATGGCCAACGCGCGCATTTGGTAGCAAATCCAGCATGCCATCCAGGATACCGTTGCCGGCACGCAGTACCGAAATCACGCACAGCTTCTTGCCGCTGATGGTGGGGGCGTCAATGGTGGTGATAGGTGTTTCTATCTTGACCAGCTCGATAGGCAGGTCGCGTGTTACCTCATAGGCCAGCATCTGGCTGATTTCACGCAACAGGCGGCGGAAGTTATCCGTCGGCGTGTCTTTGCTGCGCATCAGTGACAATTTGTGTTGCACCAGCGGGTGTCTGATTTCGGTAACGTTTTCGTTCAAGATAATTCTCCGGCAATGTTAGGTTACCCGCTATTTTACGTCCCTCCAGCCTTAAGGGAAACGGATAAAACAAGAATTGAGGCGTTTTTCTACTTCTGCTCCGGTCATCATCAGTTTTTTCTTCATTGATAATTCAGGATAAGAAGTTCCGGCATGGCAGGGCCCGCGATGACGGCGAACGACTATCAAATCAGGAGTGCAGAATGGACAGCAATCAAGCCTTGTTAAATAAATTATCTTTGGGAGACTACTCCCTCGATCGCCATGGCGACCGTAAAGACGATTATTTGCCACCGGAAGAGGCCATCGAGTCCAATGTCCGCATTGACGTGAAAGGTATTCGTGAAGCCATTGCGCGGGTAGAAGCGGAGGCGCGTGCCACCGTTGCTGCCGAAACCAGACTGAAAGCAGAAACCCAGGCCCGGGCACTGGCAGAAACCAGGGCGCAGGCCGAAGCCGAAGCCGCTGAACTTGCGCAGCGCAAACTGGCACTGGAGCAGGAAGCCGCTGTCGGTACCCAGGCAAAACTGATGGCAGAGCGTCAATCGAATGCGGCCAGCCAGGCGCGTATCGCCGCCACCGCAGAAGAAACCAGGAACTTGCAGGAAAGGGCACAGATGGAAGCCCGTGCCCGTGAACAATCCGAACTGCGCACAAAAATGGAACAGCAGGCCATCGAAAAGGCCGAGAAACAATACAAGGCAGAATCCGAACTGGCTTCGCAGGCCCATGCCGAAGCACAAAAACTGGCAACACAAACCACGAATGCCAGGAACTGGGCAGCCGAACGTTTTGCCGCATCCCAATCTGCCCGCCAGCAGGCCGAAGAACGCGCCCGTGCCGATGCACGCATTACTGAACTGGCACGTGAGCGTGAAAAACAGGAAAGAGAAGCCCGTGAAACCTCGGAAATGCTGGCCAAGGTACGTAGCGAATCCCTGCAAGTCAGCAAGGAACGTGATCAGGCAGAAGCCATGGCGTTGGAATATGCCATCAATCGCGCTCCGGTCGAAGTGCGTGCCCGTGAAGATGCACTGACTCGTGTTGCGTTGGAGCAAGAGCAAGAAGCCATAGCCCATGCCCGCCTGGAATCTGAAAAAAGAGCGGCTGAAGCGATACAACTGCGCATGCAATCGGAAGAGGAGTTGCGTATCGCCGCAGCCCGTCGTGAACAGGCTGAAATGATTGCCGCAACCACAGCGCAAGCCCGACGCGATGCTGAAGACAGAATCCGTATGGTGACCGAATCCCGCATTCGTGCCGAGCGTGATCTGCAATCCACCGCCATGAGTCGTATAGAAAACGAGCAACAGGCTGCATTGCAAGCCCGTGCCCGCCAGGAAGCAGAAGCTGCCTTGTCCGAAGATGCGCGTCAGCGTCGCCTGGCAGAGAAAGAAGCGACAGAGATTGCCCGTCAGCGCGCAATTGAAGAGCAGCGTGCTTTCAATCTTGCCAAAGAAAGGGTGGAAATAGAACGTGTTGCCGTGCAGGAGGCCCGCGAGCAGGCGGATTCCGAGCAACAAGCCCTGAGTGCCAGTGCCTTCCAGGCAGAACTCTTGAAAAGAGCCAATCTGGCATCGGCAGAAAAAGCCAAAAAAGCCAAGGAATTGATGCTGGCTGAAAAAATGCGAGTAGACGCAGAGCAAAAAGCTGCGGCAGCCTTGCAGGAAAAACTTGATGCTGAACGTAAAAAGACGGAAGAAGCCGAAGCACTGGCAAAGGCCGATCAATCGCATGCCGAACTGCTGCGCTTGCAAGAGCAGGCAGAACATGCACGTCGTATAGCCCAGGAATCAGAATGTGTTGCAGAAAAACTGAGCCTGGAAAAAACCATGGAGCAGGTGGAATTGCAGCAAAAAATGGCGGCTGCTGCTGCCAGGAAAAATCACGATGCGACTGAGTGTCTGCGCGTCCAACAGCAACGCACTAATGATGAGGTGAAAGCGATGGAACTTCAGGAAGAAAAATTACAGGCAGAACGTCGCCGTGCCCAGGCAGTGCAGCAAGTGCTGAAAGCGACCCAGGAAAAACTGCTGCTGGAACAGGCAGCCGAGCAGGAAGCCGAAGCAAGGCTGCGCACCGAAGAAGAAGCCATGACAATCGCCATTGCCAAAGAGCAGGCAGAGCGCGAAGAAAGGCTGGCACTGGAAGCAACGCTGGAAGCAGAAAAATCTGCCTTGGAACAGACAGAATTGCAAAAAGAAACACAATGCAAGGCAGCCAAGGTCGCCTTGCTGAAAAGCCATCAGGCCACAGAAATGGCACGCGCCGAGCAAATGCATCTGGAAGCTGAAAAGCAGGCAGCAAGGGCTGCACAGGAAAAACTGGAAGCAGAAAAGTCCGCCGCCGAACAAGTTTTTGCCCGCGCCCATGCCGACCGTGAACACGTCAATGTCTTGAATGCTCGTCAGCAACAAGAAGCCGAAGCACGTGCCGCACGTCAGACCATGATTGCCGCAGAGCAAATTCGCCTGCAAAAAATGCAAGAGCATGCGGAGCTGCAAAAGCAATCTGCCGCCCTGGCGCAAAGCAAGGCTGTAGAAGCAGAAGAACTGGGCAAGACACTGAAACTGCGTGCCGAATCTGAACAAAAAGCCCTGACTCTGGTGCAAGAAAAACTGGAAGCAGAAAAACGCCTGACCCTGGAATTGCAAGCCAAGGCCGCCGTTGAGCAAGAACAGCGCGACCAGCATCTGGCCAGACTGCAATCCGAACAAGCCCTGCGTACTGCCATGGAAGCCAAGGTCGCAGAAGAGAAAAAGCTGCTGGAACAAAATAATGAACAGGCGAGGGCAGAGCAACAAGCTGCCACCGCAGCCGGTGCGCGAGTAAAGGCAGCCACGCAACTGGCAAAGCTGGAACAGGAAAAAGCCAAGTCCCAACAGCAGGCAGCACAGGCGCTGGAAGAACAAGCCCGGCTGGAAAAACAAAAGGCGGACGCTGCGCTGTCTGAAGCACAGGCAGCCACAGAAAAACTGGAATCAGAAAAAATCGCCGCTGCCGCAGCAACTGCCAGAGCAACCGCAGAGCAGCAACATGCCCAGGCCGCCGCTGTTCGTGCCAGGGCCGAGCAAGAAGCCAAAGAAATGGCTGCCGCCAAACTACAGGCTGAACAGGCATTGCAAGTGCAGGCACAAGCTTATGCCGCCAGCCAGCATCGTGCACATGAACTGGTGGTAGAAAAGAATCGTAAAGTTGCCGAACTGGATCAGGTATTGCAACAACGCCTGGCAGATGACCAGTCCTTGCTGGAAAACACAGAAGCAAAACTGCTGGCTGAGCAGGATGCACATCAGCAAGTGCAAAGCCGTCTGGCCAGCGAAACCGAAGCGCGCCAGTTTGCCGAAGCACGTGCCCGCGCAGAACAGATCATCCGTGCTGCAACTGAAGCGACACTGGCATCAGAAAAAGCCCTGTTCCAGGAACTGGCCGCCCATGCTGACGCACAAAAACTGGTGGCAGAATTACTGGCGCAACGTCTGCAACAAGAACAGGAATTATTGGCCACCCAGCAATTGCGTGCAGATGCCGAGCAAGCCGTACTTGCCAGCCTGACAGCCAAACAACAGGCAGAACTGGCCGCCGCTACCGAAGCACAAGCCCGTCTGGCCGCCGAACAGGAACAATGCAAACTGTTAGAAGCACGCAAGGCAGCCGAAGCGGAAGCCCGCCAACTGGCAGAAAAATTCAATGAAACAGAAAAACAATGGCTGGCACAATCGGCTGAAGAAGCGCTGATCAAACGCCAGGCTGCCGCTGCACTGGAAGAAAAATCTGCCCTGTTGCTGGAACTGAGCCGCGCCGGTCAAGAAAAAATCGCGACTGAACAAAAAATCAGCGCTGAATTGCAAGCCAAACTGGAACAGGAAGAAATCGCAGAAGTTGCCCTGCAAGCCAAGCTCGATACAGAACGTCAACTGGCAGAAGCCGCCGCAGCGCGTGCAACCAAAGAGCAAAAGGCGCTGGAAGCTGCATTGCGTATTGCGAACGCTGAACAGGCATTGCTGTCTCGCTCTATAGAACACGCCGAAGCCCAGCGCATGGCTGCCGAAGCCACAGAAACCAGATTGCGCGAAGCAGAAGCACTGACTGTTACTGAAAATCACCGCGCTGCCTGCGAGCTCGAAGCTCTGAGCCTGGTTCAGCAAAAACTGGCAACCGAACAAAAAGCAGCGCAAGAAGCTGAACAACGAAAACTGGCAGAACAGGAATATCTGAGCCTGTGCGAAATCCGCGCTAATGCTGAACAAGATGCGAATGTCGCCATCCAGGCCAGATTGCAAAGCGAAAAAGAAGCAGCGGAGCTGGCCAATGCACTGGCCGTGTCTGAACAGCAGGCAACTGAACTGGCACAGGCCCGTGCCATCGAGTTGTTTGAATTGCAGCAGGCAGAGCAGCAACGTGCCGCGCTGGAACAGCGTGAAATTATCACCATCCAGCAACAGAAACAGATAGAAATGGATAGCCTGCAACTGAAGCAGGAAGCCCTGCGCCTGATCGAAGACAAAATGGAAGCTGAACGTCTGATCATGATGGCGTCGGAAGAGCGCGTGCAACTGGAATCTGCGCTTGCAGAGCAAAGCGCACAAAGAGCCGAACAACTGATCATCGCCAACGCCATCGAACAGGAAAGACTGGCGCTGGAACGCGAAGTGGCTGCTGCCACCGCATTGCAAATCGCCGCTGATGAAGAAACACTCCCTGCATTGCGTGCAAAATTACTGGAAGAAAGCCAGATAGAAGCACTGGAAGCCCAAAGACTGGAACAAGAGCAGGCATTGGTAGCGGCCATTGCCGAACGTGTAGCGCAAGAACAGGCTTTGCAAGCGCAACTGGAACAACAACTGGCAGCGGAAGCAGCATTGCAGGAAGAGTTCCAGCGTCAGGTAGAAGCTGCACAGGCACAAACCCAGGCAAAAGAACAGGAATTGGCCGCCGCCAAAACCACACGCCTGGAGCAAGAACAAGCCTTGCAAGCGCAATTGGAACAACAACTGGCAGCGGAAGCTGAATTGCAACTGACATTGCAGGCAGAACTGCAACGTCAGGTAGAAACAGCACAGGCACAAACCCGGGCAAAAGAGCAAGCGCTGGCAATAGCGATGGCAAAACGCCTGGAAGAAGAGCAAGCCTTGCAGGCGCAACTGGATCTGCAAGTTGCAGCAGAACATGAGCTGCAAGCCATGTTGCAAGCCCGTGGTCAGGAAGAAGCACAGGCACAGGCATTGATCGCCCAGGCACTGGCATCTGCCAAAGCATGGCAAGAACAAAATGCTTTGCAAATCCAGCAGCATCAGGATGAATTGCAGGCAGAAGCAGAATTGGCCAAACAGACTCTGGAAGCGGAACATCAGGAGGCGGAACAACTTGCACAGGCATTGATCAGCAAACTGCTCAACAACAGACACCAGTCAGAAGAATGGCGTCAGCAAGTCGAGCAAATTCTGGCGACTGCACCAATTGACGTGGCATATGATGCACAGGCACAGCAACAGGAAGAAGTGCAAAAACGCTTCCGCCTGCGTCCATCAGTAATCGCTGGCCTGATACTGTGTGCCGGTATTGCCGGGTTTGCCGGTTTCAGCAATATCGGTATCGCTGGTACTGCTGCCAAAGCGGTAACACAGGCAGTGACGCAAAAGACTGCTGCTCTTGAACAGGTCGCTCCGGCAGCAAGTCAAAAACTGGAACCAGGCATGCACATGAGTTATGAACTGAGTACACCACAAACCGAAACACCGGCGCAGGCTGAAGAAAAAAGCAAGCCTGCTACCCAACTGGCTATGGTGACTGGTCGCATGTAATAAGCATGCAATAAACATATAAAGCGAAGATTAGTAAATCGATTCAGTAGTAATGAAAATCCCGGGCAACCGGGATTTTTTACATTCAGGGCAATGTGTTTTTAGTGTTCAGGGCATAGCCTGTCAGGATATTCGCAACAAGCAATTATTCTTTTGTGTCATTGGCTTTATGGCAATAAATTGCTCTACAATTGGTGATGTACAAAGTACACAAAAAAAAGAGAATTGCTGCCTTAAAAAACGCTACAACACGAATAAATCCCAATAAAAACATCTGCCCTTACCTATGAAACTCATCACGATTGCCATCGCTACCGCGATCTACTTCATTTCCCCTGCAGGTCATGCCTCGGCGCAACAAAAATGGAAAGCATGCATTGAACGACAACTAAAAACACCACGTGGCAAACTCCTGCAAAAGGAATTCGGACGAAACGACGTGGAACAATTTGTTCTTATGCATTGTGGCACCGCTCCCCTGAAAAAAACCAAGAATAACAAGAAGACGCTGAGGACCAAGGAGTGCGATGAAGTCTATCGGAATGCAAAGGAAAATACCTGCGAGCACCCGCTGGAAATGACTGGTGCTTCTTTCAGATTTTTTATGACATTAAATGGGGACGTGTTTAACGGAGATACTTATCTCAAAGTTTGTAAAGAGATGGAGGAGTCCGGAAACTACGACAGAGTCAAGTTCGGCAAGCAGTTATGTGGTGAGTAGGAGGTCTTCTTTGCACCCGTCATTAGCATCGTGTTAGCTATACAGGCAATACAATACGGCCTGGGGCTAACATGAAACGAATGTGCTTGCCTGCATGTGGGATGTATATCAGGTGTCTTTAGCTTCCTGTAAGGCAATCACGATGACAAAACCACCTTCCTGATGGTTGTAGATGCGTAACTTGCCACTGTGGCGTTTGATGATGCGGTCAACAATGGCGAGGCCCAGGCCAGAGCCATTGGCCTGGCTGCGTGAAGCATCACCACGGGTAAAAGGCTTCAGCAGGCGTACCAGGTCCTGTTCATCGACACCGGCTCCGTGGTCACGAAAACTGATCAGGATGCCGTGTTTGCGATCTTTACTTTTGCGTGAACACTGGATGTCCAGCGTGGTGATTGGTGTGTTTGTGGTCTTGCCATAGCGGCAGGCATTTTCTATCAGGTTATTGAATAGCCGCCTGATTTCTATCATGTTGCCACTGATGAACAGGTCTGGCGTGATGGCGGTACGCAGGCGCAGATACTGAAAGCGCGAGGCTTCATCGATGATCTGTTGCAAGACCTCGCTGAGGTTGATGGTTTCCAGCTCGACTTTATCCAGCGGTTTGGCGTAATCAAGAAACTGACCAATGATGGCATCCATCTGCTGTAGGTCAGACTGCATGCCATGCCTGGATTCTGAGCTCAGGTTGGCCATTTCGACTTCAAGTTGCATACGCGCCAGCGGCGTGCGCAAGTCGTGCGAGATACCCGCCAGAATGATGGTGCGGTCAGCTTCTATCCTGGCCAGATCTTCCATCATGGTGTTGAAGCTCTGATTGGTTTCGCGTATTTCTTTCGGGCCTTTTTGCGGCAAGGGTGGCGGCTGCTTACCCTTGGCGATGGCGCGTGCCGCATTGCTGAGACGCGACAGCGGGTCATTGATCAGTTTGGAAATGACAGCGGCACCCAGTAGCGTTAGAAACAGGGTTGCCATCGCCCAACTGAACAATTGCAGGCCGATAGGCGGGTCCAGCCGGTCTTGTTCCAGACGCAGCCAGTAGTGGTCGTCGTCGATATCAAAACTGATCCAGAAGCCACTGACGCCGTTCAGCTTGCTGGCAAAGCGCGTGTCTGGCCCCAGGCCTCTGAGCATGATGGCTTTGGATTCCAGGAAGAAGTTGGTGGCATCGGGTTCTTCGATGCGGTCATTGTCTTCCAGCAGGTAAATTTGCACGCCTTCCTTGTTGGCCAGGTCGGACAGCAATTGGTGTCGTTTCTCTGGCGCTGAGTGGGTCAGCGCTGCACGGGTAATGGTAACGATGGAAACAATCTGCGCTGCCATCTGCTGCGCCCTGGGCGTGGTTTCCAGGATGCGGAAATTGGTCATCCACGCCGTCATACTGGCGGTGACAAGCAGCGCCAGCATGAAGAAGGTGCGCCAAAACAATCCGCTCTTAAGCCACTCCAGGCTGTTCAAATAAGAGTGCATTCAGTTTTGGCTTAAAAACAACAGTAAAGAGTCAAATGAAAAAGAGATTTGTAGCTTAATGTGACTGACCATCCGGTATGAATACATAGCCCAGTCCCCATACGGTTTGTATGTAGAGGGGATTGCCCGGGTCGGGTTCGATCAGTTTGCGCAGACGCGAAATCTGGACATCCAGGCTACGGTCAAAGACTTCATACTCGCGACCTCTGGCCAGTTCCATCAGCTTTTCGCGCGATAGTGGTTGGCGTGCATGGCGTGCGAATACTTTCAATACCGAAAACTCACCAGTGGTGAGGGCGATGTTTTCATTCTGTTTTTTCAGGGTGCGGGTTCCCAGGTCCAGCACAAAATCACCAAAGGCGAAACTTTGCGGACCTTCGGAAGGTGCGCCTGGTAATTCATCCGGCGTTTTGCGGCGCAACACGGCATTGATGCGGGCGACCAGTTCACGCGGGCTAAAAGGCTTGGGCAGGTAATCATCCGCACCCATTTCCAGGCCGATGATGCGATCGACTTCTTCGCCCTTGGCGGTCAACATGATAATCGGTGTCTTGTCGCCTGCGCCGCGCAGGCGGCGGCAGATGGCCAGGCCATCTTCACCAGGCAACATCAGATCAAGTACCAGCATATCGTAACGCTCGCGTATCCACAATTTATTCATGGCCTGGGCGTTCTCTGCGCTGACCACCTGGAAGCCTTGTTCGGTCAGGTAGCGGCGCAATAAATCACGTAAGCGGAGATCATCGTCAACCACCAGAATTTTTGCTTTTGGGCTACTGGAGTTGGTATTTGTGGAGTCTGGTGTGGGTGTCGTATTGTTCATGTGAATATAGTACTGTCATCGAGTAGGCTTGCAAACACAGATACTTGTCTGGATTACAAACTGTTACATACTTTACGGAATACCACAGCGGAATTCTTGCAGCTATCGTAAACTGAATTCAGACAAATTGACTAGCATCAGATGCAAGTTTGGGAATAAAATTAGCATCCTTTTCTCTGGTGCTTTTTCCTGTTCCTTGTTGTGCATCAATTTTCTGTATTTTTAGTCGTTCAATTATTGGGCAATCGCTCTTGGTAAGCAAGCTAGGCAATGAATATACCGTACTTGAAAATTTCTGTCTTATTGTTGTCGCTGTCATTGACGGCGGGAGCTATGGCGGACAATGGCCGGGCCAACAATGGCGGTGGATTCTGGACGCGCTTTAATGCGGGTGATGCCCAGCGCAAAGATGAGCTTGCCCGCAAGGAAGAATTGCTCAACAAACAGCGCGAACGCCAGTTGAACAAGCAGCTTCACCAGAATCGTTTACTCGATAATTGCAGTGATGCGCAGCGTGATGGTGAGCATGCCTGTGGCCGCGCTGACAGTGCTCAAAAGGGCAATCGCCTGACCCCGGATGAGCGACGCGCCTTGCGTCGCCAGATACAGGATGCAGGGCATGAACTGTATGCCCCCATTCGTTGATTTAGCCAAATCATCCAGCCAAATCAACAGGTCAGTCAAACCAGATAAATCATCTAAATCAGCTAAATAATTTTAGCGACGATTCTGCTTCATGATTTTTTGTTGTTCGCGCTGCCAGTCTTTTTCTTTCTCTGTATCGCGTTTGTCATGCTGCTTTTTACCTTTGGCCAGGCCGATCTGACATTTGATGCGCCCCTTGCTGAAATGCAGGTTCAGCGGCACCATGGTGTAGCCAGAACGCTCAACTTTGCCTATCAGTTTGCTGATTTCCGCCGCATTTAACAATAATTTACGTGTTCGGACAGAATCAGGATGTATGTGGGTAGACGCCGTCGGCAGGGCACCAATATGGGCACCGAACAGAAAGATTTCGCCATTCTTGACGATGACATAGGCTTCTTTCAGCTGCGCGCGTCCGGCGCGTATGGCCTTGACTTCCCAGCCTTGCAGGACGACACCGGCTTCGTATTGTTCCTCGATAAAATAATCGTGGAATGCTTTTTTATTATCAGCAATGCTCATGTGGGATGAAAATAGGTGATTTCAGGATAAAGAAACAGTGGAATGCGTTTCGATCCCTGCAATGACTCGGTTAAAATGCGAACCTGTGATTCTACCAAATGGTTCTTCTTGATGGCAGTCGTGCATAAAACAGTTTTTGTGGCTTACAGTGCGGAGCAAATGTTTGCTCTGGTTGATGATGTCGAAAAATATCCGCAATTCCTGCCCTGGTGCGGCGAGGTGCGTGTCGTTGAACGTACTGATAATGAGCTGGTTGCCACCCTTGCCATTAATTATCATGGTATTAAGCAGCAGTTTACAACGAAAAACAATAATCAGCGTCCCCACCTGATGCAAATGAACCTGGTAGAGGGGCCTTTCAGGCAATTATCCGGTTGCTGGAAGTTCACTGAACTAAGGGTAGATGCCTGCAAAATCGAATTTGATCTCAATTATGAGTTTTCCAGCAAATTGCTGGAACATCTGATTGGCCCTGTATTTTCCAAGATTGCCAATAGCTTCGTCGATTCTTTCTGCACCCGTGCCGAGGCCTTGTATGGCTGACCAGGCGAACATGACGGTGCAGGTCTGCTATGCCAGCCCATCTACAGTCAGCCTGCTCGATGTGCAGGTAGATACCCAAGCCACCCTGATGCAGGTCATACAGCAAAGCGGCATCATCCAATTACATCCCGAGATGGATGTCAGTACCTTGAAAGTCGGCGTCTTTGGCAAACTGAAAACCATGGACGCCCATTTGCATCCAGGTGACAGGGTAGAAATTTACCGCCCCCTGGTTGCAGACCCTATGGAAGCACGACGCCGCCGCGCGAAAAAACAGACGAAGGTTTAAGCCCGCGTCTGGTATTTTGCGGATTGATAGCTTATTTGCAATCTGCCAGGGTTTTCTTGACGTCAGCCAATTCCTGATTGCGCTGGGTATCATCCATGAAATTGCGCTCACCATTCTTGTCTACATTAGCAACGCGAGCGCCAGATTCCAGGTTTTGCTGATAGGTGCGTGCACGTTCACAGTTTTTGGCCTTGGCGGCGGCAGACTGCTTTTCATCCTCTGCTTTTTTATCTTTTTCTGCCTGCTCGGCTTTGCGCTTGTTGTAATCTTCATTCTTGCTGGCGGTAGTCACCGGCTTTGTCAGCTTGCTTGCATCATCCGCGGCAGCAGACGCAGGCGCTGCATCGGCAGCCGGTGCCGGCTTGCCGCTCATATTCGGTGCTTTGATGATTTTATTCTTTGGCACTGAAATCGGAGGTGGTTTATCCGAGAATTGTTTGTTGCCTTTTTCATCCAGCCACACGTATTGTGCGTGAGCGGCGGCGCAGGCAAAAGCGAGAACGAAGGGTAGGGCAATACGTGAAATTGACATAAGCAGCTTTCTTAAAAAACACTTGATTATCCAAGAGTTTTACACGTAGCAAGACGATTCCGCAAGTTTTCTGTATAATTCGCTTTTGCGCCTATAGGAAATGCTATGCGTTTACTTCAAAAAGCACTCACGTTCGATGACGTGCTACTCGTCCCTGCATATTCGGACATACTCCCTAAAGATACCTCTCTTGCGACCAGATTGACGCGCAATATCAAGCTGAATATACCTCTGGTATCGGCTGCGATGGACACCGTCACAGAAGCGCGCCTGGCTATAGCCATGGCACAGGAAGGTGGTATCGGTATTATCCACAAGAACCTGACTGCCAAAGAGCAGGCTCGCGAAGTGGCCAAGGTGAAACGTTTTGAATCTGGTGTGTTGCGTGATCCCATCACCATCCCGCCCACTACCAGGATTCGTGATGTCATCGCCTTGTCCCAGCAGCATGGCATCAGCGGTTTTCCGGTCGTCGAAGGCAAAGTCGTGGTCGGTATTATCACTAACCGCGATTTGCGCTTTGAAGAAGAACTGGATGCCGAAGCACGTGCCAAAATGACACCGCGTGACAAGCTGGTGTTCGTCAAGGAAGGCGCCGATCTGGCAGAAGCCAAGCGCCTGATGAACAAACACAGACTGGAACGTGTCTTGGTTGTCAATGATGCATTTGAGCTGCGCGGACTGATCACCGTAAAAGATATTCAAAAGTCAACGGAGCATCCTTTTGCCTCCAAAGATGAACATGGCAAGCTGCGTGTTGGTGCTGCCGTCGGTGTAGGTGTCGATAATGAAGAGCGGATCGACCTGTTGGCCAAGGCTGGTGTGGACGTTATCGTGGTTGATACGGCACATGGCCATTCCAAAGGCGTGCTGGATCGCGTACGCTGGGTTAAAACCAATTACCCGCATATTGAAGTCATCGGCGGCAATATCGCCACGGCAGCCGCTGCGCTGGCGCTGGTAGAGCATGGCGCGGATGCGGTCAAGGTCGGCATCGGCCCAGGTTCTATTTGCACCACGCGTATCGTTGCCGGTGTTGGTGTGCCGCAGATTTCTGCCATTTCCAATGTAGCCAATGCACTCAAGGGTACCGGGGTTCCATGTATCGCTGACGGTGGTGTGCGTTTCTCTGGTGACGTGTCCAAGGCATTGGCTGCTGGCGCATCCACAGTAATGATGGGCAGCATGTTTGCCGGTACCGAAGAAGCGCCGGGCGAAGTCATCCTGTTCCAGGGCCGCAGCTATAAATCGTATCGTGGCATGGGTAGTCTGGGTGCAATGGCCGATGGCTCTGCTGACCGTTACTTCCAGGATGCAGCAAATAATGCTGACAAATTGGTGCCAGAAGGCATAGAAGGCCGTGTGCCTTATAAAGGCAGCGTGCTGGCTATTCTGTATCAACTGGTGGGCGGTGTGCGTTCTTCCATGGGATATTGTGGTTGTGCATCGATAGACGATTTGCATACCAAATCCGAATTCGTCGAAATCACATCAGCCGGTATGCGTGAATCGCATGTCCATGATGTGCAGATCACGAAAGAAGCGCCTAACTACCGGGCTGACTGATGCATATTCCCCGAATTGACGGAGCCAGGAGACGAGTATGTCATCGCCCCTAGATCGATCCAGTCCAACGACATCGGCGCGTGTCAATTCGGGATTCGAGCGTCTGGTATCTGAAAAAATTGATGTCCGTCTTGCACGCTTCGAGCGTCTGGGCATCAACATGTTCGGGGTTGCAAACTGTTTTGTCAGTTTAGGTAATCTGTCAAAGCGCTTTGATTTTGCCGAACGTTCCATCACCAGTGTCGAAGCCATGTTTTGTGATGCTTTCAACTTCACCGATGATTTGCTGGAAATTCATGACCTGCGTCTGCATGAAGAACTGGGCAAGCATGGGCTGGTGGTAGGTGCGCCATTTCTGCGGTTTTTTGCGGCCCATCCCATTTATGACTATACCGGCCATCTGATCGGTAGCATCATGCTGGTGGATTATGAGCCGCATACGCTGGGCGACGAAGAGCGACAGATTTTCAGCGACATCGCCGCTATGGTAGAGCGTGAACTGGCCTTTGATGCCCTGTACCTGAATCAACTGGAAGTCATCAAACAAAACCGCAGCCTCAAGCGCGATTCCCTGATCGACCCCTTGCTGGGAACCTGGAATAAAACTGCCATCATCCGTTCGCTCAAGATAGAAATGGAGCGCTGTGCCAAGGCAGAAAAACCCCTGGCCCTGCTGATCGCCAGACTGGATCAGATGGAAGATCTGCGCGAATCAGAAGGCATTGCCGTTACCGACATGATGCTGGTCAAGACTGTTAGCCGTGTCCGTTCCTGCGTGCGCCCGTTTGATGCCATGGGGCGTTTTGGCACTGACTTGCTGCTGGTGGTATTGCCCGGTGCATCGCATCTGGTGGTTACTGCCGTTGCAGAAAGAATTCGTTCTTCAGTCATGATGCACCCCGAAGTTGTGAATCACAAAGAAACCTCGCTGACCATCAGTGCAGGCACCGCCTGTACCGATTTATTTCCGGATGCAGAACCGGAAGCATTAATCAGCCTTGCAGAAAAAGCCCTGCTTTCAGCCAGAAATGCAGGAAACAATTGTGTTGTTCAGGCCAGGCCTGAACAACCTGACATGATAATTTGAGTTATGCATTCTAAAATTCTTATCCTTGATTTTGGTTCCCAGGTCACGCAACTGATCGCCCGTCGCGTACGTGATGCAGGTGTTTTTTCTGAAGTGCATCCGTATGACGTCAGCGATGAATTCATTCGCAACTATGGCGCTGCCGGCATCATCCTGTCTGGCGGCCCTAGCAGCGTGACAGAAGGCGATACCCCGCGCGCGCCTATGGCCGTGTTTGATGCCGGTGTGCCGGTACTGGGTATTTGTTACGGCATGCAGACCATGGCCGAACAACTGGGCGGCAAGGTTGAAAACGGTCATGTGCGTGAATTCGGTTACGCCGAAGTCCGTGCCCGTGGCCATACAGCCCTGTTCAAAGACATCAATGATTTTGTCACACCAGAAGGCCACGGCATGCTCAAGGTATGGATGAGCCATGGCGACAAGGTCAATGACATGCCGCCAGGCTTCAAACTGATGGCATCCACAGACAATTGCCCGATCGCGGCAATGGCAGATGAAGACCGTCGTTTTTACGCCGTACAATTCCATCCCGAAGTTACGCATACCCTGCAAGGCGAAGCCATACTTGGCCGTTTCGTGCACGAAATTTGCGGCTGCAAATCCGACTGGAACATGCCTGACTACATCTCCGAAGCAGTCGCTTCAATACGCGCCCAGGTGGGCGACGACGAAGTTATTCTTGGCCTGTCCGGCGGTGTCGACAGCAGCGTTGCCGCAGCCCTGATCCATCGCGCCATTGGCGACAAACTGACCTGTGTATTTGTTGATCACGGTCTGCTGCGCCTGGATGAAGGCAAGATGGTCATGGAAATGTTTGCCAACAACCTGGGTGTCAAAGTCATCCATGTTGATGCAACTGCCCAATTCATGGGCCACATGGCCGGCGTTACTGATCCGGAAGCCAAACGCAAGATCATAGGCCGCGAATTTGTCGAAGTCTTCCAGGTAGAATCCGGCAAACTGAGCAATGCCAAATGGCTGGCCCAGGGCACGATTTATCCTGACGTCATCGAAAGTGCCGGCAAAGGCAAAAAAGGCTCGCACACCATCAAGAGTCATCACAACGTTGGCGGCTTGCCAGATACCCTGAATCTGAAACTGCTGGAACCCCTGCGCGAATTGTTCAAGGACGAAGTACGCAAACTGGGCGTTGCCCTTGGCCTGCCGCACAGCATGGTATACCGTCATCCTTTCCCTGGCCCTGGCCTGGGCGTGCGTATTCTGGGTGAAGTGAAGAAAGAATTTGCCGACCTGCTGCGCCGTGCCGACGCCATCTTCATCGAAGAATTGCGTAGCAACTTCGTTGACCCGCATGCAGAAAAACCGCAAAGCTGGTACGACGCCACCAGCCAGGCCTTTGCCGTATTTTTGCCAGTCAAATCCGTCGGCGTGATGGGCGATGGCCGCACCTACGAATACGTCGTCGCCCTGCGCGCCGTACAAACCCAGGACTTCATGACCGCCCACTGGGCACACCTGCCGCATGAACTGCTGGGCAAAGTTTCCAACCGCATCATCAACGAAGTACGCGGCATCAACCGCGTCGTGTACGACATCTCAGGCAAACCGCCTGCGACGATTGAGTGGGAATGAGTTTGGGGCTGGCAGCAGCAGGCAACTGACAGCACGAAACACCCTGGAAGCCCGCGTTATTGCGGGCTTTTTGCGTTTTTGTCTAACGAGATTCAGTATCGAAATTGTGGTTAATGTTTTTACAATTAATAATATTTTGATATAATTTATATGCTATGTAGGACTTGCGTGAAAATGTACTAATCAGGCGCATGGTCGTAGTAAGTACGAATCTCTGACAAGCTAGCTCAATACTCCCGGGCAGTTTGCGTCGACCTTGCCGTATCTTAAATTCATGTGCTTTTTAACTTTACACATAATCATATGGCCTTATTTCGTAAATTCAGCTTGTCAATCCTCATTTGCTGCACATTCGCTTCTTGTGGAGGTGGCCAGGGTAGTGCGCCTATTGAGCCGGTGATCATAAAGGAACTGAATTCCAGTAATATCGATCGGGTTTTTGCAACTTACCTGCTGTAGCAATATCGCACGGTGAAGGAAATGCAGCTGCTTATTGATTTTCGTTTACTTGCGGACTGGTCGACACGGGCAACGAAAGCTTGTCCAAACGGCGGCACAATCAAAAATTATGCCTCCTTTCAATTCGAGTTTGATCAATGTGTGACCCCAAAGGGCATTATCTTTTCTGGCATGTTCGACAGTGACACCATTGGGATTATGTTCCAAAACAGTTTGATTTTTCAAAAGCTGAAATACCGCATGGCTGATGATACGCAGGATCAGGAATTAAACGGCAGCTACCTCAGTGGGCCTCGCGGCTTGGATAATTTCTCCTATACCTATCTCGGAAATGGGGTCACAAATACCTATTCGCGTACTTCGAATCAAACTCCCGGCACAGTTAAAATCGTGACGACCGAATTTAATCTTGAATTAACCGATGTCGATCAGCAAGGACTTGCTGTTCCTCATGTTATAGCAGCAAAGGATGGTTCAAACATCACAGTTACCCGCCTTGGAGACGGAAGTGCGCGGCTCGATTTGCGAAATAATGCCGGTGCGGCAATTGTCAGTACAAAGCAATACAGTGCCAATGAAGTCGCGAGTATTTTAGCCTCGGAACGCAAGTCCAAGTAAATATAAGGTTGAGCAAGGTGACTCACTCTGCACTGCCTCACAGGCAGCGCTCAGGGTAACGCCAACTCATGCTTTGGTTACAGTAAACAGGCGGCATGATTTGAAGAAAAATTAAAGCTCGTATCAGGATAAATTTTGTTGAACTACAAATTGTAAAGGTGTGGTGAGAATCTACTAGCCTCGCCATTAGTGGTATCTCATACAGGTAACAGCCAAAACAGATTTCTGGCTTTTGCTGAATCAATATAACGAATAACTTGACTTTACCTTTGTGGAAAAAGGTGAGTTTAATTTTGGTTTTGGCAAGATGGTGGATGGACTGGTGAATTTAGATCTGTTTCTGGTCGCCTTGAGTTATCCATTCATACGTCTGACACTTAAATTTAATCTTGCCATAATTAAATGCAAATTTAGTAATTTAATTCTTGTTTTATGATTAACTATCTCCTATGATGGTTTTTTAGACAAGGATGGTGAAAAATGAGCACTCCAACAACGTCGAATGTCCCTGGGTCGCCGGTAAACACTAGCGCAACGACCACACTGTTTAACTTCGTCACAATACGCGGGGTGCAGCGACGGTTGCCATCAGCGCACATCTACACGACAGTAAGTGCGCCGAAGAACTTTGTCATGGATAGCACCATCTCCTTGAAGTCGGTTTCAAGTGCGGCATCTGCCTTATCTGCATCCACTACGAAAACAGCCCGTTCAGCATCCAAAAGTGCGACGGATTTTGAAAAAAAATCCATCTACCTTCCCAATTTCGACAGTATTCAAACCGAGTATGGTCAATTTATTGAAATTGGCTTTGCACTCAAGCAATTGAGAACCAGCGCTCAGGCGTCCGAGTTGATGCAGCAAATATCGAAGATCAAGCCACTGGCAGAGAGGCTTTCCAGTCGGCTTTGGAATAATCTGATTTATCACGCGTTGAATGGTGGCGATGGGATGGTATATGACGCCCTTACTTCGGTTGCATTGGCCAACTATACCGTTGACTTGATGAGTGCCAGTAAAGAGCCACTACAATCCAGGAATGTATTGCGCTTGTCGACGGCGCGGATCGCCTTGCCTTCAAGCGTAATTGAGAATTTGCAAATCGCCATAAAAGAAAAAGCGGACGCGGCACAACAGATGGACATGGTCGATACAGGTATTAAAGGCGTGCGTGACACAACGCAGTTTGATCGGGTTGAGAAATCAAAAACAGCAGTGTTGATATCTAATGGATCCATTTGGTCATCCGGTGTTCCGCATGGCCCTTTGCCCACGAAACCGGATTGGGGCGTAGAAATTGCGATACGAGATAATCCCTTTCCAAACTTGCCTTGTTGCATGCAAATTCTTAACGTGGCGGAATACCGGCGGGCAGAACAAACTTTACTGCGCTATGAAGCGGGTGAAATCGCAGCAATTGTGAATGTTCTGCAAGGCGAGTATCAAGAGAGGGCTACTCGACGCTTGATACGGACCGAGGACTCTTTCTTGACGCATACCGAAAGCGAAACTACTCATGAGACGGATAATCAAAGCACCGATCGCTTTGAGATGGAGTCTGCAACAAAGAGAGAAACCGAGTCATCACTTGATGTCAAGTATAGCGGCAAGGTGTCTGGAAATTATGGGACGGTGAGCTTTGAGGTGGAAACTGGTGTTACGTCGCATAATGCGATTCATCAAGCGGATGAACAAGCAGTTAAAAAAACGAAGGAAATCACATCGCGTGCTTTGGATCGGGTAATCAATAAGGTCATTCAAGAGCAGCAAAGTAAGCGGACCGAAGAATTTGAAGACAGGTATACGCATGGGTACGACAATCGGGCCGGGAACGGTCACGTTGTTGGCAGTTATCGCTGGGTGAACAAAATATATAGTGCACAGGTATGGACGTATGGCCAACGTCTTTCTGTCAGCTTTGATGTGGATGAGCCTGCGCGCTTCTATAAATTCTCGCAAACGCAATCTCCCGGTTTGACTGAACTGATAAAACCGAATAAACCAACTGTGGCATCGCCATCCGATTTGACCGACAGCAATTATCTTTCAGCGGGGGCGTTGTACGGCCTTGAAATTTCTGCCCCACCCGCTGAATTCATTTATTTGTCGGAGTCTTACCACGACACCAATACCGATAACAATGCAGATTATGCTGCCCTTGATTTTTCTGGTGCGAGTAAGCCGATCGCGATTCCTGAAGGGTATACCGCGACGAAAGCAACTGTTATCGGGCCAGCTGGCAGCGGCGAAACGACTAACTTCTACTTTTCCCTGGCGATCGCTGGACAGTATCTGTCAGGTAGCAGTGGAAACATCACTTTTAATCCAGGTATTTCTAGCAATTTAACGGTATCTTATATTGTGCGTTCGCATAACTATTTTGTATCGGTTAAGGTGGAATGCAAGCGCACTGCAGAGGCGTTTAAAAATTGGCAGGCGAAGACTTTCTCCACCATCATGATGGCCTACCAAGCGCAACTGGATGACTACAACGCCAGGCTCGCAGAGGCAAAAGCGCAGGCTGGCAGTATTGTATACAGCGCGGACGATTACACTATTCGAAAAATCATTACCGATGAAATAAAAAAAGCCTGTCTGCGAATTTTAGGACCTGATGCAGACCTGCCACTCACCGGACAAGACGCCTTTCACCTGTGCCGCGAGCAGAAAATACCATTGAACCGGATAGAGTGCCCATTTTGCAAGGATGCACAACGCGCCATCTTGATGGACTCATATCTGGATTGGGATCTGATGATTACCAAATTCTATGAGTATTTTTATGCGGATACCTGCCGGTGGGCAGAATTGAGTGCTGCAAAAGGGAGCGATGCCGCAATGACGGCTTTCTTGCAGGCAGGATTTGCCAAAGTTACTGTGCCTATCGCAGAAGGAAAAGAGGCTGCATTTTTATACTATATGGTGACCGGGCACCTTTGGACAAGTGCTGCTGCTCCCACATTTAGCGACCCCACCATTCTGGATATGCTGGCTGAAATTCAGCCGTTGGACGCACCTATCAAGGTGGGCGCCCCATGGGAATTGAGTGTTCCAACGACATTGACCGTACTTGAGTGTGGTTCGAAATGCGTGGAAGATGTCAAGCTGCCGTTAATAGGTACCACCTGTCCAACTGTAAATGCGATGAATGGAAAAGATATAGTCTTGCCGACATCAGGAGTTGCCCCGACGGCGACTACATCACCATAATATGAGTCTGCCGCAGCCCCGGGCAGGTAAAGCATAGGCAAACGTCGGGAATGAGCTCAACAAACTCGCTCCGATGTTTGTTTTTCGTGTACTACGGTGCGCTTCAAACAAGGTGACACGCATGACGCAGGTAAAAGCACAGGTAAAAGCATATAAACTTGCAACAACTGGGGCATTGAACGAGTTTCATAAAGTGTTGACATCTGTATTTCAAGCTGCAATGGGTGTCGCACCCGGAGAGGGATTTCGACTGACTATCGATAGCAATAATCACTGTCATGCGATTTCTACGCAATTGCTGTTCAGTGAGCAATCCATTCCCTGTCTGATGACTTCAGACCAGGCTAAAGATGCGGCGGTAAAATTTCTGGCTTCACTTGATACCCAGCTTCGTCGTGTATTGCCGCCGCGCCTGACACTTTTTATTCCAACAAGCCCGAGATCAATGACATCCGCCAAAATACCGGCAACGTTGGGTGTCATGCCTGAACACTGGCTGGTGAAATTTGGGATTGATATTCCAATCTCAGAGAGGTCGCAACAACTGGGTGACGCGAGTCATCTTGCACCACTGTTGGGTGCCTATGTGGACGTACGTTTGTGCAGTGTCGGTGACATTGGAATTGGCAAGGGCTGCAGCGTCTTGTCGGTAAGCCTGCAAGTTCCGGTGTTCACTGGGGCTATCATGCCTTGCGAGCTTCTGGCATTCAAGGATACGTCTGGTGAGGTCAGTCAAAAAAGTATTCTCGTCTATTCGCTGGACGATGCGCATCAAACAGTGCTCGCCCCCAACTATGCTATTCCGGATGAGGACGAACTGGTGCTGATTCCGGCAACGCGCTTTTCTTTGGCTGCGAGCATTGATGTTATGCCGGTTGACGGGCAAGCCAGGATCGACGCGGCCGTGTTTGGTGGAAGTGGTTCATTTCGCTGCGAATGGAACATCCTGAATTTGTCAGCAAATACAGAAGCAAGTGTCTCAAGCAATGTCTTGGGCAGTAGTGTAAGACTTGGTCCAGGATATTTTCATGTACTGTTGTCCGTTGTTGATACCGTCCTTGAGCTTACTGCGCACACCGGACAAATAGTGATTGTTCCGTTTGCGTCAGAAAGCGGACAAGTCCATAGCACTTCACAAGCGCACGCATAAGGGTAGAAATGATGCCGGATGACACTATACATAAAATCAAAGTATTGATGGGGCGTTGGTTGATGGAGCTTGATGTGGCAGACGACATGTTGCCTCCATCAGGCGGACTCAAGCTTCGACATGTTACCCATGATCTTTATGGATTGGCTTCGTTGGTCGTGGCTGACCATGTTTTTGTTAAAACAGCACCATCAGCATCCGAGGTGAGTTATCCCCCCAGCGACCCGGAGTGGAAGCCATTGAGCTTGGGCGCACCAGAATTCAAGCTCTGCTATTTTAGTATTGGGGGCACTCACACTAAGCCCGCGAACATAAGAGGAAAACAAGAGTTGCATGAACCTGCCGTGTATTACAACTCGGTAGAAAATTTAAATCTGCCATCTAAGGTAAAAGAAAAAATATCCAGGCCTTCAAATGCAGCATTTCCGTATTATGAAACTGCGGTGTGCGGGCATGTTAGCGCCGCATATATACTTGTAGGACCGACCAGTGCTCTGAGTGCATTGAAAGAGAATGAGTACCTCGTTGTTATTCAAAAGTATTTGTTTACCAATTACGGCAAAAACCCTCCGCATGAACCTTCAGGAACATTGGCGGCAGCGAGATTTTTTCCATTGATTGAGTTTCATACCAACTGTAAAGCGATAGAGCAAATTCGTGTTGATTATCAACTGGATGTTGGTGTTGATTTCGTCAATGACGGATCGGCGTCAACCCCATTAGAAAATGTCATTTCTCGCCGGAAAAATACTACCAAACCAACATCGGCTGGTATTTTTCGTGATGAAGAAGTGGGTTACGGCTTCAGCATAGACGCATTGTTTGCTGGATATGAAAAACCTGTAATATATGAAATATGCAGTTATGGCCTTGTAAATGGCATGCCTGGTACGCTTACTGAGGATTCTCCGCCGAAGATTGCACCTACTACCTGGGATAATATCCATTTCTGGAATTCGTATGATCGTCTGCCTTCAACTCCGGGAGCGCCACATGCACTTCACAGTCACTGGCGATGGCCCGTTGCTGCCCAGGAAGGACGCTCACCCTTGGTTAGTCTTATCGGTATGATTAAAAGATTTCCATCGAATAAAGAGCAATTTACTGGTAGCGTTGCGCTGCCTGGAGCACCTCTGCTTGGATGGCCCTTAATTGATCCGTGCCTACCTAACCAGACAATTCAATTTGCGATAACAAATCGAGATTTCGTATGTAATCCCAAAGCGCTTTCATTCGAAGATAAATTCATGAAGGAGGCACTCCAAAAACCGGTCGAGTCCCAGATTGATAGGTCGCCAAGTGAAATTTTGAAGAAAAATGCAATCATCTTTTGGATGTCCTATCAGGCAAGTGACAGCGATCGGCCAAAAGTGGGTGGCGGCATTATAAAAAAACCAGCCAGAGGTAAGAATACACCATGGAGCGGAGCCTTTTTTATTCAGGGGTTTTATCTGGCGCACTCGAATGAAAGCGCAGATAACCTCTTTATTGGCACCATGGGAGTAGGTGGGCAAAAATACGACGGTAAAGAGTTGAAAGGTGCACCGAAATGGAAGCGAACACCGCTTGGACAGTAGACAGCACTAACACATGAGAAAATCAGTTAAGCAACCATTGTTTTACGCGATTCTTATTGAGTGAAACTATTTTTTGTTGAATGAGTTCAATGTTTTTTAGGTAACAAAATACAAAAACCTCGCCTGATTACACAAGCGCTACGTAGAAGTCAGCAGGCCAATAAGCTGCTCCGTGGTATCATGTGTCCCTTTTGCGTTCCAAAAACGCGATAAAATTTCATATATTGCATTTTTCATGCAATGTAAAAGAGAGCGGCTTTGTCAAAAGCCTTGCCTGTGCAGCCTTCAAAGTCGCTGCTGACAATCATGCGGGAATAAGACGTGACTTATAGCGTCAAAGAAATTTTTTATACTCTACAGGGCGAGGGCAATCATGCCGGGCGCCCGGCGGTGTTTTGCCGTTTTTCTGGCTGCAATTTATGGTCGGGGCGGGACGAGGACAGATCGATGGCGGTTTGCCAGTTCTGTGATACCGATTTTGTTGGTACAAACGGCGAGGGCGGCGGTAAGTTCAAGCAGGCCACAGAGTTGGCTGCGACCATCAACGCTTTGTGGCCAGTATCCTATACTGCCAGTAAGTATGTGGTGTTTACCGGCGGCGAGCCCTTGTTGCAACTGGATGCAGCTTTAATTGATGCCATGCATGCAGTTGGTTTTGAAATTGCCATAGAAACCAATGGGACCCTGCCGGTGCCAGCGGGGGTGGACTGGATTTGCGTCAGCCCCAAAATGGGTTCAGAGTTGGTAGTACGACAGGGTAGTGAGTTAAAAGTCGTGATCCCGCAGTTTGGGCAGGACATGGCTGCATATGCAAATCTTGATTTTGAACATTACTTTGTACAAGCCATGGATGGCCCTTTAAGAGACGATAATTTGCGTCTTGCAATTGAATTCTGCAAACAGCATCCGCATTGGAAGCTGAGTTTGCAAACCCATAAACTATTACAGATTCCTTGAGTTTTCATGTTAACGATTACCAGAAAATTGGAATTCGATGCAGGTCATCGCATTCCTGATCATGGCAGCCAGTGTCGCAATTTGCACGGTCACCGCTATACCCTGCAAATTACGCTGACCGGTGAGGTTGTTGAGAAAGATGGCGAGTCGGATAACGGCATGATCATGGATTTTGGCGACATCAAGGCATTGGCCAACGAACATCTGGTCAATCTATGGGACCATTCCTTCATCGTCTACGAGAAGGATTACATCATCAAGAATTTCCTGGAAAAGCTGCCTGGCCATAAAACCGTGGTCATTGATCGCGTGCCTACGGTGGAAAACCTGGCGAAGATCGCCTTTGATATCTTGAAAGTCGTGTACCACGGCAGGTTTGGCCGTACCTTGGAGCTGACCAAGGTAACACTCTACGAAACACCAAATTGCTGGGCCGAGATAGACGGATAATGGTCGGCGAACCCCAACCCGCCGCGCCGGATGCGCAGCAATTGCGTGATCTGGAGATGATGCAGCTTGCCTTGCAGCAGGCCAGGCTGGCCTGGGGTGAAGCTGAGGTGCCGGTAGGGGCGGTCGTGGTCAGGGATGGCCAGGTGATTGCCACCGGCTATAACCGGCCCATAGGCAAACACGATCCTACGGCGCACGCAGAAATCATGGCGTTGCGCGCTGCGGCTGAAGTGATGGGCAATTACCGGCTACCCGGATGCGAGCTGTATGTCACGCTGGAACCCTGCATGATGTGTGCCGGTGCCATGATGCATGCACGCCTGGCGCGTGTCATTTTTGGTGCCAGTGATCCTAAAACCGGTGTCGCCGGTTCTCTTCTGAATGTATTTGATCTCGATCAATTGAATCATCACACCAAGGTAACGCCGGGTGTCATGGCGGAAGAGTGCGGCACCTTGCTCAAGGAATTTTTTGCCCACAGGCGTGCCGTGGCGGCGCAAAAGAAAATAGCGGCAGGTGGTGCTGGTACATGAGTACACGAATACGTACACAAATAAGTACACAAATAAGTACACAAATAAGCAGACTCATGCCGCACAGATATTCAATCACAATGACAGTATCCCTATGCAAGAGATAAAAGAACAGCCCGGCATTGCCGTTGTCGCACCCAGTGGTGCTCCTCTGGATGATGTGGCAGTAGAGCGCGGGCTGGCATTGCTGGCACAACAGGGTTTTAAGGTGCATAGCTATTACCAGCCGGCGCAAAAATTCCAGCGCTTTGGTGCCACCGATGTTGAACGCGTGCAGCAGATGCATGAAGCTGCCCAAAACCCGGATGTGCAGATCGTCATGGCTCTGCGTGGCAGTTATGGCATGTCCCGGCTGATGCCGCATCTTGATCTGGATTTGCTGGCGCATAGTGGTAAATGCTTTGTCGGGTATAGCGATTTCACTCTCATTCATCTGGCGATGCTGGCGCGTAAGCGTATCAGTCTTGCTGGGCCCATGTTATGCGATGATTTTACCCGCGAGGAACCGTGCGACTATACGCTGGCGCAATTCAAGGCGAGCGTCAGCAATACAGCCCATGCCGTGGAGTTTCAGACTACCCATGCAGATACGGAATTGAGCGGGCGCTTATGGGGCGGCAATCTTGCCATGCTGGCCCATGCGGTGGGTACACCTTATTGGGCTGAGGTGCAGGATGGTATTTTGTTCCTGGAAGATATCGGTGAACACCCTTATCGTATTGAACGCATGCTGTTGCAATTGCATTTTGCCGGTGTGCTGAGCAAGCAGAAAGCCATTATCCTGGGTAATTTTTCTGCTTACAAGCTGGCCCCGCATGACAATGGCTATGATTTTGATGCGATGCTGGTGTATCTGCGCAGCATCATTGATATACCAGTCATTACCTGCTTGCCCTTTGGGCATATACGTACCAGAGCCAGTCTGGTGGTGGGCAGTGATGCAGAATTGAAGATTACGGCAGGCGCGGCACGCCTGGATATGCGGTATAGCTGGTAATAATCTGGTTTGTGACTAAATGCGAAAAAGCCCGGCAAACATGAAGTTTGCCGGGCTTTTTATTTGACTGACTGTGGTGCAGGTCAGTGCAGTTTAATCCGCTGCATAGATATCGTTGTCTTTGGTTTCCTTGACGAACAGCATGCCGATGATGAAGGTTGCTGCTGCGATCACGATAGGGTACCAGAGGCCGTAGTAAATATCGCCCTTGAATGCCACCAGTGCAAATGCTGTAGTTGGCAGCAAGCCACCAAACCAGCCGTTACCAATATGGTAGGGCAGGGACATGGATGTGTAGCGGATACGGGTTGGGAACATTTCAACCAACATGGCTGCGATAGGGCCATATACCATGGTCACATACAGCACCAGGATGAACAGCAACAACAACACCATAGGCTTGTTGATTTGTGCAGGGTCTGCCTTTGGTGGGTAGCCAGCGGCCTTAATTGCATCACCCAGCTCTTTGGAGAAAGCCTTGTCTTTGGCAGCAGCTTCGTCTTTTGGCAAACCTTTGGCATTGTACGAAGTAATGACTTTGTCGCCAACTTTGACGGAAGCGATGGTGCCTGCCGCTGCAACTTCATTCGAGTAGTTGACCGACGCAGCAGCCAGTTTTGCTTTAACGATATCGCATGAAGAGGTGAATTTCTTCGTGCCGGTAGGGTTGAACTGGAACTGGCAATCATCAGGATCAGCGGTAACAACAACTGGTGCGTTTTTCAGAGCTGCTTCCAGCGCTGGATTGGCATAGTGTGTCAGGGCGCTGAAAATCGGGAAGTAGGTGAGTGCAGCAATCAGGCAGCCTGCCAGGATGATGGGTTTGCGACCGATTTTGTCAGAAAGTGAACCGAATACCAGGAAGAACGGTGTACCGATGACCAAGGATGCCGCGATCAGGATATTGGCTGTTGCACCATCGACTTTCAGGGTTTGTTGCAGGAAGAACAGCGCATAGAACTGACCTGTATACCAGACCACGGCCTGACCTGCGGTTAAGCCCAGCAATGCCAGGATAACGATTTTCAGGTTTTTCCATTGACCGAAAGATTCTGTCAGAGGCGCTTTGGAGGTTTTGCCTTCGGCCTTCATTTTGGCGAAAGCAGGGGATTCATTCATGGACAAACGGATCCAGACAGAAATTGCCAGCAGGAAAACCGATACCAGGAAAGGAACACGCCAGCCCCAGGCGCTGAATTCTTCTTCGCCGATGGCAGTACGTGTACCCAGAATCACCATCAGGGACAAGAACAGACCCAGTGTCGCTGTAGTTTGTATCCATGCAGTGAAGGAGCCGCGCTTGCCGTGTGGCGCATGTTCTGCCACATAAGTTGCTGCACCACCATATTCACCACCCAGTGCCAGACCTTGCAGAATACGCAGAGAAATCAGGATAACCGGTGCGGCAAGGCCTATGCTTTCATAGTTGGGCAACAAGCCTACGCAGAAAGTGGAGCCACCCATGATCAGAATGGTGACCAGGAAGGTGTATTTACGACCTATCATGTCTCCAAGGCGGCCAAACACCAGGGCGCCGAAAGGACGGACAATGAAACCGGCGGCAAATGCCAGCAGTGCGAAAATGAATGCGGTATTGGGGTCAGTGCCAGCAAAGAACTGTTTGGCAATAATGGATGCGAGTGAGCCGTACAGGTAAAAATCGTACCATTCAAAAACGGTGCCCAGCGAAGACGCAAAGATAACCTTGCGTTCTTCTGCCGTCATGCTGCCTGACGTTGCGATAGGTGCTGTCGCCATGCTTGTCTCCTGTTTTAAGTATAGTTAAGTGTGCTTAATAAAAATGCGCTGGAAAACGGATCGGAAAAATTCGATGATTATTTCAACATTTTTTTATTGCAAGCAAAGTGTGCAAGTTGAAACTTACGGCATGCTTGCTCGAAACTTACAGAAACTTACGAATGATATTAATAAGGTGTTCAATAAATAACGGTATTGGGCGTAAAATGGAATTCAATAAATTTACGAACGGTCGTACTAAATTGTGATATTCTAGTTTTTGAGCTTGAGTTTGCTTCGTGGATAAGGAGTAATGTCGAGCAAAGATGCTGAAATATGCTTATGAATGGTTTCGCAGGGTTTCGGCGGGCAGGCTTGCAACAGGAATATATACCCTGAGTCATGCCGGCAAGTAACTTCTGCACTATAACGCTGCACAATAAAATACTTACACCATAGGAGATCTACATGTCTGATGCAGTTATCGTATCCACCGCACGTACCGGCTTGGCAAAATCCTGGAAGGGCGCTTTCAATATGACACATGGCGCCACGATGGGCGGACATGTACTAGACGCAGCCATTCAGCGCGCCAAGATCGATGCGGCAGAAGTGGAAGATGTCATCATGGGTTGTGCCACGCCAGAAGGCGCGACCGGCAGCAATATTGCCCGTCAGATCGCCCTGCGTGGTGGTTGCCCGGTTACTACAGCCGGTATGACGGTGAACCGTTTTTGCTCATCCGGCTTGCAGACGATAGCGCTGGCAGCACAACGTATTATTGCCGGTGAAGGCGATATCTATGCAGCAGGCGGTGTTGAATCCATTTCTTGCGTACAAAACGAAGCCAATAGCCACATGATCGTGGAAACCTGGTTGAAGCAACACAAGCCAGAAGTGTATTGGCCTATGTTGCAAACCGCAGAGACTGTTGCCAAACGCTATGGCATTCCACGTGAACGTCAGGATGAATACGGCGTACAAAGCCAATTGCGCGCTGCTGCTGCACAGGCTGCTGGTTTGTTTGATGCCGAAATCGTGCCGATGACTACGGTCATGGGTGTGGCAGACAAGGCCACTGGCATGCTGATTACCAAAGAAGTCACCATTTCTGCGGATGAAGGCATACGTGCTGATACGACACTCGAAGGCGTATCCAAAATCCGTACTGCCGTACCAGGTGGTGTTATTACTGCTGGTAATGCCAGCCAGTTTTCTGATGGCGCATCGGTCGCTATTTTGATGAACAGCAAACTGGCCGAAGCAAAGGGCTTGCAACCACTGGGCATTTTCCGTGGCTTTGCGATCGCTGGCTGTGAACCGGATGAAATGGGTATAGGCCCGGTATTTGCGATTCCAAAATTATTAAAAAAAGCCGGCTTGAAAGTCGAAGATATCGGCTTGTGGGAACTGAATGAAGCCTTTGCGGTACAGGTATTGTATTGCGCAGACAAACTCGGCATTCCTATGGACAAGCTGAACGTCAACGGCGGCGCGATTGCAGTTGGTCATCCTTACGGCGTGTCAGGTGCGCGTCTGACAGGCCATGCCCTGATCGAAGGCAAGCGCCGTGGCGCGAAATATGTGGTGGTGACCATGTGTATTGGCGGTGGTCAGGGTGCAGCGGGATTGTTTGAAGTGGTTTAAGCTGGATAGCATGTTGGGTGCTCATACTGCCTTGTGTTTGCAAGGTGGTGTGAGCAAGATTGGTATTTCATTTTTTCATCCAAAAAAACATCATGCAATCTAAAATTATTCCTCGCCGCGACCTCGATTTTTTGCTGTATGAATGGCTGAACGTAGAGTCGCTGAATCAAAGGCCCCGTTTCGCCGACCATAATCGCGAAACCTTCAATGCGGCGCTGGATACCTGCGAGCAAATTGCCACGGATTTATTTGCCACCCATAATAAAAAGAATGACCAGAACGAGCCACATTTCGATGGAGAAACTGTACACATCATTCCTGAAGTAAAAATCGCACTGAAAGCGTTTTGCGAAGCGGGCCTGATGGCAGCAGGGCAGGATTTTGATGTCGGCGGCATGCAACTGCCCTGCGTGGTCGAAAAAGCTGGTTTTGCCTATTTCAAAGGTGCGAATGTCGGTACTTCGTCTTACCCTTTCCTGACCATAGGCAATGCCAATACCCTGCTCAAATGTGGCACGCCTGAGCAGATTGAAACCTTTGTCAAGCCCATGCTGGATGGACGTTTCTTTGGCACCATGTGCCTGTCTGAACCGCAGGCGGGTTCCAGTCTGTCGGACATCGTCACCCGGGCAGAACCGCAGGAAGATGGTAGCTATCGCCTCACGGGCAACAAGATGTGGATATCTGCCGGTGAGCATGAATTGGCCGAAAATATCGTCCATCTGGTGTTGGCCAAGGTGCCAGATGAAAACGGCAAGCTGATACCTGGCGTCAAAGGTATCTCACTTTTCATCGTACCCAAAAAACTGGTCAATTCCGATGGTAGTCTGGGCGAGCGCAATGATGTGGTACTGGCCGGGTTGAACCATAAAATGGGGTATCGTGGCACCACCAATTGCCTGCTCAATTTTGGTGAGGGCAAGTTCAAACCGCAAGGCAAGGCAGGCGCAATTGGCTATCTGGTCGGTACACTGCACCGTGGTATGGCCAATATGTTCCACATGATGAATGAGGCGCGCATTGGTGTTGGCCTGGGTGCTGTCATGCTGGGGTACACTGGTTATCTGCATGCGCTGGATTATGCGCGCAATCGTCCGCAAGGCCGTGCCCCGCTGAACAAAGACCCCGTCGCGCCGCAAATCCCTATCATCCAGCATACCGATGTCAAGCGCATGCTGCTGGCACAAAAAACCTATGTGGAAGGTGGCCTGGCACTGAACTTGTTCTGTGCCCGTCTGGTCGATGAAGAACGTACCGGCACAACACCGGAAGCACGCATCCATGCGGCGCAGATGCTGGAAATATTGACGCCTATTGCCAAATCCTGGCCCTCACAATGGTGCCTGGAAGCGAATAACCTGGCAATACAGGTGCACGGCGGCTATGGCTATACGCGCGAATACAATGTCGAGCAATTTTATCGTGACAACCGTCTGAACCCCATCCATGAAGGCACGCACGGCATACAGGGGCTGGATTTGCTGGGCCGCAAAGTCGTCATGCACGACGGCGCAGCACTGGAAGCACTGGGCGAAGTCATGCACAAAACCTTAACGCGGGCTACCCATCATCCTGAACTGCTGGATTACACCAAATCACTGGCGCGGGTACTGCAAAGGCTGGCAACGACAACTCAGAAACTGCATGGCTGCGGTGACACCAACAAGACACTCGCAAATGCCTCGTTGTATCTGGAAGTGTTCGGGCATGCCGTGGTGGCCTGGATCTGGCTGGAGCAGGCTCTGCTTTGCCTGGGCAAGGAACATCATCACGATGCTGATTTTTATGCAGGCAAGCTGCAGGCCTGCAAATATTTCTTCCATTGGGAATTGCCACGTGTACATCCGCAACTGGATCTGCTTTCCAATATTGATGTGACCACCTATGAAATGCAGGATGCCTGGTTCTGAGGCACACCTCATCCACTCTCATCCACTGACATTTTTATCTAATCATTCCCTATCAAGAGACAGTGATGCATGTGTGCCGGTATCAGTACACATGACATCCTGCCAAACCAAAAAAACAGGAGACTAGCATGACGACAGCGACACGTTCAGTACAACAGTTATTTGATCTGCGCGGCAAGACCGCACTGGTGACCGGCGGATCACGCGGCCTTGGCCTGCAAATGGCAGAAGCTTTGGGTGAGCAGGGTGCCAAAGTGGTGCTGTCCTCACGCAAGCAATCTGACCTGGATGAAGCCGTTGCGCATCTGAAAAGCCGTGGCATCGATGCCAGCGCAATTGCTGCCGACCTGTCGAAAGATGCGGCAGTGCAGCCACTGGTGGATGAAGCGCTGGCCCGTCTTGGGCATATCGACATCCTCATCAATAATGCTGGTGCTACCTGGGGGGCACCAGCGGAAGATTATCCGGTCGATGCCTGGGACAAGGTGATGAACCTGAATATCCGCAGCATCTTCCTGATCTCGCAGGCAGTCGGCAAGCGTTCCATGATACCGCGTAAATATGGCCGCATCATCAATATCGCCTCGATTGCGGGGCTGGCTGGCAATGCGCCTGGCACCATGCAGACTATCGCATATAACACCTCAAAGGCGGCTGTCATCAACTTCACCCGCACTTTAGCTGGTGAATGGGGTGTGCATGGCATCACCGTCAACGCGATTGCGCCAGGATTTTTTCCATCCAAGATGACCAAGGGCATACTCGAACATCTGGGTGAAGAAAAACTCGCCCAGGAAGCACCCTTGCAGCGCATTGGTGATGATGAAGACCTGAAAGGCGTAGCCATGCTGTTCGCCAGCGATGCCGGCAAACACATTACTGGCCAGACCCTGGCCGTGGACGGCGGTGTGTCTGCTGTATGACGGGGACAGACATGTCGCTTCCTGAAACTCAAGCGCCTTCCGCGCTTCCAATTTCCCAGCCGACACCGGTATTGAATCCCTTTCTGCATGATCTGGGAGTGGAGTTTCTGGAGATGGAAAATGGCCATGCACGTCTGGCACTGGATCTGAGCGAACGGCATATGAACAGCTGGCAAATCGCCCATGGCGGCGTCACCATGACCATGCTGGATGTGGTCATGGCAATGGCAGGACGTTCCCTCAGCAGCGATCTGAAGGGCGTGGTGACGGTAGAGATGAAGACCACCTTCCTGCAACCCGGTGGTGTGCCGGGTGGCCGTATGGAAGCACGTGGCAAGGCTTTTCATCGATCCACCACCATGTGCTTTTGCGAAGGCGAAGTCTGGAATGGTGACAAACTGATCGCCAAGGCCATGGGTACGTTCAAGTATCTGCGACGCCTTAAATCTGGCGAGAATATGAAAAAGCTGTACGGTAGTGATTAAAGTCAAAAAGTAGTGCCTGCAAGTCCAATAAAAAAATATATGGAGACCAACATGCAGCAGAACCGCTTTGCCGTTCTTTTCGTTCTTGTCATCGCATTACTCGGTGGATCATTCATGAATATGTCTTTGGCACAAACTGTCTTGCCAGATGCTGAGGCAAGCGACCCGCAAAAAATGGGCTGGATGCAGGGTTTTCCACCAGCACCGGACAAGATCATCAAATTTGCCAATGGTAGTAATTATCAGTTTCCACGCACGCGCTGGTCGTTTTCGCACGGACGTGAACTGGGGCCAACCAGCAATGTATGGCATGGGGCAGGGCCGGTATCGGCTTTGCCTGTGGCCTTAGGTAAACCAGATGAGCTTGATCAGTTACGTTTTGCAGATGAAAAGGGTACCGACATCAGTTGGGCCGACATGCAGGCCCGTACCTACACCGACAGCATACTGGTGCTGCATAAAGGTAAAATCGTCTACGAGCGCTACCTGGGTATTACCAAGCCACATTTACCGCATATTGCGATGTCGGTCACCAAATCCTTTGTCGGCACGCTGGCGGCTAGCCTGGCAGCAGAGGGTAAACTTGATCCTGGGGCACCTGTCACGCAATATATTCCTGAACTGAAAGATACTGCCTATGGCGATGCTACGGTGCGCCAGGTCATGGATATGACGATAGGTGTACAGTATTCTGAAGTTTATGCTGACCCCAAGGCAGAAATCTGGGATTACGCCCGATCAGGTGGTTTGCTGCCGACAGCGCCAACTTACGATGGCCCCAAAACTTTTTACGATTTCCTGGTGAAATTAAAAAAAGAGGGCAAGCATGATGAAGCCTTTGCCTACAAAACCGTGAATGCGGAGGTGCTGGCCTGGATACTCCGGCGGGCGAGCGGACAAAATCTGTCCGATCTATTGTCTGAGCGCATCTGGCAAAAACTGGGTACCGAGAATGATGCCTATTTTGCGGTAGACAGTGTAGGCACCGAGCAGGGCGGTGGTGGTTTGAACCTGACGCTGCGTGATATGGCACGCTTTGGCGAAATGATGCGTCTGAATGGCAAATTCAATGGGCAGCAAATCATTCCTGCCGCTGCAGTAGAAGACATACGCAAAGGTGCTGACCCGGCCAAATTTGCCAAGGCAGGCTATGCCACCTTGCCCGGTTATTCCTACCGCAATATGTGGTGGGTAGGGCATAACAGCCACCAGACATTTGAAGCCCGTGGCATACATGGGCAGCGTATTTATATCGATCCGGTGGCCGAAATGGTCATCGTTAAATTTTCTTCCCATCCCGTCGCTGCCAATGGCGCGACTGACCCTGTCACTTACCGCGCCTTTCAGGCGATGGCAAATCACTTGATGAAATGAGTAAACCATGACGACTAATTCTCAACTTGCGTATCAACGTATCGTGCTGGCTTCCCGTCCCCAAGGGCAGGTTGTGCCAGAAAATTTCCGGCTTGAATCCCTGCCTGTGCCAGAACTGAAAGATGGCGAGTTACTGGTACGCAATCACTACATGTCGTTGGACCCTTACATGCGCGGCCGCATGGAAGATGCCAAAAGTTATGCCGCCCCGCAAGTCATCGGTGAAACCATGATAGGTGGTACGGTCGGTGAAGTGGTCGCCAGCAAGAATGCCAAATTCAATGTCGGCGACAAGGTCATCGGCATGCTGGGCTGGTCAGAAATGGGCGTGTCTGATGGCTTGTTGTTGCGTAAGGTCGATACAACCCATATTCCCTTGTCAGCTTACCTGGGCTCAGTCGGCATGCCTGGCCTGACAGCCTGGTATGGCCTGACCCAGATCATGCAACCCAAGGCTGGTGAGACCGTCGTGGTATCGGCTGCCAGTGGTGCTGTGGGCAGCGTGGTCGGTCAGTTGGCCAAACAGATGGGATGCCGCGTGGTTGGTATTGCTGGTGGTGTGGATAAATGTGCTTATGTCGTCAATGAACTGGGCTTTGATGCCTGCATCGATTACAAGGCAGGCAATCTGGAAGCTGATCTGGCAGCAGCAACGCCAGACGGCATTGATGCCGTTTTTGAAAACGTCGGTGGTGATATTTTTGATGCCAGCCTGGCCCGTATGAATGCCTTTGGTCGTATTGCCCTGTGCGGTTTGATCGCGGGTTATAACGGCGAACAGATGAGTATCAAGAATGCCCGCATATTTCTGACCATGCGTTTGACCATGCGCGGCTTTATCGTTTCCGAACACATGGATTTATGGCCGCAGGGTTTGAAAGAACTGGGTGGCCTGGTCGCGACGGGTAAATTGAAATTCCGTGAATCGGTCGCTGAAGGAATTGCCGCTGCGCCGGAGGCATTTATCGGTCTGTTGAAAGGCAAGAATTTCGGCAAGCAACTGGTGAAATTAATCTAACGTAACTGTTTAAGCTTGAGAGAATAGTGCAACCATGTCCGATTTAATTCTTCACAATTTTGCAGTTTCTCCGTTTTCTGAAAAAATCCGTTTGATTTTCGGCTTTAAACAATTGAACTGGAAATCAGTCACGGTGCCCACCATCATGCCCAAGCCGGATGTGACGGCATTGACCGGCGGTTATCGACGTACGCCCCTGTTACAAATTGGCGCGGATATTTATTGCGATACTTCGCTGATTGCCGAAGTGCTGGAGAAGCGTGTACCTGCACCTTCGTTATATCCCGCTGCCATCAATGGCCTGGCGCGCAACCTGGCGCAATGGGCGGACAGTACCTTGTTCTGGACGGCAATTCCGTACGCATTTCAACCAGCAGCCATCCCTTCACTATTCGGCAATATCAGTGCGGAAGAAATGCAGGCCTTTAGCGCTGATCGCACTGCCATGCGCGGCAACATGCCGCGTACCAGTCTGGGAGAAGCCAAAGGACAGCTATCTGAATATTTAAGGCGCCTTGAAAATATGCTCAGTGGTGATGCGCCATTTCTATTCGGGGCGCAAGCCAGCATTGCGGATTTTTCTGTCTATCAGGCGCTGTGGCTGATACGTATCGCTCCTGCAATCAATACTATCTTTAATGACTACCCAAAATTATTGAAATGGATGGATCTGGTTGCCGCTTTCGGGCATCACCAGTCTGAACCCTTGACTAGTACAGAGGCACTGAACATCGCTAGGAATGCGCAAAGCTTTGATGTAGATGGACGCAACTTTGTTGATACCCATGGCATACCTTTGGGTGAGCAGGTGGTCATCATGCCGACTGACTACGCGCTGGACCCGGTCGTGGGTGAGTTGGTGATTGCCAGTGACAATGAATTGGCCGTGCGTCGTCAAGATGAACGGGCTGGAGCAGTGGTCGTTCATTTCCCACGCGTAGGCTTCCAGATGAAACGTGCAAAATAAATTCAGGCAAAGTGCGCAATTTAAAAATTATTAAATAAACTAATTACAGGAGACAACATGAAAGTATTTAAAGACAGAGTAGCCGTTATCACCGGTGGTGCCAGCGGTTTTGGCCGTGAATTTGCTATTATCGGTGCACGTCTGGGTATGAAGCTGGTGCTGGCCGATGTGCAGCAAGATGCCCTGGATAAAACCAGAGCAGAGCTGGAAGCACAAGGTGCACAGGTACTGGCCATGCGTTGCGATGTACGCCACGCAGAAGAAGTACAGGCCCTGGCTGATGCCACCATGGAAAAATTTGGTGCCGTGCATCTGGTATTCAACAATGCCGGTGTTGGCTCTGGCGGCCTGATCTGGGAAAACACCCAGGCTGACTGGGATTGGGTGATAGGCGTCAATCTTTGGGGTGTGATTCATGGCGTGCGTATCTTCACTAACCTGATGCTGGAATGTGCAAAGAAAGACCCGCAATTTGAAGGCCATATCGTGAATACGGCTTCCATGGCAGGCTTGCTGAATGCACCGACCATGGGTGTGTATAACGTCTCCAAACATGCTGTCGTGTCTTTGTCAGAATCCCTGTATCAGGATTTGAAACTGGTGGAAGCACCAATCGGCGCTTCTGTGTTGTGTCCGTATTTTGTACCTACCGGCATTTCACAATCACATAGAAATCGTCCGGAAGACGTGCCAGGTTCTGCACCCACTGCCAGCCAAAGGGCGGCACAGGCCATGTCAGACAAGGCTGTGAATTCTGGCAAGGTGACCGCTGAAGAAGTGGCTGAAAATACCTTCAAGGCGATTGCTGACGAACAGTTCTATATCTTCTCGCATCCCGGTGCTTTGGGTAATGTGCAGGAACGTATGGAAGACATTGTCCTGCAATGCAATCCAGGTGACCCTTACAAGGCAGCGCCGCATATCCGTGACATGCTCAGAGCCAAGTTGAAGGCTTAATCATCACTTTGCAGGCATCAGGGAGAAGCATCAATGACAGCAGAAATAATAAGCAATCAGTTTGCCACACTGGACAATGGAACCCGCCTGCATTTTGCCAGTGCCGGTGAAAGGGGGCGGCCACTGATCCTGTTCGTGCATGGCTTTCCAGAGTTCTGGTATGAATGGTCGGCCCAGTTGGCCGAATTTGGACAAGACTATTTTGCGGTAGCGCCCGATTTGCGCGGTTTCAATCTGTCCGACATGCCTGCCGATGTTGCCGCCTATAAGGCCAGGCATATCGTCGATGACTTGCGGTTGCTGATTGCCCATCTGGGTTACCAGCAAGCCACGGTCGTCGCCCATGACTGGGGCGGGGCAGTATGCTGGAATATGGCGATTGCCCTGCCTGCCTTGTTTGAAAAACTGATTATCATCAATTCACCACATCCTTATCTGTTCATGCAGGCGCTGGCGACTGATCCTGCGCAAAAGACTTCCAGTGAATACATGAACTGGTTGCGCAATCCGGGTTCTGAGGACGCTCTGGCCAAGGATGATTTTGCTCTCATGGATGGTTTCTTTAATGGCATGGGGCAGGGCGATGCTGCCTGGTTTGATGCAGATACCCAGGCGGCTTACCATGCCTGCTGGGCACGTGGTTTGAGTGGCGGGGTGAATTACTATCGTGCTTCTCCACTGCATCCACCTACAGAAACCAATCCGGGGCCACTGAAATTGAATTTGAACCCTGCTGATTTCCAGGTGAAGGTACCAACCCGTGTTATCTGGGGTGAAAACGACAAGGCGCTGCCCAAAACCTTGCTGGACGGTCTGGAGAATTTTGTTGACGATATCCAGATACAGCGCATTCCTGAAGGTTCACACTGGGTTATCCATGAACAGCCGGAACGCGTCAACCGGCTTATCCGTCAATTTTTGCAGAGTTAGGATTTATGGCCAAAGCAGATTTTGCTTTCTTTCATCGCTTGCGGGTGCGCTGGTCAGAAGTCGATATGCAGGCGATTGTCTTCAATGGCAATTATCTCAATTATTTTGACGTGGCGTTTACCGAATACTGGCGTGCCGCCGGTTTGCCGAATGTGATCACCCAGGCAGCTGAGGGCAAGGAACTGTTTGCCCGCAAATCCACGGTTGAATATATGGCACCCGCCAGGTTTGATGATGAACTCGATATCGGTGTGCGTTGCGCCAGTATCGGTCGTTCTTCCATGCAATTCATCCTCGAAATTTATCTTGGTGAAAACCATTTGATATCTGGCGAACTGGTGTATGTCTATGCCGATACCGAAAAACGCAAGGCAGTTGCCGTTAGCGATACATGGCGTGCGATAATTTCATCCTTTGAAACGCACCTGCCAGCGGATACCCGAACATGAATACTGAAAACCTGCGCCTCGTCATTGCCGACTGGGCTACCCTGCAAACAGATGCGCAAGGCGTACGCTATGCCGTCTTTGTCATTGAGCAAAAGATTCCGGTTGAACTGGAATGGGATGCCGCCGATGCGCAGTGCGTACATGCAGTTGCCTATGATGCGGATGGTAAGGCAGTTGGAACAGGCCGCCTCTTGCCGGATGCACATATTGGCCGCATGGCTGTACTGGCAGAAGCACGCGGCCAGGGCGTCGGGGCTAAGATTTTGCGTGCCCTGATGAAAGAGGCGCAGGCTAGGGGGGATCAGGCTGTGTGCCTGAATGCACAGCAGTCAGCAGAAAATTTCTATCTTAAGGAAGGTTTTGTGCGCGACGGTGAGCTGTTTGAAGAAGCTGGCATTCCCCATGTAAGCATGGTGTATCTGTTTGCCTGATTACTTTCTGTTCTGATGCCAATGCCGCTCTGGCAGTAATGGCAGGACGATGGCAGAGCGGTATTGTCATTTCAAGTCTTGCGCACTGCATCTTGCTGACCAAAACTGACTTTTCCAGTCAGTAGTTGCCAGTACATGACCCAATCCCCCATGAAGGAAAACACGGGCTGCTTGAAAGAGGCGGGTCGATTTTTCTCAAACATGAAATGCCCTATCCAGGCGAAACCATAGCCGCAGACAGGCGCACCCAGTAGAAACTGGCCATTACCGGTGTACGCAAACAGCGCAATGCAAAGCAGCACCAGACTGGACCCCAGAAAGTGCAATTGCCGGCAGGTCCGGTTGCTGTGCTCTGTCAGGTAAAACGCATAAAACGCTGAAAAGTTCGTATATTTTTCTGCCATCGCCTTGTCTCTTCACCATCTTCTTTTATTTGCTGATCTGGATTTAGCTGCTTCCCGGCTTCGCCTCAAGGGCTAAACCATGCAGATTTTCATTATGGATTAATCAGGCCATTTTTTAAACTGGTCTTATGCATGTATGTAATTCGCAACGTCTACATAAGGTAAGTAAGTCATAAATTCAATTGGTAAAAATACTAAATTGCAATATTGACATTATAAAAATATACACTAACATGTAGTCTGATATATATTAAACAAATATGGTTATTCGGTTTTTGCTACTAAGGATTTGATGGTGATAGTAATAATTAATATCTTTAAGTATTTGATATTAAACGGAAATATAAAAGTTTACAATATTTAATAATTTCCTTGTGGCATCAAAATCTATGTGGCAATATAAGCTTATGCATTAAATGCAGCAAGCCCGGACCCAGTCAAACTTTTTAGCTGACTCACGTTTTTGGGGGAAATCATGAAGATTGAAAACTTGAAAGTCTCAACCAGGCTCGTCACTGGTTTTGGACTGGTGTTGGGTTTGTTGCTGGTGGTTTTGCTGTTGGGAACCACGTATATGGCAAAGATGCATCAGCGCATGGAAGAAATTGCCAACGTCAATAATGTGCAATCCAAGCTGGCCTCCACCATGTACCTGACGGTGACCGAGCGAGCCCTGGCTTTGCGCAATCTCATCCTTTTGTCCGATGCCGCAGAAATTCAGATAGAAGTCAATCGCATCAAGGCGCAGGCAGTCAAATATGCTGATGCCGAAGAAAAACTCACCAAGATGCTCAAGGGTGATCCCAATGCATCCTCCGAAGAGCTGGCCTTGTTGGGCCGTATTCGTGATCAGGCCAAACTGTCCGAACCTTTCATCGCCAAGGCAGCTGAATTAGGTGTCAACAAGCAAGGCGATGAAGCATACAAGATGCTGCGTTTTGAATTCCGCCCCATACAGAAAAAATGGTGGGAATTGCTGAACGACATGATTACTTTGGAAGAGAAACAGAACACAGAAGCCATCGCGCAGGCAGAGCTTGATTACGCCAGTGCCAATAAGCTCATGTATATATTTGGTGCGGTTGCCCTGTTTGTCGGTGTGCTGGCTGCTTTGCTCATTGTCAGAAGCCTGCTGAAACAACTGGGCGGCGAGCCGCGTTATGCCGTCACGATTGCTGAAAGAATCGCGGCAGGTGATTTGTCTGTGCCCATACGTCTGGCTGACAAAGATACGCATAGCCTCATGCATGCCATGCAGGAAATGCAAAATGGCCTGGCCAGCATCGTCGGCCAGGTGCGTTCTGGTACCGATACGATAGCAACTGCATCCAGGCAGATAGCATCTGGCAATATGGATCTGTCTTCACGCACTGAACAGCAGGCCGGCTCACTCGAAGAAACCGCTTCATCGATGGAAGAACTGACGTCGACTGTCAAACAGAATGCAGACAGTGCAAGACAGGCTAATGTGCTGGCGCAATCTGCGTCGGATGTGGCTGTCAAGGGCGGTACCGTTGTGTCCGAGGTGGTGCAGACTATGGGTTCCATCAATACATCTTCACGCAAGATTGTCGATATTATCGGCGTCATTGACGGCATTGCGTTTCAAACCAATATCCTGGCGCTGAACGCTGCAGTAGAAGCTGCACGTGCGGGTGAGCAGGGGCGCGGCTTTGCCGTGGTAGCAACCGAAGTACGTAACCTGGCACAACGGTCGGCCGAGGCTGCGCGTGAAATCAAGTTCCTGATCGATGATTCGGTCACCAAGGTGGATATCGGTGCAAAACTGGTCGATCAGGCCGGTGTCACTATGGAAGAAATTGTGGCCAGCATCAAACGCGTGACCAGCATCATGACTGAAATCATGATGGCCAGCCAGGAACAGACTGCGGGTATAGAGCAGATCAATGAAGCCATCGTGCAGATGGATGATGTGACCCAGCAAAATGCTGCGCTGGTGGAAGAAGCCGCCGCTGCCGCCAGTGCGCTGCAAAATCAGGCAGACGATTTGTCGTCCCTGGTCAGCACCTTCCAGCTTGCTTCAGAGAAATTTTCAGAACCTGGCTGGCGTGAACCTGTGATCACAGACAAAAAAGTCATACCGCTGATAAAAAAAGCGACGCTGGAAAAAAATAAAGCACCTGCCAAACAGATCAAGCGGGTTACCAGCGCAGGAAGTGCCAGTGCCGTCCGCAAAACGGACACACAGGATTGGGAAGAATTCTGAAAGTAAACATCGTCTTTGTTGAACCGGGAGTCGGAAAATGCAAGCAACCACGAGAGTACTGGACGAAGCACCCGAAGAAAACGTGCCAGTTGAGCGCAGAACCAAATTTGGTCGTTTCGTGCACAACCCACAGTCGCGTGGAGGAGACATTAACTGGCATTATGGCACTGTGACATCGATGGCACGCGAGCGATTGCTGCGCCAGAGCCCAGCCACCTTATGGTTGACTGGTTTGAGTGGTGCTGGCAAATCGACGCTTGCCTACGCATTGGAAAAACTCTTGCTGGAGCGCGGCCATTGCTGCTTTGTGGTGGATGGCGACAACCTGCGGCATCACCTCAACAGTGATCTGGGTTTTTCACCGCATGACAGGCGCGAAAATATCCGCCGGGCTGCAGAGGTTGCGCACCTGCTTAATGAAGCTGGCATGATCGTCATCACTGCTTTCATTTCTCCATTCCAGGCGGACCGGGCCATGGCGAAAGAAATCATCAGCGAAGAACGTTTCATTGAAGTACATGTCAGCACGCCCGGTGTGGTTTGTGAAAGACGTGACCCCAAAGGCTTGTACGCAAAAGCCCGCAGGGGCGAGATACCGGAATTTACAGGCATCTCAGCACCTTATGAAGCGCCGCTGGATCCTGATCTGGAAATCAATTCTGAAATGCACACGATAGAAGAGGCCGCAGAAAAACTGTACAGACACCTGATAGGATTGTGTTATATCAAATAGCGGGAAAATCCATGTCTGCCGATACCAACAATTCTGTACATGCCTATGATGTCTTCAATGGTGATGCCGATGGCATTTGTGCCTTGCATCAACTCAGGCTGGCAGAACCGCGTCAGGCGAAATTAATCACCGGTGCCAAGCGGGATATCGATTTGTTGGGTCGTTTTGAATCACAAGCAGGTGATTTACTGACCGTGCTGGATATCTCTCTGGACAGTAATATCGCGGCCCTGCGTCAGCATCTTGCTGGCGGTGCAGATATTACTTATTTCGATCACCATGCTGCGACACAGGCTTTTACGCATGAACGTCTGCACTTGCATTGCGATATGGCGGCTAATGTTTGCAGCAGTCTATTGGTCAATCAGCATTTAAATGGCAAACATTGGAAGTGGGCGGTAGTTGCTGCTTATGGTGATAATTTACCGGAAGTGGCTCATGCCATAGCCAGCCAGGCTGGCCTCGATGCATTGCAATGCAGCCAATTGCAAGAACTTGGCATACTACTCAATTACAACGCCTACGGTGAATCGGTGGATGACTTGCATTTTCATCCCGCAGTTTTGTACGGGGCCATACATGCCTATGTCGATCCTTTTGATTTTGTAAATAATGCCGTGCCATTTTCTGTGCTGCGTGATGCCTATGCCAGTGACATGGCTGCCATGCAGGGCGTGCGTGCCTATAAGCAAAGTGAATTGTCTGCCATTTATGTCTTGCCCACTCAAGCCTGGGCCAGGCGGGTTTCAGGCATTTTGGCGAATCAGTTAACGCAAGAGCAATGCGGAAAATCCTTTGCCGTGCTGACGGCAAAGCCGGATGGCAGTTATGTCGTCAGTGTGCGTTCAGGTGATGTGGACAATTGCCCGGCAAATCAATTCTGTTCTGCGTTTGTCAGCGGTGGTGGGCGACGCGGCGCAGGTGGCATCAACAATTTACCAGCATCAGAAGTGGATGGTTTTATAGAAACCTTTATTGGTTATTTCGAGAAAATGGAAAAACCGCAGTTCAGCCTGCCATAAGCAGACAGTAAAGCAAGGCGGTCTTCCGGATTCATACCTTCAAGCATGGGGAGAGCATCATGGCAGAATCAGATAGTGTTAGCAGCGTACAAAAAGTGGCGACCGTCCATAAGCGACCAACTCCCGTGCTGATGATACCCTTGCGACGCTGTGGTAGCCATGCCCTGCGTTTGCGTCTGAACAATAGCGAAGAATTTTATTCGCCTTACCCTTTGCATATTGTCGACTTCATGCCTCTGGTGCCACGCTATGGCAATCTGGACGATGATGAAAACTATTTCCGTCTGGTGGTCGATGTGGTCGGCTTGCAGGCAGCCAGCATGGTGAAATGGAAAGACATGGTATTTGATCCCGTGGATGTCTTTGAATCGATCCGGAATGACAAACGTAGTGTGCACAGGATATTGTGGGAGCTGCTGTTACGCACGGGCGAACATCACCATGCCAGCATCGTCATGGATAAATCGCTGGACAGCGTGCATTATGCAGAAGAACTTTTGCAGATATTCCCGAATATGCTGTTCCTGAATGTGGTGCGCGATCCAAGAGCTCAGGTTGCGTCCATGAACAAGGCTATCATTCATGATTATGACTCTACCCTGAACGCCATGGCCTGGCTGGAAGCGCATCAACTTTCGCGCGACATCATGCAAAGGCATCCTGATCAGGTATTGACCATACGTTATGAAGATTTTTTAAGTAACCAGGAAACCGTCTTGCGGGCGATTTGCACATTTTTTGGCATCACATTTTTGCCAGAAATGCTGGATGTCAGCCATTCTGCCGAGGCTCAGCAAATATCTCATATGTCAGCCTTGTGGGAAACAAATCGCTTCCCACCGGTGATGGCGAACAAGGATAAATTCAAGCAGCAGTTGAGCATGCGCGAAATCGAAGTCATAGAAAGCCTGACCAAGGAATTCATGCAACTGTACGGCTATGAATTGATGACCGATGCCAACCTGGAACTGAGCCAGGAAGTCCTGGCCGCCGCCAAGGAAAAATCTTGCAAGGGCAGGGAAGTGGCCTGGGACACACTGAAACATGACAATTACAAGGACTATGTCCTACGCCGTTTCAGGGCAGATTATCTGGCAGGCCTGAACCAGCGCCTGCCCGCCCACGCATAAGAAAGCCAGACATACGCAGTTAAACCAGTGCGACCATGATGCCGGCCCCTGTTACCAGGGTGCCGGCGATTCTTTCTGTAATGACCGCATACCTTTCCTGCGTTGCCCAATGGCTGGCTTTGCTGGCCAGCATGCCATATCCCAGCAAGATGAAAAATTCGGGAATGATGGAACAGGCTGCCAGTATCAGCATCTGCACACCTACCGGTTCTTTGGGATCGATAAATTGCGGCAATATCGCCACGAACATCAGCAGGGTTTTGGGATTGGTCAATTGCAGCATCAATGCGCTGCTGAATATCCTTCTGCCGCTGAGCGCCACTCCATCCAGTTTGGATATGGTCAGCGGTGATGGTTTGCCAAAAATGGCCGAAAAACCCAGATAGACCAGATAAGCCGCACCCAGATACTTGATCGCCATGAATACTTTGGGTGAAGCCAGTATCAGCGAACCTATGCCGGTCGCCGATATGGCGAAATAAATGGCATTGCCCGTCAAGATACCTAGCGTGACAAACAGTGATGTACGCCATCCCCTGGCTATGCCGTACGCCACCACCATCATCACTGCCGGGCCGGGCGATAGCGACAGGGCCGCTTCGGTGGCGGTGAATAATGCCCAGCTTTCCAGCGTCATTGCCATCACCATCACTATCAAGCCCTGGCAAAGTCGAGTAAGGCTGTCAAAACCTGATCGGCCTGTTCTGCCATCAGCGAATGACCGCAGTTTTCTATGATGACTTGCCCGCTGTGGGCGATGGCCTTACTCAGGACAAGACTGGCCTTGACAGGTGTCATCATGTCTTTCTTGCCGAGAATGAACAGGCTTGGGCAAGCTACCGACTGCGCTGCCACTTCACCATTGGCATAGGCGTTGCAGGCAGAAAAGTCGGTATGGAATACTTTATCCGGATTGATGGCCGAGATGCGCTGCATCAAACGCTGGCTGACACCCATGACATAAAACCCCGGGCCCGGACAGGATGGTTTGTGGGCAATCGAAGTGTGTGACCAGATATTTACCATATCAATGGCCGTCTGTTCTTCGTCACGTGCTGCATTCAACAGCGTATCCGATACTCGCATGGGGTAGGCGGTACCAACCATGACCAGCTTGCCGACACGTGCTGGTGCCCTGTAGCAGGCTTCCAGTGCGATCAGTGAACCCATGCTGTGTCCAACCAGCATGGCTTGTTCTACGCCTGCCACATCCAGCAAGGCAAGCAGCCAGTCAGCCATCTGTTCCACACTGCTCAGTGCTGCCCCTTTGCTGCGTCCATGGCCTGGCAAGTCAACTGCCAGCACATTAAAACCGTGATGGGCAAAATAGCGTGTCTGTAAGCCCCACACTGAATGATCATTCTGGGCGCCGTGAATGAATACTACCGTCGTCTGCGCCGGATTGAAGTTTTTACCGCCGGTATAGCAATAGGCTGCCTGGCCGTTTACCTGGAAAATCATTTCAGGCTCCTTTCTGGGCCGCTTTCAGGCCGCGTGTCAGGTCGTCAATCAAGTCATCTGCATCTTCCAGCCCTATGGACAGGCGCATGGTGCCTTCGCTGATGCCGGATGCCAGCAATTGTTCTGCTGGTACCCGGAAATGGGTGGTGGATGCCGGATGGATCACGAGAGACTTCGCATCGCCTACATTGGCAAGATGAGAGAAGATGTTGAGTGCTTCGACAAAACGCTGACCCGCAGCGCGATCGCCCTTGAGATTGAATGAAAATACTGCGCCGCAACCTTTGGGTAGCAAGGTTTTTGCCAGCGCATGGTCAGGATGGGATGCCAGTTCAGGGTAAGAGACCGACGCCACTGCCGGATGTGCCACCAGAAATTCGACGACCTTGCGCGTATTGGCGACATGTCTGTCCATGCGCAAGCCCAGGGTTTCTATGCCCTGCAATATGTTAAAGGCATTGTGCGGACTCATACAGGCACCGAAATCACGCAAGCCTTCGCGTCTGGCACGTAGCGAGAATGCCGCAACGGTAGATTCTTCCGAAAAAACCATGCCATGGAAGCCGTCATAGGGTTCACACAACTCAGCAAAACGGCCCGTTTTTTCATAGGCAGCCTGCCAGTCAAATGTACCGCCATCCACCAGCAAGCCGCCGATAGCCGTACCATGACCGCACAGGAATTTGGTGGCAGAGTGAAACACCAGGTCGGCACCATGTTCAAATGGTTTCAGCAGATAGGGGGTGGTAAAGGTGGCATCCACCATTAGTGGTAAATGATTTTCATGGGCAATGGCGGCTACCGCCGGAATATTCAATACATCCAAACCAGGGTTGCCCAGGGTCTCGGCAAACAATACCTTGGTATTCGGGCGTATGGCAGCGCGCCAGGCGTCCAGGTCGCGTGGATCAACAAAGCTCGTTTCTATGCCAAACCGCTTCATGGTGTAAGCCAGCAGGTTTTGCGAGCCGCCATACAGCGCACGTGAAGCCACCACATGGGAGCCGGCGCCGGCGATGGTACATAGACCCAGATGCATGGCAGCTTGCCCGCTGGCAACGGCGATACCGGCAACGCCACCTTCCAGTGCGGCAATTCTTTCTTCCAACACGGCATTGGTTGGATTCGATATGCGCGAATAAACATGGCCAGCACGTTCCATATTGAAAAGTGAGGCTGCGTGGTCAGAATCCTTGAAAACAAAAGAAGAGGTAAGATAGATGGGTGTGGCGCGCGCCCCGGTGGTTGGGTCAGGTGCAGCACCGGCATGCAGGGATAAGGTGTCAAAGCCGTGGTATTTAGGTCCGCTCATGGGGGAGACTCTCCATATGTGAGGCAGCAATGCTACCATCGCTGCTATGCTGCTTGCAAAATCCGCGTGTTTTTGGCAGGAAATATATTTTACGTGCTGGATTTTTTGCAAGGCTTGCGATACATTGCAAATAACGACCACAAAAACACAAACGGAGGGGCATCATGAAAGTCTCAGAGATACTTCAAGTGAAGGGCAACATACTTTTCACGATCACGCCTGATATCCCTATTACCGAAGCCGTCAGCGTCATGGAAGAGAAAGATATCGGTTCTCTGGTCGTGATGGAGTACGGTGATCTGGTTGGCATACTGACCTTTCGTGAGGTGATACGTGCGATTCATAAAAACCAGGGCTCCCTGGGCGCAGGCACTGTGCGCAAATACATGGATGACCACCCGCTGACGGTGACTCCGGAAACCGAAGTCAATGAAGTGCGTCGCATGATGCTGGAAAAACACTCGCGCTACCTGCCTGTGATGAATGCGAAAACCCTGCTTGGGGTGATTTCATTCTATGACGTGGCGAGAGCCGTGCTCGAAGCGCAAAGCTTCGAAAACAAGATGCTGAAGGCATATATCCGCGACTGGCCAGTTGAAGAAAACGAGCAGTGATCCCGGATGCCTGACCGAATTTAAATTGACGCCCGCAAGCACGCTAAGCGGGCGTTTTTTATTGTCTCAAATAAAGGGAAATACTATGCATATCGCTGTTGTTGGTGCAGGATTATCGGGTTTGACCGTTGCGCGGCAATTGCAATCGCAAGGCCATCATGTCACCGTGTATGAAAAAAGCATGGGTGTCAGCGGCCGCATGAGTACCAGGCATACTGAACTGGGTGGCTTTGATCACGGCGCGCAATATTTCACCGCAACATCTGATCGTTTCAAGAAGGAAATTGCAGACTGGAAAAAATTTGGCTGGGTAGTACCATGGACCGCCAAGCTGGCGACACTGGATGCCGGTATCAGCAAGGCAGCTGGTCGTAGTGGCACACGGTATGTGCCGGTGCCGGGCATGAATGCCTTGTGTAAACAGCTTGCACATGGGCTGGATATCCGTACCGAGCAGCAGGTCACTGCGCTGGAAAGCCAGGGCAAGCAGTGGCTGCTGTCGGTGCAATCCAGTACGGTTCCGATTGCGGCTACGGCTGGCCCCTTCGACGGTGTTATTCTTGCGATACCCGCAGACCAGGCAGAAGTCTTGCTGTCAGTCGCACCTGCCATGGCAAAGCAGGCCAAACAAGCCAGACTGGCACCATGCTGGACGTTGATGCTGGGTTTTCAAAGCTCGCTTGATTTGCCGTATGACGGTGCCTGGGTCAATCAGTCACGTCTGGGCTGGATTGCGCGTGACAATGCAAAACCGCTGCATCGTGCGGGTGAGCGCTGGGTCTGCCATGCAACACCCGCCTGGAGCCTTGAGCATCTGGAAGACGACGCAGAGCGTGTCAAAGAAAAATTGACCAAGGCTTTCCATGAGGCTACGGGTTCCCGCATACAACCTATACACGCAGTCGCCCATCGCTGGCGATATGCGCAGGCAGAAAAGCCTCTGGCTGTGGATTGCCTGTGGAATGACAAACAAGGACTTGGCGTTTGTGGTGACTGGTTTGCTGCCAGTCTGGAGGGAGCGGGCAGGGTAGAAAATGCTTTCCTGAGTGCCCTTGCGCTGGCCAGGGCAGTGACCTGGAAGGCTTAAGTCAGTTAGGCTTAAGTCAGTGTAAGCGAAGAAGCTTGCCTGGATTGGGTGAGCTTCTTCTGTTGAGGAAAATGCTGGATCAACTGAATTGGCTGGATCAGCCCAGCAATTTGGCCAGGCCACGGGCTGGTTTGCCTGCATCATGCAGGGTCCAGGTTTTGCGTATGCCTTTGGGGACATGCCAGAGGGCGGTAGTGCCTGCGCGGAAAAATGCAGTTTCACCCGGTTTCAGTGAGAAGCGCTTGCCCTGATACTCGATATCTACGCCACCGTCGAGTACATAGATGGTTTCATCAAGCTGGTAATGCCATTCAAAAGTGGAGGGACCATCGCACTCAAAAATGCCGGAACTGGTCTTACCGTCATGGGATTTGAAAAATTCCGTCGCCCTGAAGTTAGGGGTGCCTTCCTTGATCCAGGTCGGATCAACTTCAAAAGCCTTGACCGGCATGCTGACTGCCGCGCTGCTGGCAGGCGCAACCTGGGTCACGTAGGCGATAGCCTGGTATGAGGTGATGCCCAGCAAGGTCATCAAGCCAGCCGCCACGCCTATGGTAAGAGACTTCTTCATTCGATATACACTCCTTGGCGCGAGATTAACATTATCTTCTTGCGAATGATGAAAAATATCGTCAAATCGTCAAATCGTGACTGGCATAGTCTGATGGCTGGCATGCCCCCGTGGATCAGGCAGGGTTTCTCTCACCCGTCTGCAAACGCCACAGGGCAGCATAACCGCCATCCAGACTTAATAATTCTTCATGGGTGCCGCTTTCCATTATTTTGCCAGCTTCCAGCAGATGAATGCAATCAGCCTGACGTACGGTAGACAGGCGATGGGCAATCACGATGGTGCTGCGGTTGCGGCTGACCACGTCCAGGCTGCGCTGTATGGCGGCTTCGGTTTCATTGTCGACTGCGCTGGTGGCTTCATCCAGAATCAGGATGGGCGGATTCTTCAGGATAGCCCTGGCCAATGCCAGGCGCTGGCGCTGGCCGCCTGACAATTTTTGCCCGCGTTCACCAATGCGGGTGGCAAAACCCAGTGGCAATCTGGAAATGAATTCTGTGGCTTCGGCAGCTTGCGCGGCTTCGGCAATGGCTGCATCACTGGCACCGTGCACGCCGTAGGCAATATTTTCGGCAATCGTACCATCGGTCAGGAAGCTGTCTTGCGCCACATAGCCGATCGTGCGGCGTAAATCCTGCAAATTCAGTTCGCTGATTTCATTCCCGTCCAGGGTAATGCGTCCAGATGTGGGTGAGTAGAAGCGCAACAGCAGTTTGACCAGCGTGGATTTGCCGGAGCCGGTAGAGCCGACAAATGCAACGGTTTTGCCTGCCGGGATGTGCAGGTTGATTGCCTGCAGGGTTTTTTGTTCACCGTAGGCAAATTCAACGTTATTGAAATGCAATTCCCCTTTGACCTGGTCTGGCGATACATGCTTGCCTTCATAGGTGATATTGATTTTGGTATCCAGCAAGCCCATGGCTCGGTCTATTGCCGACATGGAGCGTTGATACATGTCGGCAACCTCTGCCAGGCCTGTCATGGGCCATAGCAGGCGCTGGGTCAGGTACACCAGCACAGAATAGGCACCCACCGCCAGTTCGCCCTGCAAGGTCAACCAGCCGCCATATACCAGAGTGGCAGTAAAGCCAGCCAGAATCGCCATACGGATGACAGGTGTGATGGCGGAACTGATGGCAATGGCGCGCGTATTTGCCTGCCTGTAGGCGTCACTGGCTTCGGCGATGTGGTTTTTTTCAAAGCTTTCGGTAGCGAAGGCCTTGATGGTAGCCAGGCCCAGCAAATTATTATTCAACCTGGCGCTGACATCGCCGGCTGCTTCGCGTACTTCCGAATAGCGAGGTGCCAGACGTTTTTGAAACCAGAACGCACCGATGAGAATAGCCGGTACCGGCAACAGCGAAATGACTGCCAGCGAAGGTTGCAATGTAAAGAATACCGCGCTGACCATGATGGATGAGCAGATGACCTGGATGATCTGATTGGCACCGCCATTCAGGAAGCGTTCCATCTGGTTGATATCTTCATTCAGGATGGACATCAGGTTACCGGTGCGCTGGTTTTCGAAATAGGCCATTTCCAGTTTTTGCACATGGTCATAGGCATCCAGTCGCAAGTCATGTTGCAGATTCTGTGCGAGCTTTCGCCATTTAAGTGACAGCAGGTATTCAAACCAGGATTCGCCACCCCAGATGATGGCATTCACTATGCCAAGAAACATCAGTTGATGCCAGGTGTCGGTAATGCCAAAGCCGCCCAGAACCCGTTTTGCCAGAAAACTCTTGTCGCCATTGATGACGATATCGACAGCGACGCCAATCAATACTTCCGGCAAGACATCAAAGAATTTGTTCAATATTGAATAAATGGTTGCCAGGCGAAAATCTGTTTTATAGGCCTTGGCATAATTCAGGAGTTTTTTAAGCGGGTGGACTGGTGGCATGGCAGGATTTACTTGATGGCAGAAGATGGCAGAAAACAAAAGGGACTGCAAATTCTACAGTCCCTTCGTCATTTATGCTTGACTATGTCAATTATTAATCTTCCCGGCGCAAATGCGGGAACAGGATCACGTCACGGATGTTTGGTGAATCGGTAATCAGCATCATCAAACGGTCTATGCCTATGCCGCAGCCACCGGTCGGTGGCAGGCCGTATTCGAGGGCGCGGATGTAATCAGCGTCGTAGTACATGGCTTCTTCGTCACCGGCATCCTTGGCTGCTACCTGTGCCTGGAAGCGTGCTGCCTGGTCTTCGGCGTCATTCAATTCCGAGAAGCCATTGGCAATTTCACGACCGGTCATGAACAGCTCGAAACGTTCTGTGATACCTGCAACGGTGTCAGATGCACGTGCCAGTGGTGAGACTTCGACCGGGTAATCAATGATATAGGTCGGGTCCCACAGTTGTGCTTCGGCGGTTTCTTCAAACAGGGCCAGTTGCAATGCGCCCAGACCGGCTGTAGCGAAAGGCTTGACACCAAATTTCAGCAATTCTGCCTTGATGAATTCAGCATCATGCAATTGTTCATTGGTGTAATTTGGCGCATATTTATTGATGGCGCCAACGATGGTCAGACGCTGGAAAGGCTTGCTCAAATCCAGTTCACGGCCCTGATAGGTCAGTACGGCTGTGCCATGTGCATCTTCAGCCGCCTTGCGGATGACTTGCTCGGTGAAATCCATGAGCCATTTGTAATCGACATAGGCTGCATAGAATTCCATCATCGTGAATTCTGGATTGTGACGTGGTGATACACCTTCGTTACGGAAGTTGCGGTTGACTTCAAACACGCGATCGAAGCCGCCGACTACCAGGCGTTTCAGATACAGTTCAGGCGCGATACGCAAATACATCTGCATGTCCAGCGCATTGTGATGCGTGATGAAAGGCTTGGCAGCAGCGCCGCCAGGTATCACGTGCAGCATTGGTGTTTCCACTTCCATGAAATCATTGCTGTTCATGAATGTGCGTATGGAGTTCATGGCTGCCGTGCGTGCCTTGAAGGTGCGGCGCGTGTCTTCGCTCATGATCAGGTCGACGTAGCGCTGACGATACTTGGTTTCCTGATTGGCCAGGCCGTGGAATTTATTGGGCAAGGGGCGCAGGGACTTGGTCAGCATGCGCAGAGTCGTGACCTTGACTGTCAATTCGTCGGTTTTAGTTTTGAACAGTACACCTTCTATACCCAAGATATCGCCCAGGTCATAGTGACGGAAAGCTTCCATTTCAGCCTCGCCAGTTTTGTCGGTGGTGACATACAACTGTATGCGGCCATCGGCCTTGATGCCAGAAGCATCTTGCAAAGTTGCGAACGCAGCTTTTTTACCGGCTTCACGTTTCAACATCATGCGACCGGCTACACTGACTTCAACATTCAGTGCTTCCAGTTCTTCACGACTCATCGCGCCGTATTTTTCTGCCAGTTCGGCCGCTTTGTGTTGCGGGCGGAAGTCATTCGGAAAAGCAACGCCTTTGGCGCGGATAGCATCCAGTTTGGCGCGGCGTTCGGCGATGATAGAATTTTCGTCAACTGCTACTTCTTCGGCGGGTGCCGCATTATTGATATCAGACATAATTTTCCCTAAGGGAGGGCAGGCATCTGGCCTGCGGGTTTTGATTCTTTAAGGCTGCGCAGGCGGATCGCCTGCGCAATGTACACGCTGTATTACACGCCTTGCTTTAAGGATGCCGCGATGAATTCATCCAGGTCACCATCCAGAATTGCTTTGGTGTTGCCAGATTCAAAATTCGTGCGTAAATCCTTAATGCGGGATTGATCCAGTACATAAGAGCGGATCTGGTGACCCCAGCCGACATCGGTCTTGGAGTCTTCCAGATTCTGTTTTTCGCTCATGCGCTTGCGCAGCTCAAGTTCAAACAGTTTGGCTTTCAACATTTCCCATGCTTCAGCACGGTTTCTGTGCTGGCTGCGGTCATTCTGGCATTGGACCACGATGCCGGAAGGACCATGCGTCAAACGGACAGCGGAATCGGTTTTATTAATATGCTGACCACCGGCACCGGATGCGCGGTAAGTATCGGTACGTACATCTGCCGGGTTGATGTCGATTTCAAACGAGTCATCTACTTCAGGGTAAACAAACAGGCTGGAGAAGGATGTATGGCGGCCATTGTTGGAATCGAATGGTGATTTGCGTACCAGGCGGTGTACTCCAGTTTCCGTGCGCAGGAAACCATAGGCGTATTCGCCTTCAACCTTCAATGTAGCGGTCTTGATGCCAGCGATGTCGCCGTCAGACTGTTCCATGATTTCGACTTTGAAGCCCTTGCGCTCGCAATAGCGCAAATATTGACGCAATAGCATCGATGCCCAATCCTGTGCTTCAGTACCACCAGCACCCGCCTGGATATCGATAAAGCAATTGTTCGGGTCCATGGGGTTGTTGAACATGCGACGGAATTCCATGCCCTCGACCAGTTCACGCAAACCTTGTGCGTCAACTTCTATGGCTTCCAGCGTATCGTCATCGTTCTCTTCGCGCGCCATGGCAAACAGGTCATTGGCGTCGCGCAGGCCGCTGTCTGCTTTGACAAGCGTGTTGACGACGTTTTCCAGGGATTTTTTTTCTTTGCCTAGTTCCTGGGCGCGTTTGGGATCATTCCAGACGGCAGGATCTTCCAGTTCGGCATTAACTTGTTCGAGTTTCTCTGACTTGATATCGAAGTCAAAGATACCTCCGGAGTTCGGCTTCGCGGACTGTCAGGTCGGCGAGCAGGGCGGACAGGCTATTGAGGCGTTCAGCTTCCATGATAGGTATTCTTTTCTAATGCAATCAAACCTTGCATTATACCTTGGCATGCGACTGCATGAGCGAATTAGGCTGTGAACATATGTATAAACTGCAAGAATATGAATTTCAGCGCTGGCCTTGGTCGTATTTCAGAAGAGTGAGTTGCACTTCTTGAAACAACTTACATAAGCAATTTATCTGGTATACCTGAGTATTGGTGATGTCGTCACTGCCAGGTGCCAGTGCTGATTTATCACCAGACTGATTTGCTCACTGTTGGCGCGCTATTCCTGTGACTTTCCATCCATTTGCTCAGATGGTTTTTGAAACAAGGTGGGCAGATATGGTATTGCGTCAGGGTGGATTGACCGCCATTCGGGAAGGATTCTTCCTCTTCCAGGCTCAGCGTGGTGATGATTTTTTCATGTTCCTTGCTGCCCCAGTTTTCATCCCAGTGGGATTCAGCGCCGCATACATCACAAGTGAGCTTGTCGAACACTTCTTCAGTATGCTCGAGTATCAGGACTGTTTTCATGTGCTTCATACTATCTCCTTGTTAAGGGGGGCTGAAGTTGCTGCAAGCGATGAATTGATTCTACATCAGCGGTAATGAATGAGCGGAAAATGCTGAAAAAAAAGCCGCGTTTTTCAACGCGGCTTTGATTTTTATCGAACACTTATTTTGAAAAATTGTGAAATCAAGCTAGCGTCGCCCGGATTTGCTGCCGATAGCCGCTTTGGATTTGCCTGATTTGTAGGCAAGGGCTGGGCGGCCTGTAGCGGGGGCTGCTGTGGTTGCCGTGGTCCTTGCTGTTGTTTTTGGCGCTGTTTTCATGGCAGTCTTTATACCGGTCCCCATAGGTGGGCGTGTCGTAGGTTTTTTGCCAAAAGTATCGATTTTGGGTGCTGCGATCCGTCGGCCATTGGCAACACCACTTTCATCAATTGTGATGGGGATATGCGGCTGACGAGACGGGATCAAATGGCGTGGTCCGCTACCTATCAGATCGCGCCTGCCCATGCGTTGCAGGGCTTCGTGGATGATTTCCCAGTTTTCTGGTGCGTGATAGCGTAACAGTGCCTTGTGCAGTTTGCGCACCTTGCCTGAACGGGCTGTTTCTACCACTTCGGAATCTGCCGTTACTTTCTTCAACGGGTTCTTGCGGGTATGGTACATGGTCGTAGCCAGTGCCATTGGTGTAGGCATGAAGGTCTGTACCTGATCCAGCTTGAAGTCATTTTTCTTGAGCCAGATTGCCAGGTTGATCATGTCTTCATCCGTCGAACCCGGATGGGCGGCGATAAAGTACGGTATCAGGTATTGTTCCTTGCCCGCTTCTTTCGAATACTTCTGGAACATGGCCTTGAACTCGTCATAGCTGCCTATGCCGGGCTTCATCATTTTCGACAGGGTATCGGCTTCGGTATGTTCGGGCGCAATCTTCAGCAGGCCGCCGACGTGATGGGTTACCAGTTCTTTCACATATTCAGGTGAGCGTACCGCCAGGTCATAACGCAGACCCGAGCTGACCAGTACCTTCTTGATACCGGGCAGGGCGCGTGCCTTGCGGTAAATCGAAATCAGCTTGCTGTGATCGGTGCCCAGATTAGAGCAGATGCTTGGGTACACGCAGGACAGACGACGGCAGGATTCTTCTATCTTTTTGTCCTTGCAAGCCAGACGGTACATATTGGCAGTTGGTCCACCCAGATCGGAAATCGTGCCGGTGAAACCTTTCACTTTGTCGCGGATTTCTTCTATCTCACGCAAAATCGACGGCTCGGAACGGCTTTGTATGATGCGGCCTTCATGTTCGGTAATTGAACAGAAGGTGCAGCCGCCAAAGCAGCCGCGCATGATATTCACCGAGAAGCGTATCATTTCCCAGGCGGGTATGCGTGACTTGCCGTAGGCAGGGTGCGGTGCCCGTGCATAGGCGCGGTCATACACACCATCCATCTCATCCATGGCCAGTGGTAGCGGTGGCGGATTCAGCCACACATCGCGGTCGCCATGGCCCTGCACCAGTGCCTTGGCGTTGCCAGGATTGGCTTCCAGATGGAATACGCGTGAAGCATGCGCATACAGTACGGCATCGTCCTTAACTTCATCAAATGACGGCAGGCGTATTACGGATTTGTGCTGTTTATTGCGCAACATGAGCTGGCGCTCTTCGCGGCTCATGATGCGTATGGCTTGCAGTTGCACAACATCAGCCTTGGCTTCGGCTTTGACTGCGGGCTTTGCTTCTGCGGATTCAGCCGCAGCAGGCGCATCGCCAGTAGCGCATTTCGCTTCTTTCTCTGGCACCATTGCATACGGGTCGGTATGCGCTTCTATCTTGCCTGGGGTGTCGATTTTGACAGAGTTGATTTCTGTCCAGTCTTCATCTGGCAACCAGCCACGTGGCGTCATGAAGGCGGTGCCGCGTAAGTCACGTATATCCTTGATAGCTTCGCCCTGCGCCAGCCTGTGCGTCAGGTCGATTAATGCGCGTTCCGCATTGCCAAACAGCAGGATGTCTGCCTTGGAGTCAGGCAATACCGAGCGTCTTACCTTGTCAGACCAGTAATCATAATGCGCAATACGGCGCAGGCTGGCTTCTATGCTGCCGGCAACGACGTTTGCATCAGGGTAGGCTTCGCGGGCACGCTGCGCATAGACCACCAGCGCACGATCGGGGCGCTTGGTACGGTCGCCATCGGGCGTATAGGCATCTTCAGAGCGTATCTTGCGGTCAGCCGTGTAACGATTCACCATGGAATCCATATTGCCAGCAGTCACGCCAAAGTACAAATTCGGTTTGCCCAGCGCACGGAAGGCATCGGCTGACTGCCAGTCAGGCTGGCTGATAATGCCGACGCGAAAGCCATGATGTTCCAGCAGGCGGCCAATCAGGGCCATGCCAAAACTGGGGTGGTCGATATAGGCATCGCCCGTTACGAGGATGACATCGCAACTATCCCAGCCCAGTACATCCATTTCGGCACGCGACATGGGTAAAAAGGGTGCGGTATTTTTTCCACCAACTTCGGGACGGAAACGTGGGAATGAGAATAGATTTTTAGGCTGAGCGTTCATGGGCAGAATTGTACCGGAAACCCGTTTGTTTTGCGCGCATGGAAGGAAATTCTGCTGAAAAATCAAAAGCTTGCATGTGGCCGATGTGATTTTTTGTTAATTTTTCGTTGCTTGATTACCTTTGCTGCTTGACGGACTGTCCGTGTGATTGATCACGCCAGGGGCTCCTGGATTTTTACCTTGTTTTCAGAGGATATCGCGCTGTTACCGTAAAAATAGATATGTGCGCCATGTATAGTCAGCCTGGCCGACGTCAATTTTCTCGAATTTGTTTGTGCTTTTAAGGCGTAATTCCATATTAGATATAGCTGTTTTCGCGTAAAATCGCTGCCAATATCAATTGGGCAGGAGAAGTAAATGAGCATCAAATCAGACAAGTGGATACGTCGTATGGCTGAGCAAACCGGCATGATAGAGCCGTTTGAACCTGGTCAGGTGCGTGAGCGTGATGGCAACCGCATCGTCAGTTATGGTACGTCTTCTTATGGCTACGATATTCGCTGTGCCGATGAATTCAAGATTTTTACCAATATCAACAGCACTATCGTTGATCCGAAAAACTTCGATGAAAAGTCTTTCGTGGATTTCAAGGGAGATGTCTGCATCATCCCCCCGAATTCTTTCGCGCTGGCCCGCACCATGGAATATTTCCGCATACCGCGCAGCGTATTGACGATCTGCCTGGGCAAATCAACCTACGCCCGTTGCGGCATCATCGTCAATGTCACACCATTCGAGCCAGAATGGGAAGGCTATGTCACGCTGGAATTTTCCAACACCACACCATTGCCAGCCAAGATTTACGCTGGCGAAGGTTGCGCCCAGGTATTGTTCTTTGAGAGTGATGAAGTGTGTGAAACCTCATACAAGGACCGTGGCGGTAAATACCAGGGACAAGTTGGTGTGACGTTGCCAAAAACCTGATGCAGCCTGATTACACCGCAATCCTCGCGACGATTTTTGCGGAAGTTCAACCCCTGTTGTCACAAGGCAAGGTTGCTTCGTATATCCCGGAATTGTCTAAAGTCTCTGCCCAACATTTTGGCATGGCAGTGTATTGCCTCGACGGCAGTACGTATTCGATAGGTGACGGCGAACAAAAATTTTCGCTGCAAAGCGTTACCAAGCTGTTTGCCCTGGCGCTGGCATTTGCCCGTGAAGGCGATGCCATCTGGGAAAGAGTGGGGCGTGAACCATCAGGTAATCCTTTCAATTCCCTGGTGCAGCTTGAGTATGAAAAAGGCAAGCCGCGCAATCCCTTCATCAATGCCGGTGCGCTGGTGATGACGGATATCCTGTCGGGGCGTTTTGTGCAGTCAGATATTGCGGTGCTGCAGTTTGCCCGCACCATCGCCGGTGAAAACAGTGTGGACTTTGACATGGCAGTTGCGCAGTCTGAACGGATGACGGCGCATCGTAATTACGCCATCGCCCATCTGATGAAAGACTTTGGCAATCTGCATAATCCGGTCAAGGCCGTTATCGACAGTTATTGCCGTCAATGCTCCATTACCATGACCTGTGCTGAGCTGGCCAAGGCGGGCAGCTTTTTGGCCAATCACGGCACGATACCCTGGAGTGGTTTGCAGATACTGGATCCCAGTTCCGCCAAACGCCTGAATGCACTGATGCTGACCTGCGGCACCTATGATGCGGCAGGTGATTTCGCCTACCGTGTGGGACTGCCAGCCAAGAGCGGTGTCGGCGGCGGCATACTGGCCCTGGTGCCGGGTGAGCTGGCCGTGGCTGTCTGGTCACCGGGTCTGGATGCTACCGGTAATTCACTGGCTGGCACCTATGCGCTGGAGCGCTTTACGACGCTGACTGCCAGATCGATTTTCTGATTTTTCTGATTTTTCAAATTCTTGCTGCTGGCTTGTTTGCTAGCTTGAAAGCAAAAACCCCTGTTGCCTTGTCAGGAAACAGGGGTTTTTTGTTTGTTGGAATTTTAACCCAGGAAGCCCAGATTACGATTGGAGAAATTCACGATATTCGGGAAAACATCATTGATCTGCGATGTGCTGAGGCCAAACCAGTTTGCCAGTGTGGCGCCATACTGGTCGACTGAAATTTGCGGTATCAGGTTGCCAGATCCCACATCCAGTGCATGCTTCAGGCCCGTGACCGGGAACTCGCCATAAATGTTCTTGCCCTTGACTGCTCCACCGATGACAAAGTGATGCGAACCCCAGCCGTGATCAGTACCATCGCCATTGCTGGTAAAGGTTCTGCCAAAATCAGAAGCGGTGAACATGGTGACCTGATTACGCATATCCGTGCCTTGCAGGTTGCCCAGAACACCATCGAAATAAGTGATGGCATGCGCCAGTTTTGCCATCAGATCGGCATGTGCTGTACGCTGAAAATCATGGGTATCAAAACCACCCATACTGACAAAAAACACCTGGCGCTGGGCGCCAAGGGCGCTACGGCCAGCGATAATGCGGGCCACGGTTTGCAATTGTGAAGCCAGGCCATTGTTCGCCAGAGCGCCGGTATTGGGATTGGTATATTGCGTAGGATTGGGTACCCCGGTTGCACCCGCTGGTGCCATTGCCGGACTGAGCAGGCTTTGCGCATTGATCGAGCGGTTGGTGACGTTGGCGTGTTCTTTCTGGAACAGGTTGCTGCTGTCTGTCGTGATGATGGACTTTAACGGATTGCCGGCCGTGGTCGAGCCAAACAGCGCACCGCTGAGTGCGCCTATAGGGACCGCACCCGAGGCGCTGACCTGGTATTGATTGACGGTACGGCCAGACAGGAATACCGCATTGCCCGAGGCAGAAATCGCCGTAAATACCGGATAGGCATTACTGGCTGCCAGCAGATCACCCATACGTCCACCCCAGCCATAAGCCGCACCTTCCGGCGCATAGGCCTGCCACAGGGATTGCTGGTCATTATGGGAAAACAGTTTGGGTGGCAGTGGCACGCTGACAGCCTTGTATTGCTGTAGCGTGGTGGGCACGATCAAAGGGCCGACATTGCTGACGATGGCCACACGGCCACTGTCAAACAGTGTCTTCAGCGAGCCCAGTGAAGGGTGCAGGGCAAAACTGCGGCCTGCCTGCGTCGTATTAGGCGTAATTGGCAAGACGCCGCCGTTACTGCCCACTGGGGGCAGGGCAATCGACCCGGCTTCGTTGGTGGTGCGTACGGTGGTGTATTGGGTCCATGAGGTGCTGTCGGTTGCCAGCACGGTATTCGCATGGTCATTGGCTCCATACATGAACAGGCAGATCAGCGCCTTGTAACCGCCGGTAGATGTCTGTGCCGCAGCTGAACCCATGGTGGCCAGATTCAGGGCAAATGGCAGGCTGGCGCTGCCGATAGTGCCGGCAGCACCCAGGGCGGACGAATAGCGCAAAAACTGTCGGCGTGAAGCATTAACTTTAGTCATGATGGATCCCCTTTATTTTTGGACCAGATATTCAGGTGATGCCATAGTCAGGAACGTCGCCAGATAAACACGGTTCTTTTTCGCTGCATCTGCATTGGCAGTGTTATTGGTGGGAATAGTGACGGAATTCACAGCAGTCAATATCTGGCTGCGCAGGCCGCTACTCATCTGGTTTGCCATCAGCAGTAAATTCAATTGATCCATCATTTGATCCGGTGTGGCTGCCAGTGCAATCATGCTGGTGTAATCGGCCTTGACATCACGTGAAGAGCCTGTGCCGTTTGGAATGATATCGCGCATGAAATTCAGATAACCGACCACCGAAGTTTCGCCGGTAATCTGCATCTCTGGCGATACCAGACCGGCTGATGCAATGCCGGAATTGGGCGGCACATAACCAGGGCGATAGAAATTAAATACGGTGGGTGAGCGCATCGGTGTCTCGGACAGGCCACTCAGCGGATCATCCATATTGGTCATCAGGAAGCGACCAGAAGTCGAGTTGACACTGAAAGTGCGCATCCAGTTCGCCAGACGCAATACCGGTTCACGCAATTTGCCTGTATTGGCATAGGCCAGTGTGGCATCGTTGCGTGCTTCATTGTCCAGCAAGATGGCTTTGATGACGGCGCGCATGTCACCCCGCACACCCTGGCCGTTGTTGTTGAAGGCAGCTGCAACACGCGACACATATTGTGGGCTTGGATTGCTGGTCACCAGACGCTGTATCAACTGCTTGCCAACGAAAGGACCGACATTCGGGTGATTGAACAGCGTATCCAGTGCAATTTTCAGGTCGGCTTCCGGAGTGGCTGCAGATTGTGCAGGTATGGTCGTGCCGAGGAAGGTCTTGGCTGAAATCGAATGGTATTTCGGGTAGCTCTGCATCGGCAGCCAATCCCGGTTGGGATCGGCATTGCCGCCAAAGAAGCGGGTATCGCTCTTGTCCGGGCCAGCCCAACTCCAGCCGGTGAAGACCTTAGCCAGACCGCTGATGTCGACGCTGGAATAAGTTTCCACTGGTTTGCCGGCATTCAGTACATAAGTGCCGTCCTGATTCAACTGATACAGGCCGATGGTGAACAACTGCATGACCTCACGGGCATAGTTTTCATCCGGGACCTGGGTGCCGGATTCTTTCTGATTGCGCAGGGAAGTCAGGTAGGTGCCCATTATGGGATGCAGGGTCACCGATTCCAGCAGGTTGCGGAAATTGCCGAATGCATTCGCACCCAGCGTATCGTAGTAAGAGGCAACACCACGTGGATAGTTGGCCACGGTGCTGTCCTGGAAAGAGACCACAAAAATTTGCGATAGGGCAAAGGTGGTGCGTTGACGTAACTGATCATCCCCCTTGATGGCTTGCTGCCAGAAGGACTCAAAGAAATTGTTTTGACTCAGATCGCTCAAGCCATTGATGAAGCCTGCCGCCTGTGCATCCATGTAGCTGCGGTGCAGTTTTTGCGGCATGGCAAACTGCTTTTCTATCCAGGCATCATAGCTGCTGCTGGTCAAACTATTGATGTCATTGTTGGTGGCGCCAAAACTGGTTTGCGCCAGGAAACGCGATGCCTGCGCCGGTGTTGGTGCATTGCTGCTGGCCGTCTGAAAGCCCACCAGTGACTGTATGAGGCCATTGGCAACACTGGTATCGTTGGCCGAGATGGTCGCCGCCAGTGTCATGCCCTTGCTGATGGAATCTTCGGTTTTGATGTAACTTAAACCTTGCTGAATGGAGAAGTTTTTGGCAACGCTGTCCTTGTTGTCCAGCAGACTGCTGATCCAGCCATACACCGGGTCACCGGCATAGCCATGTGCCGCAATCAGCATAGAACGCACTACATTGCCACGGCTTACCGTGCCATTGGCCAGACCGTTGGTCCAGTAGTCCAGCCCGGCTTTATCAGGTGGGGAACGGCTCAATACATTTTTGTACACGACGGTGACAAAATCGGCATTGGTCATATTAGGCAGATAGCCGGTCAGCGCCGCATCCTGTATGGCCGCGATATAAAAAGATTCACCGATCTTTTCTATACTCACACCGCTCTTGAACTGATTGATCCAGTAAGCCAGTCCATTGGCATCAGGAATGCGGTTGAAGTAGGCAATGTAAAGTTCAATAATCGCGTTCAGGTCTGTCGCCGAGATTGTTGTCGACAGGTCGGCAATAATCAGGTTGACGGATACATCCTTGAACAGCAATTGTTGAATGCCTGCTGCAATGCTTGTGGTCCCGTCGCTGCCTACGTTGTCTTTGACCGTGTAGCCACCAGTGACTTTGGTAACCGTGTAATTGGAACGGTTGCCGCTGAAGCTGACCGTTGTACTCGATACCACAGGTGCAGGTGCAAACAGGCGTTCCAGTGCGCTTGGCGCAGCAGGGGGCGGATTATTTGCCGTGTTGGTGTCGCTGGTTTTTTTGTCGCCCCCGCAGGCGCTGAGGGCCAGAACGAACAGAGCAACAAGGTAGTGTTTGCGTGCAGTTAGCCGGATAGGTGGCATGGTGACTCCTGATTATCCATTCCGGAGAATTTCATTTGGGAAAACCAATTCTAATGCAAGGGTCTTTACGTGATCGCCATAAAGTGTAACAAACAGTGAAGTTTCACTTAAACTTTGGGCGAGTGTAACAAGGCGTAAGATGATGTGGCGCGCTGGCTGATGTTCTTGCGGTGACGAGAGGCTTTGATGGTCTGCTTGTCAAGGTGTATGCCAGCTACAACAAGGCATGCCATAAGTATCAGCTTTGAATCTAAGCTTTGAATTTCAGCTTTAAATCGCAGCTTTAATGCGTGCTGCCTGTAACGCGATGTAGCCTCGACAATTATTTGCGGTGTTTATTGCCAGGTTTTGCGGACTTAATCCATTTCCGCCAGGGTCTGATGGACAAAGGCAGAGAGTATCAGTTTCGATTGTGCTGATACATCGACGAATTCAAAACCGTGTCTGAATTCCAGGCCATTCTCTGTCGGGGCTTGCGAACGCAGGATGAAGTTCAGCGTCAGGTATTCGTCATTGCCAGCGGCGCTGACCTTGAATTTGATGATGCCCACATCGCCTTTTTTACCGAGTGCTTTTTTAATCACGCCCGATGCCCCACCCATGCTCAGATCGCCCAGTGTTGCTGCTGCCGTTTGTTCCGGATCACCTATGGTGACAGAGGCAATGATTTTGACCGAAGCACGTGAGCCCTGACGGATGGTCGAGCAGCGCACTTGCTTGGGGTAGGTAATGTGCAGATAGGCGTGCGGGGTGTAGACCGATTTGATGGCAGACGCCGAAAACGCGTAGGCTCTTTTGCCAGGAAAGGCGCGGACGATGAAAGTCTGGCCGTCTCTGACGATAACGGACCTGCCATCAATTGTTGGTGCAGTAACAAGAATCGACATGTTTTTGACAAAGCCGATCAATTTGACTGTGTATCGGGTGGCAACATTGTCATGGACTTGCAGGTACAGGGTTTCGCCAACATTCCAGCGTACGCTGTCGAGTTCCATGAGCGTGTCTTTATTGGACTCTTGTGCTGGTGCAGGCGTGCTGGCAGCGGGGCTGGATTGTGCCGATACGGGGCGTGATACCGGCGTCAGTTTGGATGGGATGGTGTCCCACATGGCATCCGGATTGCAATAGCCGTGCTCTAACAGACTGTTCAGCTGATTCTGAGTTTCTACCCTGACACCGGAGGCCATCAATAAGTGCCCCTGCTCATCATAGACAGGCCAGGGTACAGTCTCGCCTACACTGATTTCAGCATGCTTGATTGGCATTAATCCTATCGTGCTACCCATGTCCTGTTTCCGTAATCTTGATTATCGGACTGATTGTATCTCGAAAACGATTGTAATTTAATTGTCGTGTTGTTGCTCTGCATAATAAAAAAGCACTTATCACTTTAATCTTGTGACAAGTGCTTTTTTTGCAAAATAGCCTGCATGAATCAATGCAAGTCTTATTTGGCGATTTCGGCGCTAGATTTGACACAATCAACAAAATACCCACGCTTGCCATCGATTTCAGCCTTCACCAAGCCATGGCAATCGGTTTCAAAGCCAGGGAATCGTTCATTGAAATCACGTACAAAACGCAGATAATCAACAATAGTGCGATTGAAACGCTCACCCGGAATCAACAGCGGAATACCGGGTGGGTATGGGGTCAGCAAAATAGCGGTGACGCGGCCCTCAAGCTCATCGATGGAAACCCTTTCGGTTTCGCGGTGCGCCATCATGGCAAAGGCATCAGACGGCTTCATCGCCGGTTGCATATCGGACAGGTACATTTCTGTCGTCAGACGTGCTACGTCATGGCCTTTGTAAGCCTCATGTATACCCTGACACAGGTCTTTCAGACCTACGCCTTCATAGCGAGGATTGGCCGTCGCAAATTCTGGCAAGATGCGCCACATAGGCTGGTTCTTGTCGTAATCATCCTTGAACTGTTGCAAGGCAGTCAGCAGGGTATTCCAGCGGCCCTTGGTGATGCCGATGGTGAACATGATGAAGAAGGAATACAGGCCGCACTTTTCAACAATAACGCCATGTTCCGCCAGGTATTTGGTGACAATGGAAGCCGGGATGCCGGTCTCTCCAAATTTGCCCTCCAGTGACAGGCCCGGTGTTACGATAGTGGCCTTGATCGGGTCAAGCATGTTGAAGCCGGATGCCAGTTTGCCAAAGCCATGCCAGTCATCTTCGGCACGTATCATCCAGTCTTCGCGTGAACCTATGCCGTCTGCGGCAAATTCTTCCGGTCCCCAGACCTGGAACCACCAGTCCTTGCCCCATTCCTGATCGACCTTGCGCATGGCGCGACGGAAGTCCAATGCTTCGAGAATGGATTCTTCCACCAGGGCAGTACCGCCTGGTGCTTCCATCATCGCCGCCGCGATATCGCAAGACGCAATAATTGAATATTGCGGCGAAGTCGAGGTATGCATCAGGTAGGCTTCATTGAAGCTGTCGCGATCCAGTTTGCGCGTTTCGGATTCGCGCACCAGAATTTGCGAAGCCTGTGAGATACCGGCCAGCAGTTTATGGGTGGATTGCGTCGAGAAAATCATTGATTTTTTTGCGCGCGGCCTGTCTTTGCCGATGGCATGCATGTCTTTATAAAAGTCATGGAAGGTTGCATGCGGCAACCAGGCTTCATCGAAGTGCAGGGTATCAATCTCACCATCGAGCAAATCTTTCAATACTTCGACGTTGTACAGCACGCCGTCGTAAGTCGATTGGGTGATGGTCAGGATGCGCGGTTTCTTGTTCTTGGCTTCGCGTGCAAAAGGATTGGCTTCAATCTTCTTCTGTATGCTTTCCATGCTGAATTCTTCCAGCGGGATAGGGCCGATAATGCCGAGGTGATTCCGTGTCGGCATCAGGAAAACAGGGATCGCACCACACATAATAATGGAATGCAAAATGGATTTATGGCAATTGCGGTCCACTACGACGATATCGCCGGGGGCCACGGTAGAATGCCAGACCATCTTGTTGGATGTAGAGGTGCCGTTGGTCACGAAATAGCAGTGGTCGGCATTGAAAATACGTGCCGCATTGCGTTCGGATGCAGCAACCGGGCCGGTATGATCAAGCAACTGGCCCAGTTCTTCCACGGCGTTACACACGTCGGCACGCAACATGTTTTCACCAAAAAACTGGTGAAACATCTGGCCTATCGGTGATTTCAGGAAAGCTACGCCACCCGAGTGACCAGGGCAATGCCAGGAGTAAGAGCCATCATTTGCATAGTGCACCAGCGCGCGGAAAAACGGTGGTGCCAGGCCATCCAGGTAAGAACGGGCTTCGCGGATAATATGGCGCGCCACGAATTCTGGCGTGTCTTCAAACATGTGAATGAAGCCGTGCAATTCGCGCAGGATGTCGTTCGGGATATGACGCGAAGTACGGGTCTCGCCATACAGGTAAATCGGGATGTCCGCATTCTTGTAGCGGATTTCTTCGACGAAGGCGCGCAGGGATTTCAGTGCGTAGTCGGTTTCTTCATCGGTGCCATCACCAAATTCTTCATCGTCAATCGACAGGATGAAGGCAGAAGCGCGGGATTGTTGCTGGGCAAACTGAGACAGGTCACCATAGCTGGTGACGCCCAATACTTCCATGCCTTCTGATTCGATGGCATCAGCCAGGGCGCGTATGCCCAGACCAGAGGTATTCTCGGAACGGAAATCTTCATCGATGATGACGATGGGGAAGCGGAATTTCATGGAGGTCTCCAAAAAAGCTTGTGACAAGGGAGACGCCTGGGCAAGTTAAATCAACCGCTTGCGCGCCGAAAAATTCAAAGAAACGAATTCTCTCAGATATGTGGGGGCGAATGTGAAAAAATACGCAGGATTGAGGTAGGAAAAGCAAAATTTCATCTGATTGTCATCAAAACCCGATCCGAGCTATATCTTGCTTTGTCAAACCGGGGCAGACGTGAATATTATTTAAAAATCCATGCTGACTTTCCTGTGCTTGTGTCACTGATTATGTTAATAATTGCATCAATAATTGTGTCAATAAAAAAGAGTGTCTGCTTGCAGACACTCTTTTTGAGAAACACGCGAAGCCATCAACAGCAATGATCAGAAGCGATAAGTCGCCGCAGAGAATATGGTGACGGGTGTTTTCTGGAAAATGAACGGGCTCTTGCCTGCGTCGCCACTCAGACGGCTGACAGAAGCACCGGTGATCAGGGACCAGTTGCCATCAATATTCCAGTGCCAGGTCGCGCCCAGTTTGATGTCAGAAATGCCAGATGAAGGTGTATATTGTGCATAGCCACTGATAGCAGATTGCGAAGGCGTGACACCAAAATACGACTGCATATAGGCAGTATTAGCCCAGTTGGCCGTCAGGCTGGCTGACAGGCGGTTTTGTGAATTCAGTGCAGTTGTGGCGCGGCCACCAAAACTGATTTGCAGGCCATTGTGATCAACGCCGGAGCCATAACGGATGGAAGAGGCCAACGAATAATTCTGGTCTATATTGTAATTGACAAAAGCACCAGTTTCGATGGCAGTGTTGACATCGCCAAGACCGCGCAATTTGGATGAACGTGATTCATCACGCGCAGCTTCCAGTGACAGGCGCAGGCCGTATTGCAGGCTGGGGTCTTTGGAAAAGTTATACCCAAGACCATTTACAGCGCTAAAAAATGCACCATTCTTCCATTGCGCATCAAACATCGGATAGGCTGCCAGGCGGCGCTCATTGGAGCCCGTGTATTTAGGCATATAGAGTGCAACTGCACCCAAAGAAAAATTCACATCCTTGGGCAGGTACGGATAAGGCACCAGTTGCACCGTTTGTGAGGTCTGGGCCTGCGCTGTACAGGCTGCCGCCAGTAATGCAATCCCGAGTATTTTTTTCATCTTTTTCTCACTCATATTAAATATGAAGCCAGGCAAGTCCTGCCAGAATAGCACCTACACCGGCCACGCCATAAGAGACATATTGCAACCACTTCTTTTTAGTCAATAAAGTGATTGCTGCCAGCGAAATCGCGATCTGTACTGCCGTCATTGCCTGCGCCCAGCGATGATGCTGGTGCAATGCTGCTTCAGACCGGTGTTCCCATTCTTTGCTGTCTTCTTCCAGTGCTTCTGCTTTTTTCTTGATTTCTTCTTTTTCAGACTTATAGCGGCTCACTTCGCCGCGGTATTTTTCTGCATCAGCGCCAGGCAATACCATTGCTAATTCAGCCAGATTTTGCTTGTTGGACTTCGACTGATAAAAATTCCATTGGTTCGACGCTTCGGTTTTTTTAATTGCCGATTCATTCTTGAACATGGCAGCATCATTCTGAGTTGCGCCACCTTCATAGCCAAACAGGGCACCAACTGTTGCCATAATGGCAGTCATGACAGCAATCCTGCTGGCAAAATCGTCATTGCCGTGTGCCGCATGTTCCAATTCATGGTCATGCGGGCCATGTACGTGAAAACCGTGTCCTGACATAGTAATCCTAAATCTTTTCGTAAGTCACAAATGCGAAGTGTAAATTAATTTCTTTTGAGTAACATTTTTCTCTTGCTGTCTCTTTCCATAGTAATGGATCAATGACAGGGAAAAAAGCATCACATTCAAATTCCTGTTGTATTTCTGTAACGATCAGCGTATCTGCAAGTTGCAGGCTTTGCTGATAAATTTCTGCACCACCGATAATGAAGGCATGATCATCGTCTGTCAGTACCAGTGCTTCGTCTAATGAGCCGACGCTTTCCGTGCCGGCATGATGCCAGTCAGGGTTTCGCGTCACGACAATATTGCGCCTCTGTGGCAGCGGCCGGCCTATGGACTCGAAAGTCTTTCTGCCCATGATGATGCTATGGCCGCTGGTTGTGCGTTTGAAATGGGCCAGATCTTCGAGAAGGCGCCAGGGCAGCGTATTGTTGATACCAATACCCCGTTTTTTATCAGTCGCAACGATAATCGTTAATGATGACATGCTGATGAATCCTTGTTTTCAGACTGTGTTTTAGACTATGTTTCAGACCGCGACCGGTGCTTTGATGGCAGGGTGGAACTGGTAGTTTTCAAACGCAAAATCATCATACTGGTAGTCAAACAAAGTATCTGGTTGCTGTTTTATGATTAATTGGGGCAAGGGGAAGCTGGTGCGTGACAATTGCTCATTTACCTGATCCATGTGATTGGAGTACAGATGGCAATCGCCACCGGTCCATACAAAATCACCTACGCCAAGACCGGCCTGTTGCGCCATCATGTGAGTAAGTAGGGCATAAGAGGCGATATTAAAAGGTACACCCAGGAAAATATCTGCACTGCGCTGATACAACTGGCAAGACAATTTTCCATCCGCGACATAAAACTGGAACAGGGCGTGGCAAGGTGGCAGCTTCATCTGAGGAATGTCAGCTACGTTCCAGGCTGACACGATCATGCGGCGTGAATCAGGGTTATTCCTGATTTGCTCCAGCACCTGTTTGATCTGGTCGATATGTTCACCAGCAGGTGTTGGCCAGTTACGCCATTGTGAGCCATACACCGGGCCAAGATCACCATTCTCATCAGCCCACTCATCCCAGATGGAGACGCCGTTGTCTTTGAGGTACTTGATATTGGTAGAGCCGGCCAGAAACCAGATCAGTTCATGGACGATGGATTTCAGGTGCAGCTTTTTGGTTGTCACCAGAGGAAACCCCTCATTCAAGTCAAAACGCATCTGGTAACCGAAAACGGACAGGGTGCCGGTGCCGGTACGGTCAGTTTTGCGTGTGCCATGGTCTTTCACATGACGCATGAAGTCTAGGTATTGATGCATGAGGGATGTAAGTTGCTATGTTGTTCAGGGCTGGCGGACTGAAATGCAAGTGTTTTTATTGTATAAAAAACCACATGATTTCAATTTTTACAGTGCGCCAGTATACCTTAGTGGTGCTCAAATTGGCTTGAGCAGGCGAAGTTAACTTTTTTAGCGCTTGCTCAGCAGAGGATTGGCTGGTTCTGGTTCGCCAGGGGCAATGAGGGGCAATTTGATTTCAAAACAGGTACCAACGCCGACCACGCTGGATGCATGAATGCTGCCGCCGAGTACATTGGTGATGATATTGAAGGTGATGCTGAGTCCGAGACCACTGCCACCCTGACCGAATTTAGTCGTGAAAAATGGCTCGAAAATGCGGTTAATGATATCGGCTGGTATGCCCTTGCCGTTATCTTCAAAGACGATCGCGACTTGCTCACCCTGCTTTTCGGCAGTGCAGCGCATATGGCCTTCTTCCCGGCCTTCGAGACCATGGGCCACGGCGTTATTGACCAGATTGGTGAAGACCTGGCCGAGCAGGCCAGGATAGCTGTCCAGTTGTATGTCGGCAGGTATATCCAGTTCCAGCGTGTACGGTGTTTTTCTGAGGCTGGAGTGCAGCAGCGCTGTCAGTTCCTGTAGCATGATCAGCAAGGCAAACTGGCGGCGCTGGGCACTGGACTGGTCTACCGCAACCTGTTTGAAATCACCCACCAGATGGGCAGATTGCTGCAAGCCACGCAACAAGAGCTTGGTAGAGTCAAGAGCGGTGGTGGCGTAGCGTGTGAGGTCAGAACGGCGCATTTTGCCTTCTTCCACCATTTTTACCAGGGAGCGGGTTTCTTCTTCCAGCGTGCTGGCAACCAGCAGGCAGTTGCCCAGTGGGGTGTTGAGTTCATGAGCGACACCGGCAACCATGGAGCCCAGAGCAGCCATACGTTCTACCCTGGCCAGTTCGGCCTGGGCTGAATTGACGTTGCTCAGTGCGGCTTCCAGGTTTTGATTAACGGTTTCCAGCTCCTGCGTCCTTAATCTGACCTTGGATTCCAGCGTGCCCGAGTATTCAAGTAATTGCTGGTTCTTGACTTCGAGTTCGCTGAATGAGCGTTGCAGTGCCTGACGGGTGGCCTCCAGGCTGGTGGCCAGATGGCCCAGTTCATCTTCACGGTTCAGTGCGATAGGGTCATTCAATTCTCCATTCGCCAGCCTGTCCGATTCGCCCATCAGAATTCTGACAGGTTGCACCAGACGCCATTGCAGTACCACCAGAATAAAAATGATGGCCAGTATCAGGGATAAGACTGCGGTCGTGACGTAGCGACGAAAATCAGATGCCAGGCTCTCCTGCAATAAATCTTCAGCCAGCGTTAGCCTGACCTGGCCAATCACTTGTCCGCCATGCTTGATTTCCCTTTCCATGCTGGTAAAGGGACCTTTCTGGGTTTGCTTGCGGGTATCGTTCTTGATGAATTCTTTGCGGTCGGGCAGGGTAATGACTTCGATAGTCGCGACCCGGGGGTCGGAATACACCACTTCGCTGGATATGTTGGCAATTTCAGGGGTGATCTGCCACAGCGGTTCACTCAGGATGACGGACAGAATTTCAACCAGACGATTATGATCTTCTGCATTGCGTACCTGGGCTGCGGTTTCTATCGTATGCAGATGATAGGGAATCAGGATGGCAGCAGGGACGGTCAACCCGAATACGACGGCTAGAATGATCGCAAGTCTGAGCGTAATTCTGCTGCGTAGTGCGGATAAGAGATGTCTAAACTGCATTCCAAGATCCTTGTGCAACACTTCCCGGGAAGGTATAGCCAGGTCGAGCATATGACCATGCTCAACTGACATTCATTTATTGATCAGTGACAGACAAACTCATTGAAAGCCGGGAACGCATCCCTCTGTTATTTATGAAATCAGTTCTAAAATACTAAAAGGTTTTTTGCGTTTCAGCAAGATATCATTCTCATGACGAAAATATATTTTCAAATGCTGTGGGCTGGCAGGCACAAGACTGCGCAAGGATTGCATTGGGGTAAGTGATTTAACGCCTGAGAACAAGGCAATTCAATTGAAGCGGGACTTAAGCGGAACCTAAGCGGAACTTGTTTGCCGCTATCTTTCTTCTATCCAGGCCATTTGTATGGCTTCCAGGATTTTTTCACCGCCACGCAGGTGGTCGTCATCGAACTCTTCCAGTTCCACGATCCAGTTGTGCAAGTCGGTGAAGCGCACCGTCAGAGGATCAATGCCTGGAAATTTATCGCTCAAGGCTTCAGCGATTCTGTAAGTGTCTGTCCATTTCATGGCGGGCTCCGGCATGTTCGGGTAAGGTGATTCTTACCCGGTAGCGCATTGCTTGCTTGATTCTGCTTAATCCTGCTTGATCATGCTTAATGGTTTTCGCGTGCGTGGTTGATGGTGTACTTTGGTATTTCTATGGTGATGTCCTGTTTGCCGAGTTTGACCTGGCAAGACAGGCGTGAGGTGGCTTCCAGACCCCAGGCGGCATCCAGCAAATCTTCTTCATCATCGGTGGATTCATTCAATGAATTAAAGCCTTCGCGCACTACCACATGACAAGTGGTGCAGGCACAAGACATTTCGCAGGCATGTTCAATTTCGACATCGCTTTCAACCAGGGCTTCGCACAGAGATTTGCCTTCGGGTGCATCAATGACTGTGCCTTCCGGGCAAAGCTGGGGGTGGGGCAGGACTATGATTTGTGGCATGTTGTTCTCGTCAATTCAGTATTTTGGTATTGGATGCTGGCTGCAATGTCAGGCAATCTCATCCAGTTTTTTGCCGGCCAGTGCACTGCGCACGCTTTTGTCCATGCGGCGCGCTGCAAATTCTTCCGTGCCCTGTGCCAGCTTGTCGATGGCCTCATGCAATAACTGGTGATCCTTGCCATCCTTCAGGCTGACTACATGGGCCATCAATGCTTTGATTTGTACCTGTTCGGCATCATCCAGCAGTGATGCATCCGCATTCAAGGCGGATTGGGTGGCCAGCAGGATGCGCTCGGCTTCCACAGCTTCTTCGCGCAAGGCACGTTCCTGCATGTCGGCATCTGCTGATGTAAAGGAATCTTGCAGCATGCGCGTGATGTCATCATCGGCCAGGCCATACGATGGTTTGACGGTAATTGCCGCTTCTACACCAGAACGTAATTCGCGTGCCGATACTGACAGCAGTCCATCTGCATCTACCTGATAAGTGATGCGTATGCGTGCTGCACCAGCAGCCATAGGAGGGATGCCGCGTAACTCAAAGCGTGCCAGTGAGCGGCATTCGCTGATCAGTTCACGTTCGCCCTGTACCACATGGATGGCCATGGCGGTTTGTCCATCCTTGAAGGTGGTAAATTCCTGCGCGCGTGCGCAAGGGATGGTTGAATTGCGCGGGATGACCTTCTCAGCCAGTCCACCCATGGTTTCCACGCCCAGTGACAGTGGGATCACATCCAGCAGCAACCAGTCATCGCCAGGGGCGCGATTACCTGCCAGCAGATTCGCCTGTATTGCTGCACCCAACGCCACTACCTTGTCAGGATCAATGTTTGCTAGCGGAGTGGTCTGGAAAAAATCACCGACGGCCTTGCGTACGTGCGGCATGCGTGTTGCGCCGCCAACCAGTACCACACCGTCGATATCATCGACTGTCAGGCTGGCATCGCGCAGGGCTTTGCGACAGGGGGTGGTGGTTTTTACCACGAGGTTTTGTGTCATTTCGGCGAATGCCGCTGCGCTGATCTGCAAATGTACGGATTCGCCAGAATTCAGTTTCGCATCGATAAAGGTGCTCGGCTTGCTGGATAAAATCTCTTTGGCCTCGCGTGCCTTGACCATCAGGGCACTGGTATCTTCGTCGGACAGCGGTGCCAGTTTGGATTCTTGCAGGATCCAGCAAAACAGGCGGTGATCAAAATCATCTCCGCCCAGGGCAGAATCGCCACCGGTAGCCAGGACTTCGAATATACCCTTGCTCATTCTTAAAATGGAGATGTCGAACGTACCGCCGCCAAGGTCGTACACGGCATACACACCTTCGGATGCATTGTCGAGACCATAAGCAATCGCTGCAGCCGTAGGTTCGTTCAGCAGACGCAAGACATTCAGCCCGGCCAGTTTGGCAGCATCCTTGGTTGCCTGTCTCTGGGCATCGTCGAAATAGGCAGGCACCGTAATCACGGCACCGACCAGGTCGTCGCCCAGGGCATCTTCGGCAGTTTGACGCAGGGTCGCCAGGATTTGCGCTGATACTTCTACCGGGCTCTTGATGCCGGCCACGGTTTTAAGCTGCACCATGCCAGGTTCATCATGGAAATCGTAAGGCAGATTTTCTGCGTAGGCGATGTCTTTCAAGCCGCGACCCATAAAGCGCTTGACCGAAGCGATGGTATTCCTGGGGTCATTGCTTTGCTCGGCCAGGGCTTTAAAGCCGATGTGCGCATGGCCATTGGGCAGGTAGCGTACGACTGATGGCAGCAGAGGGCGACCCTCTTCGTCATTCAATACTTCAGGGATGCTGTTGCGTACGGTTGCAACCAGAGAATTGGTGGTGCCCAGATCGATGCCTACTGCCAGCCTGTGCTGGTGTGGGGCGGTGGACATGCCAGGTTCTGAAATCTGCAGTAATGCCATGGTGAAATGGGGGATGACAATGCATCCAAAAAGGGCAAACCGATGGTATCCGGATTCGCCAGGTTATTCGAAATTACTCGTCAAGAGCAGCGATGTCGGCGATAAACTTTTCCAGAAACATGCAGGCGCGGATTTGTTGCGCGGCTTCCTGAAACTGGCTCTGGTCAAGTGCGTTACCAACGGCATGCAATTGCGTTCTTAATGCGCTGTTCAATTCGCGCTCCAGGCGCAGCAGGGCTGCCTGGTTATTGTCGCGTCGCGCGTCATCAAAGCTTTCTCGCCATTCCATTTGCTGCATCAGGAAGGCACCGGGCATGGATGTATTGGATTCTGTCTGCAAATCCACACCTTGCAATTCGCATAGATAGCGTGCGCGCTTTAGCGGTTTTTTCAGTGTCTGGTATGCTTCATTGGCACGTGTTGCCCATTGCATGGCGACCCGTTTTTCCGCTTCACTGGCCTGTACAAACTTGTCCGGATGCACCTTGTTCTGCACTTCACGGTAAGCTGCATCCAGTTGTCCCTGATCAAGCGCAAACCGCTGCGGCAACTGAAACAGCTCGAAATGATTCTGCATCTGCACCGGCCTTAAATTCTGAAGCTTTCGCCACAACCACATTCGTCCTTGACGTTGGGGTTGTAGAATTTAAAACCTTCGTTCAAACCTTCGCGTGCAAAGTCCAGTTCGGTACCATCGATATACGGCAGGCTTTTGGGATCAACAAATACCTTGACGCCGTGTGATTCAAAAATCTGATCATCGTTGCCAATTTCATCCACATATTCCAGTTTGTACGCCATGCCTGAGCATCCGGTAGTACGTACGCCAAAGCGCAGGCCTATGCCTTTGCCCCGGCGTTCCATATAACGGGTGACGTGTTTTGCCGCTTTTTCTGTGAGTGTGATAGCCATGTTGATTCCAGTTCTTGCTGCCGAATTGCTTTTTTGATGCTTGTCAGGATACCTGTTGCGCTCAGGCGGCCTGTTCTTGTTCTCTACTGTGCTTGTTTTTGTAATCCAGCACAGCGGCCTTGATCGCGTCTTCTGCCAGGATGGAGCAGTGAATCTTCACTGGTGGCAGTGCCAGTTCTTCAGCGATCGCCGTGTTTTTGATTTCCAGTGCCTGATCCAGCGTCTTGCCCTTGACCCATTCAGTCACGAGAGAAGAGGAGGCGATGGCCGAGCCGCAGCCATAGGTCTTGAATTTGGCATCCTGGATGACGCCGTCAGCGCCAACCTTGATTTGCAATTTCATGACATCGCCGCAAGCAGGTGCGCCGACCATGCCGGTACCTACTGTGTCATCACCTTTTTCAAAGGCGCCGACATTGCGTGGATTTTCGTAGTGATCCAGAACTTTTTCAGAGTAAGCCATTTTGATGCTCCTTAATATTACTTAAATTCGGTTACTTAAATTCGGTTTCTTCAATGCGTTTTTTTAAATACACAATGAATATGAATTAATGCGCAGCCCACTGGATGGTGGAGATGTCAATGCCATCCTTGTACATATCCCAGAGAGGCGACAATTCGCGCAGCTTGGCGACCTTGGTCTTGAGCAGGTCGATGGTAAAGTCGATATCTTCTTCTGTCGTAAAACGGCCAATCGTGAAACGGATGGAACTGTGCGCCAGTTCATCACTGCGACCCAGTGCGCGCAGAACATAGGACGGTTCCAGACTGGCAGAGGTACAGGCAGAGCCGGACGATACAGCAATATCCTTGATCGCCATGATCAGGGATTCACCCTCAACATAGTTGAAGCTGACATTCAGATTATGTGGCACGCGATGTTCCATGTCGCCATTGACATAGGTTTCTTCAATTTCCTGCAAGCCTTTTGCCAGGCGGTCGCGCATGGCGCGTACATGGGCCAGTTCGCTTTCCATTTCTTCCTTGGCGATACGGAAGGCTTCGCCCATACCGGCGATCTGGTGCGGTGCCAGTGTGCCAGAGCGGAAACCGCGCTCATGGCCACCACCGTGCATCTGGGCTTCCAGACGTACACGTGGTTTGCGGCGGATATACAGCGCGCCTATGCCTTTGGGGCCATAGGTTTTATGCGCAGAGAAAGAGACCAGATCAACCTTGGTGTTTTCCAGATCGATATGGACCTTGCCTGTGGCCTGGGCTGCATCGGAATGGAATACGATGCCTTTTTCGCGGCACAGTTCGCCAATTTCAGCGATAGGCTGGATCACGCCGATTTCATTGTTGACCCACATCACGGATACCAGAATGGTATCAGGACGTATGGCTGCCTTCAATTGTTCTACTGTGATCAGGCCATCGTCGCCTGGTTGCAGATAAGTTGCTTCAAAGCCCTGGCGTTCCAGTTCACGTACGGTATCAAGCACAGCCTTGTGCTCGGTTTTAACCGTGATGATGTGCTTGCCCTTGGATTTGTAGAAATTGGCTGCACCCTTGAGCGCCAGGTTATTGCTTTCCGTCGCGCCGGAAGTCCAGACGATTTCACGCGGATCGGCATTCACCAGATCGGCCACCTGTGCACGTGCATCTTCTACAGCTTTTTCTGCTTCCCAGCCATACATATGGCTGCGTGAGGCAGGGTTACCATACTGAGCACGCAGGAAAGGGATCATCTTGTCGGCAACACGTGGGTCGACCGGCGTCGTCGCCGAATAATCCATGTAAATAGGGAAATGCGGTGACTTCAAGGTATCCAGCAGGCTTTTTTCCAAAGGGGCGTTCATTCAAAACTCCAAATATTCAAGATGCAATGTGGCTGGCATGCGAGTGATGCATGACGACAACATGGTTTTCCGAGGCTTTCTGTCTTTGCTGATTGACCAGATCCTGGAGCGAAACGGAATCCAGGTAATCGACCATTTTGGCGTTCAGCGTCGCCCATAAGTCATGCGTCATGCAGTGCAGGCCGCTTTCGTGGTCGCTGCCATGGCAATTGCCCTTGCCGCCGCACTGAGTGGCATCAAGAGGTTCATCAACCGCGATGATGATATCGGCAACAGTCACATTTTGTGCCTTGCGGGCAAGATTGTAGCCGCCGCCGGGTCCGCGCACGGATTCAACGATTTCATGGCGGCGCAGTTTGCCAAACAATTGCTCGAGATAGGACAGGGAAATGTCCTGGCGCTGGCTGATGCCAGCCAGGGTCACAGGTCCCTTATCCTGGCGCAGGGCCAGGTCTATCATTGCAGTGACGGCGAAACGTCCTTTGGTGGTCAGGCGCATATATTACTCCGGGGTACTCCACGCAAGAAAAAGCTGAATGCCCTGAATTGTTGAGCATTTTGATCAAGTATAGCAAACTTGAGTAATTTTGTCAGGAATAGGCTTAGAGTGAGGAGGGGGATGCGAGATGAGCTTTGCGCTCTGCGGTGTAGTGCCACCAGGCCAGCGGTGGATCGCCAGCCATGAATTTTACTATGGAAATGAAAACGTCGTAAACGCAGGGGTCATGCCTGGTGTTTGTCAGACTGCATAATTCATCGTACATCTGGTAAGGATCTCGTCCTTTCAGCTGCCCGGGTTCGGTGATGCCCAGCAGATGCAGGTCGGCAACGGCTGCCTTGCCTACATTGGGCAGTTGTTCCAGATGGCTGATGGATGCGCAGGAAAGTGCTTTTTTCATAAGCTATATGATATGTACGAGCTGGTTTTGGTCTTCGCTGCCGGATTGTAATATTGTAAGATTGTTTTCTTTTCTTATAAAGCAAAAGACCGCCTGCGTGGCGGTCTTTTACAGTCATTGACTTTGATCTGAATCAAATATCAAAGCTGATGCCCTGTGCTAGCGGCAGGGAATTGCTGTAATTAAAGGTGTTTGTGGTGCGGCGCATATAGGCTTTCCATGCATCAGAGCCAGACTCCCGGCCGCCACCTGTTTCTTTTTCGCCGCCAAAAGCACCGCCAATTTCTGCGCCAGAAGGGCCGATGTTGACATTGGCAATGCCGCAATCACTGCCGGCAGCCGATACAAAAGTCTCGGCTTCACGCAGGTCAGTCGTGAATATTGAAGATGACAGGCCTTGCGGCACTTCATTGTTCAGGCTGATGGCTTGCTGCAAATCGCTGTAACGCACGATGTACATGATGGGTGCAAAGGTTTCATGGTGCATGGACGCAGTCTGGCCTGGCATTTCTACCAGGGCGGGGCTAACGTAATAGCCATTTTCATTGCCGGCAACGATAGTACGGTCACCGCCAAATACCTTGCCCTGTTCTGATCTGGCAATCGCCAGTGCGCTTTGCATGGCATCGAAGGACGCGGCATCGATCAGCGGGCCGACCAGGGTGGTCTTGTCCAGCGGATTGCCGACCGGCAGGCCGGCATAGATTTTCTTCAGGCGTGGTACCAGCGTGTCATAGATACTGTCATGCACGAACAGGCGGCGCAGGGTAGTGCAGCGTTGACCAGCAGTGCCGACGGCAGAAAAAGTGATGGCGCGAACTGCCATTTCAAGATCGGCACTGGGTGCGACGATCATGGCGTTATTGCCACCCAGTTCAAGGATCGTGCGTGTCAAACGTTTGGCGCAGACTTCGGCAACCTGGCGACCCATGCGGGTGCTGCCAGTGGCGCTGACCAAAGCCACACGTTTGTCTTCCACCATTTGTGCGCCGGTATCGCGCGCACCTATGATCAGCTCAGCCAATCCTGCTGGAGCGTCACTGCCAAAACGGGCCACTGCCTTCATGAACAGGGCATGGGTGGCGATGGCTGTCAGTGGTGTTTTTTCTGAGGGTTTCCAGGTCACGCTATTGCCACAGACAAAGGCCAGCGCTGCATTCCAGGCCCAGACGGCAACCGGGAAATTAAAAGCGGAAATCACACCTACCACACCTATAGGGTGCCATTGTTCCATCATGCGATGGCCGGGGCGTTCGGAGGCGATGGTCAGGCCATATAACTGGCGTGACAAACCAACGGCGAAATCACAGATATCGATCATTTCCTGTACTTCACCCAGACCTTCTTGCAGGATTTTGCCGGCTTCCAGTGTTACAAGTTGGCCCAGTGCCTGCTTGTGTGTCCGCAATTCTTCGCCAAACAGACGCACCAACTCGCCGCGCCGTGGGGCTGGGATATTGCGCCATTGTAAAAATGCGGCATGCGCACGGTCTATGCGCTGTTTGACTTCTGCTGCGGTGTCGCTGCGCAGGCCAGCGAGAACCTGGCCATCGATGGGGGAAATGCTGTGGATGTCGCTACCCTGATAGTCACTCAACTGGATGTCGAGTTCGGTCAGTATGGTGTGCAGAGTCGTGTTATTCATCTTGTATGCCTCGGTACTTTGCCAGGCACATGAGCTTTGCTTGTGGAAAACCTCATGTGCTTAATTTATAGGGGATAGGCTAGACGCCAGAACCGACATTGTAGCGCCGGTGCTTCTGTTGTGCCTTGGTCTCTTGCCTACGCCGCGTAATATTGACCAAAGCGATTGCCCAAAAAGTCGGACAGATCAGTTTGCTCCTGACGCACCAGGCCATGCTGCGGCAATTTGCCGGTAACCACCAGATCCACCATGCTGCAGATGCCGGACGCTGTGGTCAGCTGTATCGCTGACAATAACTGACCATTGACTTGCTGAGCATAGATTTTCTTGGCATAGGATTCCTGCTCCAGGCGGCCATCACGCATACCGACCACGCTGACGAAGACCAGTACTACGTCCTGTTTTGTCATGGGAATAGCGGTTTCCATGACTTCCTTCAAAATCGGACGGCGTTCTAGTTTGCCCAGTTGCAGGTCGCGTATCAATACTTTGACGATATCGCGATGACCAGGGTAGCGCACGGTTTTGTAGTTCAGGTTCTGGACCTTGCCTTGCAGGCTTTCGCACAAGGTGCCCAGACCACCAGAGGTGTTGAAGGCTTCGTAATCGATGCCGTCCAGCGAAAAATGTTCAATTTCTTCCAGCGCGGCAGTTTCGCGCAATTCACCATCAACGATGGCTTCGCATGGATTGCAATACTCGTTGATCAGGCCGTCGGTACTCCAGGTCAGGTTGTATTTGAGTGCGTTATTGGGAAAGGTGGGCAGGGCGCCGACGCGCATGCTGACATCGCGCAGGGTTTCAAAGCGTTTGGCAACATCATTGGCAACGATGGAGATAAAGCCAGGTGCCAGGCCGCATTGCGGTACAAAGGCACAATCTGCACCTTCAGCCAGTTGCTTGACGATGCGTGTGCTTTCCACGTCTTCAGTCAGATCAAAGTAATGGGAATTGGCTTCACGCGCTGCGCCAGCGATGATGGGTGTCAAAAAGTAAGGGCAGGCCGACATGGTTACCTTGTGTCCGCGAATCAGTTCCGTGACAGCAGCTTTGTCACCCAGATCAGCCTGAACGATGCGGGTATTGGGAAAACCCGCCTGTTCCACATATTTCAGGCGCTCAGGGTCGCGGTCAGCCACCGTGATTTGATAATCACCGGTATGGGATAGCAAATTGAGAATTGCATCACCAATCTTGCCTGCGCCTAAAAGTATCAATTTCGTTGCCATGTCTGTCTCCAAAGCCTGATGTGAGAGTGTTGTGAGAATGTTCCTAGGGTGTAGTAAAACAGTTCACATTGAAGTCTAGGCCTTAGTTTTGTCAGATAATAGCGTCTAACTTATCGTCAATATGCATGGTCGTACGATAATATGTAGCATAAATAAAGCGAAATGACGAAATGAAACCTGATCTTGATGACATCGACCATAAAATCCTGGCTTTGCTGATGGATAACGCAAGGTTGCCGGTGACCAGTATCGCCAAGGCGGTTGGTATTGCCCGTACCACCGTCATCGCCAGGATCGCTGCGCTGGAAAAACGGGATGTGATTGCCGGTTATGGCCTGAAGCTCAACCAAAAGCTGGCGCAGCCTGCGGTCAGGGCTTATGTCGGCCTGTCGGTGGAGGCACGCTATGCGCCGGCATTAATCAGGTATCTGCAACAATTGCCAGAGACAGAAACTTTATGCGCCGTCAGTGGGGCCATCGACTATATGCTGACCTTGCGTTGCCCTAGTACCGAAATCCTCGATAAATTGCTGGATCAGATCGGCGCGCTGGATGGTGTCAGGCAAACCTCAACCTCGATTATTTTGAGTAAGCGTATAGACAGAGGGGCTTTGTAGCGCAAAAGTAGAAAGGTGGGCGCTGAAAATACAAATGCCGCATACAGGAATGCGGCATTTCATAGCGAAGATCAGACAGATGCATTTGCACCCGTGTCTAAGGTGAAATCAGGTACTGCTGGCAGACTTAGCCTGGGCTTTTTTATCTTCAGCGACAGTTTTCTTGGGTTGTGGCGCAGTAGCTGCAGGCTGCACATTGTCAGAAAAATGCATATTGGTCTGTTGCAGGATTTGCAAATGTACTGAAGCACGGTCAACACCGCTTCTATCCAGTTGCACCGGTGCCTGTGGTGCGGTTGCGCTTGGTGCTTCCTGCATGATTTCTGAACTTGCAGATTTGTCCTGCTGATCGTATTGGCTGGGCACAGAAGCCATGAACATCAGCTCCTGGCTATAAGCAAGGCTACCCAGCAGGGCAGTAGAAAGCATGCAGAAGACGATGGATTTTTTTAACATGATTGCCTGCTAGAAAATAAGTGCTGCGACAAACCGGAATAATTGCTTAAATGAAATAAAATTATTTCATTATATATATTAAACGAGCAATTGCGGTTTTTTGTATGTACGCACTTTTGCTTGCTGAATTTGTCTGTCTTGCTGATCGAAGGCAAGTTTCTCTTCATTGCTCAGGTGTTTCGCCGCGATGAAGACGGTATGCACTTTGTTTCCAGCCTGGTCGAGATCAAATGCGATTTTTTGTTGTTCAGTCAGTCTTGGTGCTGAGATTGTAACTGTTGCAATATGGTTGCTTGCATTCAGTTTATTAATATATTTTGCTACTGGCACTATGGTAGCAGCAAATACAGCAATGGTTAATACAGTTAAATTGGTTTTCTTGACGATATTCATGTTATTTCTCCTTTTGACCTTCAGTGATCTTGCTATGCTTGCACTGTAATGGCCGGCGGCGATGGCTTCCAGGCGTTTGCGACGAAATGCAGAAAGTCTGGGATGAAATTCAAGAAATGAAACATGAACGGTATGGCCGTCTTTGCAAGAAAAGACATTTTTTACAGTGCAAGGCACAGTAAATAGCCTGCCAATCTTCAAATTTGGAGCCGCTATGGCAGTAAAACGAAAGATAAGACTAAGTACAATTTTATTGGCAGGACTGGCGGTGCTGCCATTGCTGGCACAGGCCCAGTTGCAGCCCTGGGGCGACTATCCGGCTTTGCCCAAACCGCTTTCTCCTGGCTTTGCTCCCGCTGCCAGTGATGCAGGTGGTACAGGTAATACTGGCGATGCATTGCGCTTTCTTGAATCCTTGAGCGATGCTCAGGTACGTGCGTGGATGAAGCGGCAAACCGATTTCAGTCAGGCGGTTATTTCCCGTATCAACGGCAGGGATGCCTTGCTGACGAGGCTCAAAAACTTGCAGGCACAAGACTATAGTGCTGGCAATCTGACAGAAGTACATGGCAGGCAGTTCTTTGTTAAACCTGCGGGTGATGGTAAGCCTGGCCTGTTCATGCGGAATGCCAGTACGGCGGGCGAAAAAATACTGATATTGGCTGAAGCAGGGCGGGTGATCAGTTTTTTCAGCCCTTCACCGGATGGCAGTCATGTCGCGGTTGGCATGCTGTCAACCGATGGTCGCCGGCAGCACAGTCTGCGCATCATCAAGACCGCCGATGCCTCTTTACTGAAAGATGAGTTGGGTGCTATCCCTGCCAATGCCAGGGAAGTTGCCTGGAAGGCAGATGGCAGTGCGCTGTTCTTTCCCAAAAGCGCAGGCAAGGCCGATGCCAACAATGGCGTCGTGTGGCAGCATGTTCTGGCAACAAAGACCAGGGAAGACCAGGCCCTGATCGGTTCCGGAGTCAGCAAGAGCCGGAAATTTGCTGCGACTGATGCCATCACGCTCAAGACTGCAGCCAATTCCAGCTTTGTACTGGCCGAGGTGCGCCATGGAAATACGCCGGACCGCAGCCTGTATTTGATCAAACAGGAGCAGTTGAAAGGTGCGGCCACTGCCTGGCAACGTCTGGCGAGCCCGACTGACAAGATTAAAAACGCCTGGTTGTCGGGCGAAAGCCTGTATCTGGTCTCGACTAAAAAGAAGGCTGCCGGGGCCATTTTGAAGCTGGATCTGAAAACACCGCAATTGAGTGCGGCCAAGGAATTGTTTGTCGCCAGCGATGAAGAAGTCCTGGAATTGGCAGTCGCCAAAAATGCGCTATACGCCCATGTGGCAGAGGCAGGTTTCAGTAAGTTGATGAAAATTGATCTGGCCAGCAATAAAAAGGAAGAAATCAATTTGCCTTATCCAGGCAAGATCAGCCAACTGACTGCTGATGCAGAAAACGAAGGGGCACTCTTTGTATTGGAAGCAGCCAATGTGGCTCCCTTGTCTTACCGTGCGCTGCCAGCCGGTGAAGTAAAAAATGTCGAAGTTTTCCGTTCCCCACAAATAGGCTTTCATCGTATTGCCACCAAACATTTGACGCTGACCAGACCGGGCACGGACAAGCAACTGTCAATGACTTTGCTGTACCCGCAAGGTATGGAGCTTGATGGTAGCCACGCCTGTCTGCTGAGCATGGAAACCGGCACCGGCATTGCTGCCCTGGCGAGTTATGACGCAAAACGCCTGGCATGGCTGGAGCAGGATGCCGTGATGGCCATCATCTATGTACCTGATAATGCCGATGTCAAAAAACCTTCCAGCAATGATGGCCTGGATGAGTTCTTGTTTGCCGCAGATTATCTGGTCAGTGAGGGATATACGAGCGCCAAAAAACTGGTGGCGCAAGAGTCTCGCGCAGGTCAGCGTTATCTGGCGCTGGCCATCAGTCAGCGACCACAGTTATTGGCCGCGGTACAAAGTGCCGGGCTATTGTCCGAGCCGCTGGTGGCAGATAAAAACAAAAAAGCGGCACAGCGTGGCAAGAATGCAATTGCTGTTACTAATCCGTATCAGCAATTGCGCGAGGCCACGTCCTATCCTGCCATGTTATTGACAGCACGGTTTGGTGCCGGTGTCGCACCGGTGTGGATGACGGGCAAATTTGCAGCACGTGTACAAATGCTGAATACGGACAAGTCACGCCCGGTTCTGTTTCGCACGGATTTTGCAAATTCCTGGAAAACAGACGCCATGGCAGACCAGGCAGATGCATGGTCATTTTTCTTGTGGCAAACAGGACGCAAGGGATTTTCGCTCAGACCTTAAGCTGATCTTAAGCTGCTTTTAAGCTGATATTCATACATCCTGATAAAACAAACGGCCACATGATGGCCGTTTGTTTTTGATGCAGGCAGGATATGTTGGCAGGTGTCGGTAGGTATTTAGCAGGCAGCGTAATTTACGCTGACCACATGTACTGCCAGACCTCCCAGTGAAGTTTCCTTGTATTTGGCCTGCATGTCGGCACCGGTCTGGCGCATGGTTTCAATTACATCGTCAAGGCTGACATGGTGGCTGCCGTCACTGCGCAGGGATAGTGAGGCTGCGGTAATGGCCTTTACTGCACCCATGCCATTGCGTTCTATGCAGGGGATCTGTACCAGGCCGCCGATGGGGTCACAAGTCATGCCCAGGTGATGTTCTATACCGATTTCTGCTGCCGACTCGACCTGTTCATTACTGCCGCCCAGCGCAGCAGTGAGGCCGGCAGCTGCCATTGCACATGCCACGCCAACTTCACCCTGGCAACCGATTTCTGCGCCGGAAATGGAGGCGTTTTTCTTGCACAGCATGCCTATTGCGGATGCTGCCAGCATGAAGTTGCGTATACCCTGCTCAGGGTCGCTGGGTTTGCAATCTTCTGCGTAATAGCGCAACACTGCCGGTATGATGCCTGCTGCGCCATTGGTTGGTGCCGTCACTACGCGACCACCGGCCGCATTTTCTTCATTCACGGCCATGGCATACAGGCTGACCCTGTGCATGCCATCGTGGGGCAATACATCGGCTGTTTCATTGGCGGTACGCCATAGCTTGGCAGCGCGACGTTTGACGTGCAGGCCACCCGGCAATTCGCCTGATATTTGCAGGCCGCGTGATATGCAGCCCTTCATCACAGCCCAGATTTTATCGATGCCGGCATCCAGTTCCTGGTCGCTGCAATACACGTTTTCATTCGCACGCAACATGCTGGAAATCGACAGGCCGCTGCGTTTGCCATGGGCCAGCAATTCTGCCATGGTGGCAAACGGGTAGGGCAAGGGTTTCCTGTTGCCGCTTTCGTCAGCGCCGGGATTGGCCAATTCTTCAGCAGAATAGATAAAGCCGCCGCCAGTGGAATAATAGATTTTTTCAAAGCTGCTGCCATCATTGCGCGTCAGCATGAACTTCATGCCATTCGGATGGCCGGGCAGCACTTCCTGTTTGTGCCACAGCAGGTCAGTGGCGATGTCGAACTTGACCGGGTATTCACCCAGTAAATTCATTTTGCCTGAATTGGCGAGCGCAGCCAGTTTTTCGTCCACGCTTTCAGGGATGATGTCTTGCGGTGTTTCGCCCATCAGGCCCAGCAAGACTGCCTTGTCGGTGGCATGGCCATGGCCTGTCAATGCCAGTGATCCATACAGGGCAATTTGTATCTTGCTGGTTTTATACAAGTCACTGGCATCAAGCAAAAAACGACGGGCGGCCAGCATCGGGCCTACCGTATGGGAACTGGAAGGACCCACGCCTATTTTAAATAATTCGAATACACGCATGTCCATCGTTTGCCTCTTTGACTTGTCTCAATTAATTTTTATTTATGCAGCCTTGCTCAACTCCTTACTTAACTCCTTGCGATCGACACGAATATTCTTGAGCATGTCTTCCACCAGTTGTTGCAGGCTTACTTGTGCTTGCCAGCCCCAGTCTGTATGCGCTACCGAGTCGTCCAGGCTCTGTGGCCACGAGGCAGCGATAGCCTGGCGGCTGTCTGGCGCGTAGTGTATGTCAAACGCGGGCAAATTTTGTTTGATTGCAAACGCTAATTCCCGTGGATTAAAGCTTAATCCGGCGACATTGTAAGAAGAACGTATAGAAAGTTTGGTGGCCGGTGCATCCATCAGTGAAATGGTGGCGCGTATGGCATCTGGCATGTAAATCATGGGCAGCGTGGTTTCTGCTTCCAGGAAACATTCATAGCTTTCGCCACGCAATGCGGAATGGAAAATCGCAATCGCATAGTCAGTCGTGCCACCACCTGGAGGAGATTTATAGCTGATGATGCCCGGGTAGCGAATACTGCGTACGTCTACGCCATATTTCTGGAAGTAATATTCGCACAGTCGTTCGCCTGCCAGTTTGCTGATCCCATAAATCGTGCTGGGGTCCATCACCGTATATTGCGGCGTATTGACTGGTGGCGTGTTTGGGCCAAAGGCGGCAATGGAAGATGGCCAGAAGACTTTCAGTGGTTTGCCGGCTTCGCCGCGCAGGCGTGCCAGTTCAAGGATATTCAGCAAGCCATCCATGTTCAGGGTCCAGGCTTTCAAGGGGGCCTGTTCGCCAGTTGCAGACAGCATCGCAGCCAACTGGTACACCTGGGTGATCTGATATTGCTCAACGACCTGTGCCAGCCTGTCGGTATTGAGGACGTCAATGATTTCATAGATTTTTGCGCCATACAGGCTGGTGGGCCTGATGTCGGCGGCGATCACATTATCGGCACCATGCTGTATGGCCAGCGCTTCTACCAGTTCGCTGCCGATCTGGCCGTTGGCACCAATCACTAAAATGCGTTCCATGACTTTCCTTATTGAATGATGTTTAATTCACGACCAGCCTGGGCAAACGCGGCCAGTGCTGTATTAAGTTGATCTGTTGTGTGTGCTGCCGACAACTGTACCCGAACCCGGGCTTGACCCATCGGCACCACAGGATAAAAGAAACCTGTGACCAGCACGCCCAGTTCGTACAGGCGGGCAGCAAATTTCTGGGCAACCGGGGCATCAAACAGCATGACGGGTACGACCGGATGGGTGCCGGGTTTGATGGTAAAGCCCAATGCGGCAATTTCACGGCGGAAATGTGCTGTATTTTCATGCAGGCGGTCACGCAGGGCTGTGGATGTCGACAGGCGTTCCAATACCGACAGCGATGCACCAGCAATTGAGGGTGCCAGTGTGTTGGAGAATAAATACGGACGTGATTTCTGGCGCAGGGTGTCAATCACTTCCTTGCGTGCGGCGGTAAAACCACCCATGGCACCGCCCAGCGCCTTGCCCAGTGTGCCTGTAATAATGTCGATGCGACCCAGTACGCCGTGATGTTCATGGGTGCCGCGACCGGTCTTGCCCATGAAGCCGGACGCATGGCATTCATCAATCATCACCAGGGCATCATATTTGTCGGCCAGGTCGCAAATCTTGTCCAGTTGTGCAATGGTGCCATCCATTGAAAATACGCCATCCGTCACGATGATGCGATGACGTTTGTCGGCTGCGGCTATCAGTTGCGCTTCCAGGTCGGCCATGTCGTTATGTGCATAGCGGAACCGTGCTGCCTTGCACAAGCGGATGCCGTCAATAATTGAGGCATGATTCAGTGCATCGGAAATGATGGCATCGTTTTCATCAAACAGGGGTTCGAATACGCCGCCATTGGCGTCGAATGCAGCTGCATACAGTATGCAGTCTTCAGTACCCAAAAATTCGGACAATGCTTTTTCCAGTTGTTTGTGCACGGTCTGTGTACCGCAGATAAAGCGCACGGATGACAGGCCGTAACCATATTGTTCGGTCGCAGCAATCGAAGCTTGCACCATGGATTCGTCGCCGGACAAACCCAGGTAATTGTTGGCGCACAGATTGATTAATTGCCTGCCATCATCGCAAGTCACCTGCGCACCCTGACGCGAAGCAATGACGCGCTCCGGTTTGTACAGGCCTTGTTCACGCAAAGTGCCGAGATTACTTGCCAAACTGCTCAAGAAATGTTGTCTGGACTGGTTCTGGCTCATAGGGGTCTCCAAGTTTGTTTGCCTGTTTTGCTTGCGAAAGTGTCACTGCTTGTGGCCGCGCACTGTTACACTATTGTAATAATTCCCGAATTAATTGAATAATTCGATATCTAGAACTAAAGTTCGATATATCGAATATTAATCCAGCTTTTTTAGTGATGCAAGAGCCTCTATGAAAAAAGTTTTACCTAATACACCGCCAGAAGTGGGCGCAACCTTGCAAAAAATGCGTCTTGAACGCGGCCTGACGCTCGAGGATTTGTCGCGGACGGCAGGGGTATCCAAATCCATGCTGTCGCAGATAGAACGGGAAAAGGCCAATCCCACGATTGCAGTTGCCTGGCGACTGGCCAATGCACTCGGTGTTGGCATAGCAGAATTATTGTCATCCGAATCACCAAAACTGGACCCGATACGGGTACTTGAGGCGCATGAAACCCCGACACTGCCAGGTGAACATGCCGGTTATGTCCTGCGCATCCTGGGGCCGATGGAGCTGGCTGGTAAATATGAATGGTATGAGTTGACGCTTTCACCTGGTGGCGCTTTGGTATCAAATTCACATGATCCGGGCGCCTCTGAGCATCTGACGCTATTGCATGGCAGTGTGGAAGTGGAAGTGGAAGGCAGTCGCAAGAAACTGAAACTGGGGGCGACGGCAAGGTATGAGGCTGACAAAAATCACGCCATACGCAATATCGGCAAGACTGAAGCCAAGGCCTTGCTGGTGGTGATACATCGTTAAAACGCTAAACTTGTCACCAGTGCCGCCAGGCTTTGTTAACGCATAGCGGCAGGGGCAGAATTCTTTCATGACAACAGATTCTGGTAGTATCCTTATACTGAAACTGAACATGGTTTGCTTCGCAGTAGGGAAGCGGATTGTGCGATTCTTGAATATGAATACAAGGTTGGTATGAGTAATAAAAAAGTAGTCCGGGTATATGACAGACCTGCCGGCGGCTGGGGTGCGTTGAAAAGTGTGGCACAGCAGATCATTGAGCAGGGGATACCCAAAAAAGGTGCGCTGACACTTTTGTCTGCCAATCAGCCGGATGGCTTTGATTGCCCTGGTTGTGCCTGGCCCGATGCCGACCATACTTCCACCTTCGAGTTTTGCGAAAACGGTGCCAAGGCCGTGGCGGCTGAATCGACTGCCCGCCGGGCTGGTCCGGAACTGATTTCCTCTCTGACTGTGCAGGAATTGTCGGCCAGGTCCGATCACTGGCTGGAAGCGCAGGGGCGCCTGACGCACCCTATGCGTTATGACAGGGCCACGGACAGATACGAGGTCATAGAATGGGACCAGGCTTTTGAATTGATTGCTACGCACCTGAATGCCTTGCCAAGTCCGGACGATGGTATTTTTTATACATCTGGCCGCACCAGTAATGAAGCTGCTTTCCTGTATCAGTTGTTTGTGCGGGAATTCGGCACGAATAATTTCCCCGACTGTTCCAACATGTGTCATGAGCCATCCGGCTTTGCCATGCGTGAAGCGATAGGAGTAGGCAAGGGTACGGTCTTGTTGTCTGATTTTCAACAGGCTGACGCCATCCTGATTTTTGGGCAAAACCCTGGCACCAACCATCCGCGCATGCTGGGTGAATTGCGCGCTGCGTCCAAACGCGGTGCTGCCATCGTGTCATTCAATCCTTTGCGTGAGCGCGGGCTGGAAAAATTCCAGAACCCGCAAAATGCACTGGATATGCTGGCAGACCAGTCGACCAATATTTCATCCGATTATTTTCAGTTGAAAATAGGTGGTGATCTGGCAAGCGTCAAAGGCATGATCAAATGTGTGCTGGAGGCAGATGCGCAGGCTCAGGCAGAAGGCAAGCCCCACATTATTGATGTGGAATTCATTGCGCAGCACACGGCCAATTTTGAACAATTTGCGACAGATGTGATAGCAGAACAATGGGATGTCATCGTCCGTGAATCCGGTCTGGAACTTGCGCAGATACAGCGTGCTGCCGATATCTATATGCAGGCCGGCAAGGTGATTGCCTGCTGGGGCATGGGCATTACCCAGCACAAACATTCCGTTGCCACCATACAGATGATCGTCAATCTCTTGCTCTTGCGCGGCAATATTGGCCGGCCTGGTGCTGGCCCCTGTCCGGTGCGTGGCCATAGCAATGTGCAGGGTGACCGCACCATGGGTATCGTGGAAAAACCAAAACCAGCATTTCTTGACCGTCTGGGGCAGGTGTTTGATTTCACGCCACCACGCGAGCATGGCCATGATACCGTTGGTGCCATTGAAGCCATGTTGAATGAAAGCGGCAAGGTGTTTTTTGGCATGGGCGGCAATTTTGCCACGGCCACGCCAGATACTGAGCTGACACATCGTGCCCTGCGCAACTGCGCGCTGACCGTGCATGTCACCACCAAGCTAAACCGCAGTCACTTGATCTGCGGCCAGGAAGCCTTGATCCTGCCTTGCCTGGGACGCACAGAAATCGATATGCAGGAAACCGGACCGCAGGCGGTAACGGTAGAAGATTCCATGAGTATGGTGCATCTGTCTTCCGGCATCAATCCGCCTGCTGCGCCAGACTTGCTGTCTGAACCCATGATCGTTGCCCGGCTGGCGCAGGCGACACTGAAAGACCGCAGCAAAACCCCGTGGGCCTGGCTGGTGGCGGACTACAGCCGCATACGCGACAAGATTGCTGCGGTGTTTGATGATTTTGCCGATTTCAATACCCGCGTCAGCGTACCCGGCGGTTTTCATTTGCGCAATACTGCGGCGGAACGGGTCTGGGTGACTGGCAGTGGCAAGGCGAATTTCAATGCCCACGCAGTGCCGGTTGATTTGCCCATCCATCAGGCGCGCAAGAATCAGCAGTCGCCAGTGTTCAACCTGGCGACCATGCGTTCGCACGACCAGTACAACACGACCATCTATGGTATGAATGACCGTTACCGTGGCGTGTTTGGTGAGCGCCGCGTTTTGTTCATCAATAAGGAAGACATACAGGAACTGGGCATGCAGGCCGGTGACTGGGTAGACCTGGAAAGTCTGTGCGATGACAAGACAAGGCGGCAGGCAAAACGCTTCATGCTGGTGGAATACAATATTCCACGTGCCTGCCTGGCAGCATATTTCCCGGAAACCAATGGCCTGGTGCCCTTGTCGAGTTTTGCTGATCACGCAAGGACGCCGACTTCGAAATCCATACCTGTGATGATTACTGCACATGATGGCAATAACCTGCAAGCTGCCGTGGCCAATGAATGAAGAGATACCTCAGGCGCTAACCCGGCCTGAACCGCAGGCCGCAGAAGCAATGGCAGTGCTGAAGCAGGATGAACTTGCTTTTGCATTGATGGCAGAACTGGCGAACCATGTCGGGGCAGTGTCATTGGCGCGCCTCAGCAAACGTTTGCAGGTACGGCAAAGTACACTGCTGCGTTGCATCGCTTATCTGGGCGAACAGCAACTGGGCCAGCATCAAGGTGCCGGTTGGGTAAGCCTGCAACAGGACGGCGAACGCAGCCTGGTGGTGCTGACAGAAGAAGGGCGTGCAGTGGCGGCTCGATTGACGACAAGATTTGCGACACAAGATGCGACGCGATAAAGTAAATGAAAGCTTAAGTGACAACGCGCTGGAACGCGCCATTCGTGTGCGTCAGGTGCAGAGACATGTCTATGCCAGCCCGCAACAGCAGGACATCAGTGATCAACTGGCAGAAGAAATGCCCGTGGCCATGGTATTCAATGGTATTTCGCATGCGGTCATGTTGGCGACACCGGTGGATCTGGAAGATTTTGCCATCGGCTTTAGCCTGTCCGAACAGATTATTGATGACCTCAGCGATATCTACGATATCGAATGCAGGGAAACTCCAGGTACGCTGGGGGTGGAAGTGCATCTGCATATCGCTGCCAGTTGCTTTGCGCGATTAAAGGAAAGGCGTCGTAGCCTGGCTGGTAACACCGGTTGTGGTCTGTGCGGTATAGAAAGCCTGCAAGCCCTGCCGGCACAAGTGCCGCCGGTATCTTATGGCGGACGTGCCGTCCCCATGCTGCACAAGTCCAGCCTGCTGAAAGCCATACAGGCGCTTGGCATGCAACAGCCATTCAATATCCTGACCGGGGCCATGCATGCCGCTGCCTGGGTGGACCTGGAAGGCGATATTCGCCTGCTGCGCGAAGATGTCGGACGCCACAATGCGCTGGACAAACTGATTGGTGCCATGAGTGATGGCGACCATACAGGAAATGAGGGTTTTGTACTGATGAGCAGCCGTATCAGCTATGAACTGGTGCAAAAGATGGCGCATGCCAATATTGCCATTCTGGCTGCCATCTCTGCACCAACGGCACTGGCGATTGATATTGCCGAGCGTAGCGGCATCTGCCTGATCGGCTTTGTGCGTGAGCACGGATTCGTGGTTTACTCGCATCCGGAAATGCTGGTGGCCGAATGAAGTATGCATGAAAATGGATTTTCACCAAATTTACAGAGGTTTAAAGGGCTTAAGAAAGCTATAATAGGAAGAATATTTGCTCAATTTCCTTTCTCTTCTCTGACGACTTATGCAATACGCTTCAACACGCGGGCATGCCGCAGCTCAAAATTTCTCTGAAATCCTGTTAGGTGGTCTGGCTCCCGATGGTGGCTTGTATCTGCCGACTTCTTATCCGCAAATCACTGGTGCCGAACTCGATGCATGGCGCAAGCTGTCTTATGCCGGCTTGGCATTTGAGGTACTGAAAAAATTTGCCACCGATATCCCTGAAGCAGACCTGAAAGCGCTGACGGACAAAACCTATACAGCCGATGTGTATAAAAATGCACGTGCAGATGAATCTGCTGTGCAAATAACCCCTTTGCGCGTATTGCAGGACAAAGGCGGTCGCAAACTGGTTTTGCAGGCCTTGTCTAATGGCCCTACGCTGGCGTTCAAGGATATGGCCATGCAGTTGCTGGGCAATCTGTTTGAATACACACTGGCAAAAAACCAGGCTGAATTAAATATATTTGGTGCAACATCTGGCGATACCGGCAGTGCTGCCGAATATGCAATGCGTGGCAAGAAGGGCATACGTGTGTTCATGCTGTCGCCACACAAGAAGATGAGTGCCTTCCAGACTGCGCAAATGTTCAGCCTGCAAGACCCGAACATTTTCAACATCGCCGTAGAAGGTGTGTTTGATGACTGCCAGGACATGGTCAAGGCAGTATCGAATGATCTGGAATACAAAAATCGCCAGAAGATTGGCACCGTCAATTCCATCAACTGGGCACGTGTGGTTGCGCAGGTAGTGTATTACTTCCGTGGTTATCTGAGCGCTACCAGCAGCAATGATCAAAAGGTGTCGTTCACGGTGCCGTCCGGTAATTTTGGCAATATCTGTGCCGGCCATATCGCCCGCATGATGGGTTTGCCGATTGACAAGCTGGTCGTGGCCACCAATGAAAACGACGTGCTGGATGAGTTTTTCCGTACGGGTGTCTACCGTGTACGCAAATCGGCAGAAACCTGGCATACCACCAGCCCATCGATGGATATTTCCAAGGCATCCAATTTTGAACGTTTTGTGTTTGACTTGCTGGATGGTGATGCCAAACGGGTAGCTGCACTGTTCAAAAAAGTGGAAACCGAAGGCGGTTTTGATCTGTCGGGCCAGCCAGGCAGCGATGGTGATGAATTCAAAAAAATCGCTGCATTTGGTTTTGAGTCTGGCAAATCAGTCCATGCAGATCGGCTGCAGACCATACGCCAGGTAGAAAAAGAGTTTGGCATCACTATCGATACCCATACGGCAGATGGCATCAAGGTCGCGCTGGAACATATCGCAGAAGGTGTGCCCATGATCGTGCTGGAAACCGCATTGCCAGCCAAGTTCAATGAAACCATACGTGAAGCGCTGGACCGCGATGCAGAACGTCCAGCCGGGTTTGAGAATATCGAAAGCCTGCCGCAGCGTTTTGAAGTCATGGCTGCCGATGTACAGGCGATGAAAGCGTTTATCGCCAAACACACTGGACTATAATTCAATACAATCCGGGCAAAAACAGAGAAGGGGCGTGAGCCCCTTTTTTCATGTTTCCCGAATTTTTCTAAAAACCGTTGAATCAGGTCCAGGTCCTGCGGCCTCTATTTTGTGCAAGCTATTTTTTGCATGGGGAAATCGATGCCTTTCAACTGGTCTTTGATCATGCCCTCGATACGACCCAGCAAGCTGCCGTCGGCATTGAACTGGTAAATGACCCTTTGTGGAAATTCAGGCCTTGGATTTTCAAAAACAACTTTTTGCTTTTCCAGTGTTTGCAGTTGAAAACTGGCTTCCGGTTTACCGGATGGCATGGCGGTGAAGACCAGAGTATCTGCGTTTTCTTGTATGCGCATGAATTCCCAGGCGACCATCTTGCCTTTGCGTACTGTCCTGCCCATGCCCAGCATGCCACCGCCAGCGGGTGCCAGCCAGTGTTCTTCTGATCCTGCTTCTACTGCGCCACTGGCTTGCCAGCATCCGCTAAGCCATTGCAGGTCCTGTACGCTGTTACCAGCCTGGCTGGTCTGCGCACAGAATAGTCCCAGTCCCAAAGCAAGGGCTGGAGTGAATCCACGTATTGAGGGTATTGCAGTCATTGCTTTCATACAGCCTCCGTCAGGGAATTTAGGGTTCAGCTTTTACGTAACCAGGGTTCCAGTTTTTTACGTACTCTGCCTTCATCAAAACCTTCTATCAAATCGTTGCCAATGACGATGGCCGGGATGCCTTGTACGCCCAGAGTTTTATAGGCTTGATAGCCTTCATTGGATTTCTCGACATCCAGGTCTTTGTAGGCAATGCCATTGGCATTGAAAAATTCACGGGCGGCGGCGCAATAGCCGCACCAGGTGGTGCCGTATAAAACAATCACTGGCTGTGATGTTGCTGCCTGCTGGCTCATTTCGGCTCTATGGGTCCGGGTTTTCTTCCAGCTCGAATAACTTTGCAGGCTGACACCGGCCAGGATGAAGACAAGCGCTACCCATTTCCATGCACTGGAAGAAGTGTTGGCAGATGTATTGACATGGCGACGTGGGTTGCCTGCCGCAGCATGGTAGTTGCCAGCCCCTTGCAAATCGGCCGCCTTGTTATAGGCAACCTGACAGGACGGACATTGCCAATCAGGGCAATTGTCGGTTTCTTTGCGAATGTAGTTGCATTTGGGACAGGTACGCATAAAGGCAGAATAAATTGAATATTGCTTATCTTAACGCAATTGTAGTAGTGTCGATACTGTCAGTTATACACGTGTTCAGTTAATCAATTTAATACTGACAGACATTCATCTTTGCTGGAAGGCTGAAGGTGGCGAAGCAAAATGCTGATGCCAGACACGTCTGAATTGCCGTGCAGAGCCAAACCCCGATGCTTCTGCAATTCTTTCTATAGACCAGTCGGTATCACTGAGAAACTTGCCTGCCAGCGACAGGCGCAATGAAGTCAGATAAGTTTGGACTGATATAGCCGTGTGTAGCTTGAACAGGCGCGTCACATGACGTGTGCTGGTGCAGGCGACGCTGGCCAGTTCTTGCAGGGTCCATGCATGAGATGGGTCTTTGGTGATAGCATCCTGTACCTTGTGGACGGCTGGGTGCAGGTGATTGCGGTATTTCAGCCAGGGCGACAACTGTGGATCATTGCCAGAGCGGCGCATATACACCACCAGGTTGCGTGCAACGGCACTGGCCGCCAGAGGGCCCGCCAGTTCACTGATGGTATGCAGGGCCAGGTCAATACCGGCCGTGACACCTGCACTGGTGCTGACCGTGCCATCTTCCACAAAAATACGGTTCTCTTCAACGCGGATGGAACTGTCTATGCTTGCCAGGTCCTGGTAGTGGCTGTGATGCGTAGTGACTTTTCGCCCGTTTAACAGGCCAGCATAGGCCGCCAGCAGGGCGCCTGAACAGATACATATCAATTTGTGCCGGGCATGTACATGCTGATGCAGCCATTGTATGGCAATCTGTGCTTCACCTTTGGTATGTTGCACCTTGTCACCACTGAGACCCGGCAAAACCAGGATGGCATTGTCTTCCAGTACATCTGGCAATGGCAGCAGGGAGCTTAATTGCAGGCCGATGGAGCAGTTGATACTGTCAGTGGGGCTGATAAATATCAGTTCAAAACGAATATCCTGCTGATAGCGATTGGCAAACAGAAAGGCGTCTGCCGGCCCCGCCAGATCCAGCAAGAGTGTATCGGGCAATAATAAAAAATAAACAGGCTGGCGGCGTATCATTGTTCAATCAGTATTCAGGAAAATGCCAGGCGCAGGCGATCAGTCAGCTTTTGGCCAAACACATTGATCAGCAAACCCGCCATGACGATGGCTGCACCTGCTATCTGCTTCTGGCTTAGTGCTTCATCCACCAGGAGCCAGGCAGCAGTCAAACCAACTACCGGTACCATCAGCGTCAGCGGCGCCACCAGGTGTGTCGGCAGGCTGGACAGCAATTTGCCCCACAAGGTATAGCCTACCAGTGTTGCTGCTACTGCCAGATAGACAATGGTAAGACCGGATGACCAGCTCATGTTGACAAGACTGTGCAGCATGACATCGCCGCCTTCAAACAGGTAAGACAGTAACAAAAACGGCAGGATGGGGACCAGCGCACTCCATGACACCAGACTCAGCACGTTGGTCACGCCGATTTTTTTATTGATGACATTACCACTGGCCCACGACAATGCTGCACACAAGGTCAGCACAAAGCCGGCAACGCTGACCTGGCTGCCAGTATTGCCAAGGCTGGCACTACCCAGCAAGATCAGGCCCATACTGGCCACCAGCATGCCAGTCAGATTGCTGGCACGCAGCTTGTCGCCAAATACCATGGCAGACAAACCCACTGTAAAAAAAGCCTGGGCTTGCAGAACCAGTGACGCCAGGCCCGCAGGCATGCCAACAGCCATGGCAGAAAACAAAAAGGCAAATTGCCCCAGGCTGATAAACATGGCATAGGCAAGCAATAACTTGAACGACACCTTAGGTCGCGGCAAAAACAAGATCGCCGGAAAGGCAACCAGCATGAAACGCAAAGCCCCCAGCAGAAATGGCGGTATGCCCTTGAGCCCGATCTTGATCACCACAAAATTCATGCCCCATAACAGAATGACGGTAGCAGCAATCAGGATGTGGCGCGGGCTGAGGGCAGAGTTGCTCATGGTATCGGGATAAAGTAGTCGACAGTGCGTTAAGCTAAATTAAGTTGATGCTTTCAATTTATATCAGGGTGCTGTTCTTTATTTTGCTCTGATACGTACCGTAGACGGTGGATTTTTCTCCAGCTTGTTGGCTGGTCGTATTGGCCGGGGCGCAAAATTGCCACCGCAATTGGGGCAGACACCCAGCAAATGATGTTCTACGCAATCAGCACAGAATGTACACTCAAATGTGCAAATGCGTGCATCAGGTGACGCTGGTGGTAAATCGCAGTCGCAACGTTCACAGTTGGGTCTGAGTTCTAGCATGGTGTGGCTCCTGTATGGTGGAATGATAATCACAATCAGGATAACAGTTTGCCCTGCATTTGCCAGTCGCCAAAGCGACCAAAGGCGGACATATCAGGACATGCCATGACATTGAAAAGCAGGCAAGCAGAACCTGACCTGGCCTGGTACAAATAGAGCAGCCTCAGATGGTCTCAGATAGTCTCAGACAGTCCAGGCCATCAATGGCATACTCTTGTTATTTTTCAGATTTAGCATGATAGATACCCCTTTCACCTATGCGCAGCTTGTTGGAATTGCCACCCGCGCAGAGCGTAAATTCGCTCTGCGGCAGGCAAAGCGACAGCAGATATCTGCCTTGCAGGCGCTGGAAGGCATATTGCAATTGGGCGCGACGAAGGCAGATGTTGGCAATATAGCCCAACTTGCAGTCTTACGTCAGCAACAGGCGAATGAGCAACAGGTTTTGCATGCAGCCAGGCAGACAGAAAAAGCCGCAGACAGAAAAAACGGACGTATCAAGACAGCGCCGAATGTCAGCGAACATGCTTGGCTGGCCTGGTTTGACGGCTCTGCCGTACCCAATCCGGGCAAATGTCGTTTTGCCTGCATATTGCAGGCGCCGCATGGACAGGTATTTGAATATGCAGAGCATCTGGAATATGGCGATAGTTGCGATGCCGAATTCAGTGGCCTGATACTGACATTGAAACAGGCGCACAAGCATGCAGTAAGCCAACTGCTGATACATGGTGACAGTCAGGTTGTGATTGATGAAGTCAATCAACGTAAAAAAAGCAGCTTGCCGCGCATGATTGAATACCGGCAGCAGGTACAGGCGCTGTGCCAGTTTTTTGAGACTATTCAAATAAAATGGATACCCCGCCATAAGAATAGCCGTGCCGATGCACTGACGCAGCACACTACAAGCTGATAACACGTTAACATGTGGTGATTGAGCATGCAGTGCATCAACACAGAGGATGACAATGAAGACCTTTTTTCACATGGCTTACCATGTACACGATCTGGATCAGGCAAGGCAATTTTACAGCGGCGTGCTGGGTTGCAGGGAAGGGCGCAGCACTGACACCTGGGTGGATTTTGATTTTTTCGGTCATCAAATTTCCGTGCATCTGGGACAACCGTTCGCCACCACCAATACCGGCAAAGTTGGCAAACACTTGGTACCCATGCCCCACCTTGGTTTGATCATGGCGATGTCGGACTGGCAGGCGCTGGCAGATCGTTTGATCGAACAAAAAGTGGATTTTGTACTGCCACCCAGCCTGCGTTTTGCAGGGGAACCTGGCGAGCAGGCCATCATGTTTTTTGTTGACCCATCAGGCAACCCCATAGAAATCAAGGGTTTTAACAACCTGGATAATGTGTACGATAAATGAAACCAAGCAATAGCGCAGTTACTTCTGGTATTTCTACTCCCATCCCATTCATTGCCGCCGCCAATTATGCGCAGGCCGGTGCCTGGGTCAACGCTTTGCAGGCTGCCATGCCGGCAGAGCGCATCGTTGCCTTTGACGCCATGAGTGACGAAGACAAGGCGGCCTGCCAGGTCGCCATCGTTGCCAACCCCAATCCGGCTGATCTGCAACAACTGCCGCAACTGCAATGGATACACAGCGTCTGGGCCGGGGTTGAGCGCCTGGTGGCGGATCTGGGCGATACCCATTTAAAAATCGTGCGTCTGGTCGATCCGCAACTGGCCAATACCATGGCAGAAGCAGTACTGGCCTGGACGCTGTACCTGCATCGCGATATGCCTGTATATGCAAAGCAGCAGGCGCAGCAAATCTGGCAAGCTCTTGATTATGTACGCCCCCAGCAAAGACGCATAAGTTTGCTGGGCCTGGGTGCTTTGGGCGAAGCTGCCGCCGTCAGCCTGTTGCGTGCCGGTTTTCAGGTAGCAGGCTGGAGCCGCCATCGCAAAGCGGTAGACGGCGTCAACTGCTTTGCCGGTGCAGATGAATTGCCTGCCATGCTGGCACAGACCGACATCCTGGTGTGTCTGTTGCCACTGACCGCGGACACCAGGGGCTTGTTAAACGCCAGCACGCTGGCAGCCTTGCCCAAAGGCGCATCGCTAATCAATTTTGCCCGTGGTGCCATCATCAATGACGCTGATTTGCATGCAGCGCTAGATAGCGGCCATCTGGCCCATGCCGTGCTGGATGTGTTTGAAGTGGAGCCTTTACCTGTGTCGCAATGGCAGTGGCAGCACTCCAGCGTCACATTGCTGCCGCATTGTTCTGCACCTACCGACAGACAGACAGCATCACAGATTGTGGCTGGCAACATCCTGCGTTATCGGCAAAGTGGCGTCTTGCCATTGACTATTGATGTACAAAGAGGGTACTGATGCACCCTGATGTATTTATGTTGCAGGCATAAAAAAGGCGGGCACATCCTGTGTCCGCCTGTCTTGATATTGATTCTGATTCTGATTCTGATCAGAATTTTCTAGAAACCCAGCAAGCCTTTCAAGACATCTGTTGGCTTGATTTTAGGTTCTTCTTTTTGCTCTGGTTTTTGTTGCTGTGGTGATTGTGAAGATTGCTGTGAACGTCTGCCGCCCATATCACCCATGCCACCCAGTATCGAACTGAACGTGGATTTTACCCTTACCTTGGTTTGCCAGTCTGGTTCCCATGCTACTTTAGGATCAGCAGGGCGGGGTGGATACGCAAAGAATGTATCCGAACCATAGGCAATCATACGCAGCATACCTGCACCCTGTTCCCCAAAAATACCTTTGGGAACATCACACTTGGTTGCCGAGGAAGGCAAAATGACTTTTTCATTGATCCACTTGTCGATGTCTGCATTTGCCTGGTAATCCACCAGGCCAAAACCGAAATCAGGCAGTTCGCTGGATGTCCAGACAATGACTTCTGCACTGTCGCTATTGCCAGACTGCTGCCCGCCCATGACGCTGATGAAATAGCCACGTGCATTGGCGATTGACTTCCATTCCAGATTAACGCCACCATCCTTCTTGGTTTGTGCCAGTTCTATCGGTGCCATCAAGTCTTGCGCCGAACCCAGGCTGACCTTGAAGCTGTCTGGTATGCCATTACCGACAAACTGATGCTGGCCAACCAGTGATGCCGTATCAGGTACCTTGCGGTCATCCACCTTGTTGGGCCACGATGGATTGCCTGGTTGCGAACGTGCACCCTTGGTCACCTTGCCACGCATGACAAAAAACTTGGCATAATCTTCTGGCGAAGACTTGGCAACATCCAGAGTTCTGGGCTGGCCGGGGCGCACGGTTTCACCGCAACCCCAGTAAATCGAAATTTTGCCCTTGGGCTTTTCATAAGTTGGTTCTGAAGGAGTTTCTTCAGAGGGTGTGTAAGTCACAGGTTTGTCCGGTACCGGCGCGACCAGCTTCAGGCTCTCACCCAGATTCATTCCTGCAGGTATTGCCTGCGTGGATTCGCCAAGCGAAGGGTTTTTGCTGGTATACACCGACACATCCACATACTTGCCGCTGCTAAAACCCATGGAATGGGTATTACCAAACACATTACCTCTGTCATTGCCACCTGTCGCCCCACGTGCCATGCCACCCAGTGCACCAAAGAACCCACCAGATTGCGCACCCTGCGCAGCACCACTCATCATGCTGGGCATATCGCTGGCACTGGTCGCCACATCAATAAACGCCAGCGCAACCGGCGCCTTGACCACCTGCGCGCCACCCTTGGCGGGCGTCACAGCCTTACCCTGCGTACCAGTCGCCGGCTTGGTCTGCGCCGTCGTCAACAACGGTACCGCCAACAAGCCACAAGTAATCAGCGCACCTTGCATCAAAGGTGTCAGGCGTTTGCGAGCAACAAAAGTTTTCATGGGAGAAATTCCTTGTATTAATTAACAACATAACAGCGCGGAAATAACAAACTTGAATTGTTGGAGGATAGGTGCGGGGCCGAGGGTGTGACATTTAGCCAATTATCCCGAACGGGCTTTATCTTAGCGTAAAATAGTGACAAAGATTAAAGAAATTAAGGCTTGTTTTAGTATACCTTCAGATGAAGTAAACCGATTAGGGCCTCCGGTGTAAAAACCATTGGTCGTGATTAACTAATCCAGCCGCATACTGCCTTAGTTCAATACCAGCAGGTGCAAGTGTGCTGGTTCCTGCCAAGTCATGTTGTAGTGCCAATGGCCATGCATCTTCCACATTATTTGGTGGGCGTTCAACAATGCATTCGATTATGGTGCCGAAATGTGCAAAAATTTCTGCGCCAAATTGTTCTTGCCATTGTTTGCCTAATGCAACGTACTTTTCTGCACCTTTAAGAGATATGTCAAACCACTCCATATAGGCAAGTGCATCCCATGAATCAGGTGTTGGCATAAACATTAAATAAACTGATTCTGGTTCATACCAGGGGAATCTTGCATCCTCTGGATTGCCTGAACCACCGTTTCTTTGTTCCCAATCAAGTAGCCAGCGATCGAGCTGAAAATGACTTACTACTGGAAGTCCATTGATGTGCATTTCTTCCATTTCAGCGGGCGTTGGAATTGAGCCACACCTATGCAATGTGTTTTCAAGTTCATCTTTCAGGGTCTCTTCGAGACTGGAATATGTTGCATGCTGAGTTTCGCTGTCTATGATCAACTGCTGAACAAAAGCTTCGACGTCTACGGATTTAGCACGATCCAAAATTGCAGCTGGTGATACGTCGTCCGTATTGGGGCTGTTTTCGTAAGGGGCGCGCGAGAAAAAATCTTGTTCTAGTAAGGTTTCTTTGAGGTTTGAAGACTGTTGCCTCCACGTGGTCGTGATGACAGGCCAGCGACCTGTTTTTGATACCAGTGAACGAGCGGTTTTCCAGTGATGTTCCATCTCCTCAATAGACGTTTCGAGCGCGTAGACGTTTTCTGATGTGCCAGGTACATTCAATGAAACGATTTCTTTACTCTCAAGCACTGTTCCACTTAGAATTTTTTTTAATGACGGCAAACTGTCAAATTTAACTTTACTGTTTATTGAAATGACTTGGGCGGTAGTGCTTTTACGTTGAGATAGGGCATTGAAATATTCTGCTGTGCTAATGTCATCGATGCCGAGGCGATTGGCACAAACACCTGATGCGAAAAAATTTTTAACTTTATTTATGGTGGCGATGCTGATGAGGTAGTCAATCTCAGTATCGCTTTGCGCTAAGATATTGGTCGCTTGAATTGCAGTGTGAAAATTTTCCTCTTCGATGCATAAAAGAATTAAAGCTTGCAACAAGAACGAGGTTTGATAATTTAATCCTTTCGCATGCGAGGAAATGAATGGCAATATGGCATTCGCTATATCGGTATTGGACATTTTCTTGGCCTGTTCCGCTATTCTGATTTGCGCAATTTGGCCAAAAACGGTTTTCAAAATCCAGCTAGCATCAGGTTCGCTGACTTCATCTGCATTTTTGCAAATACCCTGTGATGTTGCCGTTGATGTGTTGGAGAAAATTTTACTCAGTCTGTCTTTTAAGATAAATTCGGCATCAATAGAAAATTCGCCAAAAAATTCAACGATTGTGGCTTCTGCTATGTCGCTCAAATATGCTTTGGACCACTTTTGTCCCGCGGGTTTCGACTGAAACCGAACTGGCATTTGAAGGAAATTCATCGTGCGTTGCGCCTCGCTGGATACGAGGTCGTAAATTTCCTCTTTGGATTTTGCCTGTATTTTTCCAAATTCTGGAGATGCCGTTTCGCACAAGAAGCAGATCTGCGGTAGCAACCTTTCTATTGTTTGTACTACTAACCCATGCTTCGATAATTGCCATGGGCCTGGTTCTATAAACAAGTTTAATGCTTTGAATGCATCATGAAACCTCCCTGCAACGATCAGTCGTTTGACGTTTAGTAGTACTTCGTTAGCAGCCTTATTGATATCTGTATTTAGAGCGTGGGTTGTAGTAAGCATTTGATGATGTATGGATGTATGGATGTATCGATGTATCGATGTATGGATGTGCAATACGATGGAGGTGATTTTATTGCTGTGTCAGTTTTCAGGTGGTAATCCACCCGGCATTGATCGTTACAAATCAGATGTGCCTAATAGTGCAATCATCATGCCCAGACTTACTGATTAGCAACCGCATCTTCCAGCAGAGTCGTGGTTTTGGCGGTTTTGCTTTTCTTGGAGCTGAGTACAACTTTGCGGTCGCGGTTTTGGTCGTATTGATAGGTTTCGTTGATTTGTTGGCCGGTTAGCAAGTTGGTGCTGACGGTGGAGCCTTTGCCTACCATGCCGTCGGTATCTTCTTCATCGATTCCTATCATTTGCAGGCGCTGGCTGGCTGCGTCCAGACGGAAGCGCCATGTGTAAATCGAATATTCACGTGAGCCGCTGTACTGGCTGACGATCAGCACGCCGTTTTTGATGGTGACGTTGACGCCGTCCTTGACGCCGCCGCAACCCAGGCATTGCAAGAGCTTGTCGTTGCTGCCCAGTAAGCTGTACCCTTTGGCACCTGCCAGCACCACGATCAGGCCGCGCTGCCTGTCATTGAAAGTGTTATTGGCATCCGCCGCAGCTTTGTTTTCCACCACCACGGCGGCAATATCGGCCTGGCCGTCACCGTTGAGGTCGCCGCTGACCTGGCTTTCGACTGTCCAGCCGCGTGGTACAAAATCACGCAATGCTGGTGCCGTGGCTGGCAGTTTTTTGCCGAAGGGTGGCGTTTGTTGCGCCTGGCTGCTGTTGTGCAGAACTATTGTCAGGAGCAGGGCGGCGAGTTGGGTAAGTTTGATAGGTTTCATAGGTTCAGGATTTTTCTGATTAGTCTTCATTCAGCAAACAACGCCACTGGGCTCCTGCCTGCGCAGGAGCGACGATTTTTGGGATGGTACTTGGAGTGGAGTGCGCCTGTTTTGTAGATCAATCCACAAACACGGTATCCGTCTTGCCCTGCGGTGGAATCTTGATGGCGATGGCCTTGACCGGGCCATTGCTGACTATGCTGCCAGCATGGGCGGTACCTTTGGGGATGATGATCAGACTGCCGGGTTTGAAGTCTTTGCGTTCGTTGCCCAGCCACATGCTGCCGCTGCCTTCTATGATGTACTGAATTTCATCTGTCTGCGGGTGGATGTGTTTGGCGACATTACCTGATTGTATGCCGACGGTGGCGTGGTCAGTAATAACCAGAGGTCGGGCATTGAGCTCAGCATTGGTGGTCTTGGGCAGGTCGTCATGTTTGATCGCCAACAAATCAATGATGGTGGCAGACAGGGCTGGGGCATCAGCACGGGCTTCGCTGACTGCATGCTGTATCAGAGGCGATGCAAGCAGGCCGGCACAAAAGGTCATTGCAAAGGCAGAGGTTTTATTGATGCGCATGATGTCTCCAGTTCTACAGTTTTGGTTTGGCAGGATAGATGTAAAGTGTGCAATACAAAGCGATGATCGGCAAGGTATTTCAACATTGGTGGGTGTATGCAGGGTATTGCGCCACGGTAGACGGCCATGCTTTAATCTGGTGAATAGAAATAGCTCACTGATCCCATGCCATCTACCCTTATTAATAGCCGCCGTGCGCTGCTGCTGTCCCCAGCCTTGCTTTTATTCGCGCAATTACCATTGCATGCAGCCAATACTTACCAAAAAATGCAGGTCAATGGCTGGACTTTGATGTTTGATCAGGGGTTGCAAGCGGCAGACGCCGCATCCAGGTCTGCCTTCATTGGCGTTTTGACTGATCAGTTAAACAAACTCAAGAAGTTGCCTGCGCATGCGCAGAGCAGTTTGCATGGCGTCAGTATTTACGTTTCCAGTGGCACTTACCGTGCCTTTGGTGCACAACATCATCCTTCGGCGCAATGGTTGCAGGAACATGGCTATCCCGTTGAATTTGCTGGCAACATAGAAATCTGTAACTGGAAAGAATTCGTGACCATGGTGCGCAGTCAGCCATATGCGCTGTTGCATGAAATGGCACATGCCTATCATTTTCAGCATCCGGAACTGGATGCCACCATCATGCGTGCCTATGGCAACGCAAAAGCTGACGGGCTTTATCGCCAGGTCACGCGTGATCACCGGTCAGAGCTGCAAGAGGCTTATGCCATCAGCAATCACCGCGAATATTTTGCTGAACTCAGCGAAGCCTATTTTGGAGAGAATGATTTTTATCCCTACCAGAATGCAGAGCTAAAACAATATGATGCACGTGGTTACGCGATGCTGGAAAGTGTGTGGAAGATTTAGGTTTTGCGTTCAGACAGGAGTGTAGTTAATCGACGAAAGCCTGAAAACTGAATGAACACCATCATGCCTTACCTGAATGTGCTGCCTTGATATATTTTCGCCAGCGATTACCTTTACCCCCAGAGAACATTTTTTCTTCTATTTGCTCTGGTTTGCGTTCAAGATCTGCGGCCAACTGTTCGACAAAGTCGCAATAAGCGGAATAATTGTCTGGGGTATTGCTTTTATTTACCCAAGTGCCACCTGTGAGTTTTATCAGTGGTGTGTCTGATTGCACAAGCAAATTCGTCGAGCGTGCGGTCCACTGATCGAGGATGTAACAGTTTTGCGACTTGCACATGAAGAACATGAGCTTGGTAAAGTAGGCCGGTCCCATGCCTGGCACGTTTGCGCTCAGAAACTGTGAAAACAATTGCTTTCGTTCTGTTAACTTGCCTGACCTCATTGCACGGATGAGCGGTAGCCATTTGTTCATCGCTGCCCATGCGCTGCGTCCGTGTATTCTGCGCATTCCGCCCCAGGCAACTACGGCTAAAAAACAGGCTTCATCCGAGTGACTTGCATCGGCGCAATAGTCGCGCAGTTGCGAACGAGTTGGTGGATCGACGGGAAGGCTGGCAATTATTTTTTCATCGGTAATTACTGTTTTAGCCCAGGCTCTTGGTGACGAGCCTATCCAGATCACGGCATCTTCCAGGTACTCTTTGAATGTATTAAGGGCAGTATCTTTCATTTTGAAAGATGAGTTTGCTGGTATCAACATGCGTCTTTCATGAAATGACTGCCTTCCACACTGAAAATGCTTATAAAAAAAGCCCACAGACCGAAATCTGTAAGCTTTTATTTATTTCTTTGGTCGGGGCGAGAGGATTCGAACCTCCGACCCCGTGCACCCCATGCACGTACGCTACCAGGCTGCGCTACGCCCCGACTCTGAGCGAAAGATTATAGTCGATGATGGCGATTTTTGCCATTATTTGCTGAAAACTTCCTTAATCATTGCCATGATGAAAATATTTGTACGATTTTGGAGATGAATTTGACTAAAATATTTTCATATTATGTAAAAAGCTGTGAAAATAACAGTCCTAAGGACACCGTATGGGATGCGGTGCTTAAAAACATTTCTGAACATATAAAACATGACAATTAAAATCAGTCAGAACTTCGACGCGGGAGCGATTGAAGTAGTCAATGCGGAGCAGGTGGGGGCCATAGAGTTGAAGTTGCGCAAGGATTCACATGCCGATATCTGGCAATGGTTTCACTTTCGCCTGCAAGGTGCCCGTGGGCAAGATGCAGTCATGCAAATACTTAACGCCGGCGAAGCTACTTACCCAAAGGGATGGGAAAACTATCGTGCGGTTGCCAGTTATGATCGCGCCAACTGGTTCCGGGTGGATACCGAGTTTGACGGCAAGGTGATGACCATACGCCATACGCCAGAACGTGACAGCGTCTATTACGCCTACTTTGAACCTTATACCTGGGAACGTCATCTGGCGCTGCTGGGCGGCGTAGAAAATTCATCCATTGCACGGGTCGAAGATCTGGGCAATACGGTGGATGGCCGTGACTTGAATATGATCGTGGTCGGTAACCCGGCTGCTGAGAAAAAAGTCTGGATTATTGCCCGTCAGCACCCTGGCGAAACCATGGCAGAGTGGCTGGTGGAAGGTAGCCTGAACGCCTTGCTGGATCCATCGAATCCAACTGCGCGCCGCATTCTGGAAAAAGCTGTTGTCTACATCGTGCCCAACATGAACCCGGATGGTTCCGTGCGTGGCAATTTGCGTACCAATGCAGCCGGTGCCAACCTGAATCGCGAATGGATGACGCCTTCGCTGGAAACCAGCCCGGAAGTGTATTACGTCAAAAACAAAATCCATGAAACGGGCTGCGACCTGTTCCTGGATATCCATGGCGACGAAGCTTTACCTTACATATTTGTGGCGGGTAGTGAGATGCTGGCTGGCTTTACTGAAACACAAAAGCAGGAGCAACAGGCTTTTGTTGATAGTTTCTGCCTGGCCAGCCCTGATTTTCAGACCAAATTTGGTTATGAAGCGTCGAAGTATAATGAAGATGTATTGAAGCTGGCGTCCAAGTATATTGGGCACACGTTCAAATGCGTATCGCTGACGCTGGAATTGCCTTTCAAGGACAATGCCAATCTGCCTGATGGTGATGTAGGCTGGGACGGCGCCCGCAGTATCAAGCTGGGTGAAGCAATGTTGCAACCGATTCTGACTTCATTGGGTGCATAATTCCGGTATTTAATCATCGGAGTAGTAATGGGCGTAGAAATTGAACGCAAATTCCTTGTTGTCAGTCAGGATTTTAAACAACAGGGGCAGGGTACATTTCTGCGCCAGGGCTATATTTGCTCTGACCCTGGTCGCATCGTGCGGGTACGTATAGAAGCAGAACGCGCGATGCTGACCATCAAGGGCATGTCAACTGGCATCAGTTGTGGTGAATGGGAATATCCCATTCCGCTGGCCGATGCAAAAGTCTTGCTGGATACAGTCTGCCAGCAACCCCTCATAGAAAAAACACGGTATCGCATTCCCTTCGCCGGCCTGATCTGGGAAGTGGATGAATTCATTGGTGACAATCTTGGCCTGATCGTGGCCGAGGTGGAACTGGAATCTGAACAGCAGCAGTTTGAACTTCCTGCCTGGCTGGGTGAAGAGGTCAGTCATGACCGGCGTTATGCAAATGCGAATTTGCTCAAACACCCTTATTCTGCCTGGGGGCAACCTGGCTAAGCTGACTTTTACCCAGCAACTCAGTCGTTTCACTGAGGTACCTGAGGTAGAAACCGCAGCTGACAATTTGCGCGATGCCCTGGAAACCGCGTTTCAGTTGAACCCGACCCTGCGAGCCTATATTCTGGATGAACAGGGCGATTTACGTTTTCATGTAGTGATTTTTATTGATGGCAAGCGCGTCATGCAGCGTAGCGGCTTGCGCGATGCTTTGGGTGTGAATAGCCAGGTCTACGTATTGCAGGCACTTTCCGGAGGTTGATGATGAAAGCATTGGTGGCAACCCGCAAGGGACTGTTTGAATTGATTCATACAGATAATCGCTGGCAGTTGGACCAGGTCAGCTTTTTGGGCGAGCCCGTCAGTATGTGCCTGCATGACAAGCGCGATGGTACGGTGTATGCAGCCCTGAACCTGGGGCACTTTGGGGTCAAGCTGCACCGCCGTGATGAAGACCGCTGCGACTGGACCGAGGTGGCCGCACCTGCCTACCCTGAACACGCAAAGACTGACGATGACGTGGAATGGAAGTTGAAGCTCGTCTGGTCCATGGAAACAGGTGGTAGCGAAGAGCCAGGTGCGCTGTGGGCAGGTACTTTGCCAGGTGGCTTGTTCCGCTCACCAGATCGTGGCAATAGCTGGGAACTGATACGCTCATTATGGGATAGGGAAGAGCGCAAGCAATGGATGGGTGGCGGTTATGATGTGCCAGGCATACATTCGATATGCGTCAACCCACGCAATCCACAGCATATCTTGTTGGGCATATCCTGTGGCGGTGCCTGGAAAACTGAAGATGGCGGGCAGAACTGGGCTCTGGCCGCAGCGGGTATGCGTGCTGCCTATATGCCACCGGATATGGCAGACAATCAAAATATCCAGGACCCGCACCTGATCGCCCGCAGCAAGTTTGCCAGCCATGTTTTGTGGTGCCAGCATCATAACGGTATCTGGCGCAGCGAAGACGAAGCCGCGAGCTGGCAGCAACTGCAATTGCCAGAGGGAATTCCCGATTTTGGTTTTACCGTTGCCGCCCATCCGCGTGACCCGGATACTGCCTGGTTTGTACCCGCCATCGCCGATCAAAAACGTATACCTTTGAATGGCGCGATGAGCGTCACACGCACACGTGACGGCGGCAAGACATTTGAATCTTTAAGAAATGGCCTGCCGCAGCAAGACTGCTATGACCTCGTGTATCGCCATGGCCTTGCCGTTTCCGAGAACGGCAAAAACCTCCTGATGGCATCCACCACCGGCCATTTGTGGGCAAGCGAAAATTCGGGGGATGACTGGTATCAGATCGCCACTAATTTGCCACCGGTTTATGCGGTCAGGTTTTATTGAGCGGAATTAGGATCAGGCGACTACCTTTTTTGTGTTTGGATAGCGCTGAAACCATTCTCACAGTCCTGAAATTGTCGACAAGGCGCTTGTCGCATTGCCTGATTTGCGCAATACTCTAGTCTGGTCTATCAGACAATACCTTCGCGTCGCCTTTAATAAAAAAACGAGAATATGTATTCACTTATTAAAAGTAGAGTAGTGGCGATTTGCATGCCTGTATTAAGCGCCATGGTGCTGTTCACGAGTAGCGACGTATGCGCCAGAGCTGGCGAATTTACTACATCTGGGACCGCATTTGCGATTACAAAAAATGGATATCTGGCGACAAATTTCCATGTGATTGACGGCCTGGATGAAATCAAGGCTTTTGATCAGAATAAAAAGGGATACACGGCGGAAGTCATCGCAGTGGATCCCAGTAATGATTTGGCGATATTAAGCATCAATCATCCGACGACACCATTGTTCCTGGAAAATAATGCCAGAGTTCGTAAAGGTTCCGAAGTATCCACATTGGGGTTTCCCAATATTGATTTTCAAGGTTATGAATCCAAGTTTACCAATGGTTCCATCACTGCAGAAAGCGGCCTTGGTGGCGATGTCAGGTTTTTTCAAATCAGTACCCCCATACAGCCAGGTAATTCTGGCGGCCCCTTGCTTGATAGCCGGGGGTCTGTCATCGGCATAGTCTCGGCCAAGCTCAACGACAAAATCACCCTGGTGAAGGGCGAGGTCGCCCAAAACGTCAATTATGCGGTCAAGGTCCAATATCTGTTAGCCATGATCGCCAGCACCAGGGCTGTCAGAGACCAGTTGCTGCAGTCAGCTTCAAAAACCGTTAAGTCCAGAGAAGATGTTGCCGAACTGGCTGACGGTGCGGTTTACCTGATTTATGGTAAGGGCAAGGAAGCAGTGAGGCCTGCAAAGACTCCGGCAGCAGCGCCAGCTCCTTCATCTGTTGCACCGCCAGTCCTGAACACACCTGAAAATGCACGTGCGGGTACTGTGCCGGCGATTACTCTGGTGAATCCGCAAGTAGTGACAAAACCTGGTATTAATCTGGTGCGTATTGGCCATGTTGGCCCACTTACAGGGCCTATCGCCCATTTGGGACGTGACAACGAAAATGGCGCGCGGCTGGCAATTCAAGATTTGAATGAATTAAATCTTGTTATCGGAGGGCAGCTTACCAAGTTTGAACTTATTGCTGAAGATGATGGTGCCGATCCAAGGCAGGCAATCAGTGCTGCACAACGCCTTGTCAATTCAGGGGTGAAGGGTGTTGTTGGACATTTGAATTCTGGTACGACGATACCAGCATCAAAGATATATTTTCAGGCCGGGATCCCGCAAATTTCACCGTCTGCAACCAATCCACGTTATACCAGTCAAGGGTATGGTACTACCTACCGCATGGTTGCAAATGATGAAGTCACTGCAGGTCTTATGGCAAAAATTCTCACAAAACATCTGGCAGCGAAAAGAATTGCGATTATTGATGATGGCACTGTTTTTGGTACAGGTGTTGCATACGCATTTAAACGCAAGGCCGAACAACTGGGCATTGCTATCGTCAATACCCAGTCTATAGGTAGTGGTATACGCTCTTTTAATGCCGAGATCATGGCAATCAAAAACAGCACTCCTGATATGATATTTTTTGGTGGTATGGATAACCAGGCTATCGCTTTGATTCAACAATTGTCTGTGCAGGGAGTGAATGCCAGGTTTGTTGGTAGTGATGGTATTTGCACTGCTGAATTAGCTCAGCAAACTAAGGGCGTAATACAGGATAATCAGGTGTTTTGCGCAGTATCAGGTGGTGTTGAAACCAATCGTGTCGCGAGACTGGATTCATTCAAACGCAGGTACAAGGATCGTTTTGGTTTGGATTTACAGATCTACGCACCTTATGCCTATGATGCTGTATACACCCTTTCCATGGCCATGAAACATGCTGATTCGGTCGAGCCGCAGCACTATCAACGGTACATGAAGAGCATTAAAGTTAATGGAGTTACGGGTGTCATTTCTTTTGATGTAAATGGCGATGTACAGCAACCTGCAATTACGTTTTATACTTTTAAAAATGGGCAGCGCGTCTCATATGGCGTCTCAAGATAAATCCATTGAGCCCCTCATTTTTTGGGAATACGTTGGGCAGGGTCATAGAAGAAGGTCTCTTCTGCAATGCATTCTCCTTCCCAGCGCTGATAGGCCAGCTCTTCCATTTGCGTGACGCTGCCATCCAGCCATTCGAACCTGAATATCCAGCGTATGACGACATGGTCACCGTTGACCAATACCGGATGTACGCAGGTGGATGACACGGATCTGGCGCGTGACATGACAGCATGTTCGGCGGCTACATGTGCCGCACGGCCTATCCTTGGCGTCCCCTGGTTTTCCTGCATGCTGGAATTCTCGGTATAGAATTCTTCACATGCAGCGGCATGGGCATTGGCTTCTACCCTGGCGATAAAACGTTGCAGTGTGTCGGGAGTGGGCATGAATTTATCACAAGGTTGATACGGCGTTAAGTGTTTATGTGCTATGTGCTTAAGGGATCAATAGCAGCGCGAAATGGATTCAGCCACACACACAGGTTTGTCCTGACCTTCGCGTTCTATCGTGACTTCCCAGCTCAGTTGCGCGCCGTCCTTGATATCTTCGATTTGCAGCAACTTCATTCGGGCCCGCAAGCGGCTGCCGACTGGAACCGGGGAGGGGAAGCGCACCTTGTTGAGTCCATAGTTCACACCCATCTTGACGTAGCTGAGATGGATGGCATTGGCTACCAGCATGGGTAGCAGTGACAGGGTCAGAAAGCCATGCGCTATCGGGCCGCCAAAGGGGGATTCACGTTTGGCTCTTTCCACGTCTAAGTGTATCCACTGGTGATCACCGGTCGCATCGGCAAAGGTGTTCACACGTTCTTGCGTGATTTCTACCCAGTCTGACTGGGCAACTTCCTGGCCTATCAAGTTTTTCAGTTCATCTATGCTGCTGAATTCTCTCATCATGTCTCCGTGTTTTTTAAGTGCGCGCAAAATTAGTTTACGCAGGGCGGCGACCAAACATGCCCATGCCGGTAATCGTACATACCAGCTTGCCATCCTGGTTGTGGGCTTTCCATAAAGTATTGATGACGCCACGGTCTGGTTTGGATGTGGACACTTTGCTGGCCAGGGTTTCGGCAGTGACTGTCAATGTGTCGCCGGGGCGTACTGGCAATATCCAGCGTATTTCATCCACGCCGGGTGAGCCCATGCTGCTTGAATTGGACAAAAAGCCATCCACCACCATGCGCATGATCATGCCGCAGGTATGCCAGCCACTGGCGATGACGCCGCCAAAAATGGAATGGCTGGCGGCTTCTTTGTCCACGTGAAAAGATTGCGGGTCGAATTGTCTGGCGAATGTGATGATTTCTTCTTCCGTTACTACGCGCTGTCCCAGTTCTATGACTGTACCGGGAACAAAGTCTTCAAAATACCAGCGATCTGTTTTGATGCTCATGATGTGTCCTTGTTTTCTTTAATCGGTAAATAATAGGCAAAATAAGGGGCAAAATAAGGGGTAAAAAAAATCCCGAACACAGTCGGGATTTTTTGACAGCAATCAGGCTGCGTTTTTAAAGCCGGGTTGTGCCACGAATCTGGCCAGGTGATGATCTGTATCACCCAGTGACAATTCGATGGTGGTCAGGCGTTTGAACATGTGGGCAACCGGCAATTCATTGGTCACACCCATGCCACCATGCAGTTGCACTGCTTGCTGGCCTATGTATTTGGCGGCCTGGCCTATCCTTGCCTTGGCGGCGGACACCGTGCGACGGCGCTCTTCCACATTGTCTGACGCGATTTTGACAGCTGCCAGCGTGGCCATGGAACGGGCTTGCTCCATTTCCATGAACATTTCTGCCATGCGATGTTGCAAGACCTGGAATTTGCCAATAGGCACACCAAACTGCTGGCGGGTTTTTAAATATTCCAGAGTTGCTGCTGTAATGGCTTCCATGATACCTATGGATTCGGCGCACAGCAGGGTGACGCCATAGTCAGCGACGGCATCCAGCAGTTCCCATCCGGCATCGACAGCACTCAATAAGGCATCCTGGCCGACTTGCACATTGTTCAAGGCAATATCGGCGGCACGATAACCATCGATGGTGCGATAGTCGCGGCGGCTGACGCCTGCTGCATTGGCATCAACTATAAACAGGCTGATGCCATTGGTATCGCGTTGCGCACCGCTACTGCGGGCTGAGACGATCAGTTTGTCTGCCTGGGCACCGTGCAGCACCACGGTCTTGCTGCCGTTGAGCACGTAGCCATCGGCAGTTTTGACGGCGGTGGTGGCAATGTCAAACAGGTCATGGCGTGACTGTCTTTCGCTCAGAGCATTCGCCAGTTTGATTTCGCCAGTGGCGACCTGTTCCAGCACATGGGCATGTTTGCCGGATTTCTTCAAGAATTCTGCACCCATGACAGTAGCAAAGTAGGGCTCGATAACGATACCGCGTCCCAGTTCCTGCATGATGACCAGCATGTCAATGGCTGAGCCATCAAAGCCACCCTGTTCTTCCGGAACGGGCAGGGCCAGCGCACCGAGTTCTGTCAGATCAGCCCAGGCTTTGGCGGACACTCCTTCGGCAGATTCGATGACGTGTTTGCGTTGTTCAAAGCCATAGTCTTTTTCTACCCAGCGACGTAGGGCATCGGCAAACTGTTTTTGTTCTTGCGTTAAGTTGAAATCCATTGTGCTCTCCTCACAGGCCCAGGATCATCTGGGTGATGATATTTTTTTGAATTTCGTTGGAACCGCCATAAATGGAAGTTTTGCGGAAATTGAAGTAATACGGTGCCAATGGTGCTGCATCGTCGTCGCCTACTACGCTATGTTCGGTTTCGCCTTCGAGGAAAGCCGGGTCAAACGGCAGACCATAGGGGCCGACTGCTTCTACCATCAGTTCTGTCAGTCTTTGCTGGATTTCTGTTCCCTTGATCTTGAGCAGGGATGCTTCCGGGCCAGGGCGACCGCTGTCTTGCGAAATGACACGCAGGACAGTGATTTCGAGGGCCATCAATTCCACTTCCAGGCTGGCGACCTTGTTGGCGTACACGGCATCATTGATCAGTGGTTGGCCATTCTTTTGATGTTTGGCAGCAATGCGCTTGAGGAATTGCAATTCGCGCTTGGCACGGCCAACGGCAGCAATATTCGTACGTTCATGGCCCAGCAGGTATTTGGCATACGTCCAGCCCTTGTTTTCTTCACCTATCAGGTTTTGTACCGGAACTTTGACGTTGTCGAAAAAGACTTCATTCACTTCATGTTCTTCATCCAGCATGATGATGGGGCGCACGGTAATACCCGGCGTTTTCATGTCGATGAGCAGGAAAGAAATGCCTTCCTGTTTGCGTACACCGGTGTCGGTGCGCACCAGGCAGAAAATCATGTCGGCATGCTGGGCCAGTGTGGTCCAGGTTTTTTGGCCGTTGACGATGTAATGGTCACCATCGCGTTCAGCGCGGGTTTTCAGGGAAGCAAGGTCAGAGCCCGAACCAGGTTCTGAATACCCCTGGCACCACCAGTCTTCGCAACTGAGTATGCGTGGCAGGTAATAATCTTTTTGCGCCTGATTGCCAAACGCCATGATGACAGGTGCCACCATATTGACGCCAAATGGCAGGATGGCAGGTGTACCAGCACGGGCGCATTCTTCTTCAAAGATATGACGCTGGGTCGGTGTCCAGCCTGTGCCGCCGTATTCGGCAGGCCAGCCTGTGGCTACCCAGCCCTGTTTTGCCAGTATCTTGTGCCAGCGCACAAAGTCTTCTCTGGACAGGCGTTTGTGGTTCAATACTTTTTGCTGCAGATCTTGTGGAAGATTGGCTTCCAGGTAGGCACGCACCTCATCCCGGAAGGCGAGGTCTTCTGCCGTATAGTTCAAATCCATGTTGTCTCCTGTTTTATGATGGCCGCAGCAAGCAATTAATGAAAAAAGCAAAAAAATCAGAAAAAAGCACGACCGTTCAAAACTAATTGTACAACGGATTTTGAAAATGGTGATAGTCGTGTTTTGTCGATAATTGATGGGCTGATTTTTATACTCACCTCGTTGCATAAACAATATCAGGCCAAACCAGAGAATGCAAAAAAAGCCAATGCTCAGAAGCATTGGCTTTTTGACCTGTTCAGGATTGATCCGGTTGGCTGGAAATAATCCAAAAAATTCTACTGCACCTGCACGATGAACTGGCTACGCAAGTCTTGCACCATTTTTTTGATGGTGGCTTGCATGGCCTGATGGTCCTTGGGTGTGCATACACGGCTGCCTTCCTTGCCGCTTTTGTAGGTGCGTTTGATGATGACCTGCTTGTTGTCGTGGGTGTATTTTGCCTGATATTCAAAAAAAGCAGTATGCACGTCGACATCCTTGGGGATATACAGGATTTTTGCTTGTGCCGGAAATTGATACACGGCTTCTTCGACGATATTGTTTTCCGGGCAGATGAAATCCTGGGTGCGCTCCACTTCAGACGTTAAACCATAAATGCTGTTGGCCATGCCTGCATACAGACTGCTATTGGCGGCTATGCCAACTGTGCCTGGCAGGTAGGTCCAGTTATCGACTTTGCCCTTGAGCTTGAATTCGTACTGGTCTTCGCTTCCCTTCAGATCACCCAGTTGTACCGTGCCGCTGCCGGTCATGCCATAACCCTTCAGGATATTTTCCACGGCAAGTTCCTGATCATTGATGCGCCAGTTACTTTGCTCGTAGCGTGTGGGTTCGGCCAACTGACCTGTATCCTTGCGTGCAAATTCAAACTGTGCCGCACCTTCGGTCGAGATATTGACTTTGTAATTGCTGCTGGTCTTGAAAAATTCTTTTGACGGCGTTTTGCCAATTTCACCTGTTTTGGTCAGGATGGTGGGCTTACCCCACACTGAAGCAGGCAAAAAGCCGTGATTGATGTTGGCGGCAGTTGAATCAAGATACAGGTTCAGGCTGGGAATATAGGTGATGGCATGGTTGAGTTGACCCAGGCTGGCAACTGGCGACAGTTTAAAAGAGTCACCAGAATTGATCAGCACAGGTGTGCTGTCTATGCCTACAGCGGCCAGCATGGCTTCCATCAGGCTGGTGTGGTCTTTGCAGTCGCCATACAGGTTATCCAGGATTTCATCTGCATTGTGCGGTATCAGCCCGCCATTGCCTATATACACGGCAACGTAGCGAATATTCTTTCTTACCCAGTCGTAAATGGCATAGGCTTTATCGCGCGGATTGCTCAGGCCTTGCGTAATTTCAGCAGTCTTCGCCTTGATCTTGGCATTGGGCTTGCCTGTCTGAGCCGCTGTCTGGTAGTAAGCTTTACCCAGGCTCGCGTAATCTGTGAAGGTTGAAACCACCAGTTGCTTTCCAAAATCGGCATAACTGACTGAAGATGTTTCTATGCGTGGATTGTCCGAAGGCTGATAATCCCATCGATATACCGTGCGGCCGTTTTGAGTGACAGGCGGCGTAGCGACAAAACCATCTGCCTGGCTAAGCAATGGCATGTCGGCAGGCATGTCGTAATTGATGGTCAGTTGTTTGACAGGCACATAACGACCAGGTGTGTAATCGCTGAACTGCCCCGGGAACATCGCCGTCTTGCGTGTCTTACTGTGTCTAGAATATATTTTGTCGCCGACCGCTACTTCGGGATATATCGCTACTTTGACCTGCATGTCCTGAAACATGGGCGCACCGCTGTAAGCAGGCTCTTGCTGCAACTTGATCTGTTCTGGTTTGACCTGGACTTTTCGGCCATCAGGCTTTTCTATATAGGCTTCCAGTAATTCCAGGGTTTCCAGGCTTTGATTGAAATGCCACTGGCGCTGTGATTCTGATGCCACTGCACGTTCTTCGTTGATTTGTATGAAGGATTCAACGGTTTCAGTATGGCTGCCATCCTTGTTGACGACAAAGGATTGTATCTCTTTGAGGATGGTGACTGACTTGTCTGTGCCATTGTCTTTGGCGATGACGGCGGTAGCAGCAAAAGTGAAAATGCAGAAAACAGTGATCAGATATTTTTTCATGTATGCGTCAGTTTTTTTCAGAGCGTATCTCTATTGATGAAATACGTTCCAGTAGTGGTTGTAGCCGTATTGTAGCTTGTTGCCTGCGATAACCTTATAGCAATTTTATGACAACTTTTTTGCTCATTTGTTCAATTGAAACTGCATGGGCAAAAAGGCGATGCCGTGCGTTTCTACGACCTGACCTGTGGCCCGGAAGCCAAAACGCTCATAAACCGGGATGGCGTTAAGGGAAGAGTTGACGGTGAAGCTGATGATATGACTTTGTAACCCCGCATTTTGACGGGCGCGTTGCCACAAGATTGTCGCTAGTCCTTGCCCCTGAAATGCAGGATGTACAAACAGGTGGAACAAATGACTGAGGTCACGCATCGATATGAAGCCAGCCAGCGTTTCACCCTGCGTGGCAAGTATGAACTGGTAGCGACTGTCTGCAAGGTAAGACTGCTCGGCGGTAGCGGACACTGATTGATGAAATAAATCAGCACCGCTACCGTCAGGGGCGATGCTGAAGTCTTTGGCAAACTGCATGATCAGATCGCTGATGGCCTGTGCATCTGTAATTAAACCAGCCCGGAAATGTAAATCAGTGCTGATTCCATTGCCGGGCTGTTTGTTTTGAGATGCTGGCGTATCTTTGCCTGTCATGCTGCACCATCAATCCGCGCACATCGCATCAGTGAAAATTCGCATCAGTGAAAATGCGTGGCACCCGGGGGCGGTGTGTCGTCCGGCATTTCTGTGTGGACCAGATCGCTTTCGCGATCGGCAAACAGGGGTGTGCCACAGTCATCACAAAATTCCATGGCAAAGATTTCTTCCAACTGAATAATGTCGGTAACACCGCATTCTTGCAGTATGCCGGGTATTTCTCCGGCCAGTTGTTCATTTTCATCCAGATTGACGGCGATGATCTGGTCTTCGGCCTGATACAGGGGCCAGACCACACCGTAGATGACTTCCGGCGCATCGCGCAGGCAGAAGCTGACGCGATACTCATCGATCTGCCCGGGGTTTTCCTGCTCACCAAAAGAGGCAATGATGATGCTGAACTGATCTGCCTCTTTGCCCAGGGTTTGGGTCAGGTAGAACATCGCTGAACGCAGGGTGGCGGGCCGTATCTTGATATCTGCTTCACGGCAGGCCGTGTAATAGGATTCCGGCAGCAAGACTTCAATACCGCAACCAGGCAGCAGGCGCTTGAAGGTGATTTCAGTCTCTTGTTGCCATTGCAGCAGGGCGTCACTCTTGGCCTGTACACAATCAAACGGCGCATCGATAGTTTGCCATTGGAACAGGGGCTTGCCAACAGGTACGGCCAGCACTCCCAGCACATAGCGTATGTCTGCCAGAAAGGGGATGGTCTTTGCACGCTCTGCTTCTACCGGGGCTGTCGCCTGTTTGAGCATTGCCACACTCTGCCGTTCCAGCAGGGCAAAGGTTTCCACATGATTGCGCGGCAATTGATCAATCGAATATAAACTGGGTAGCAAGCGCAACTGGGTATGTCCGGCCAGCAAGTGGGCAGACAATTGCGCACTGAGCAGGCTTAATGCCTCTGGCGGTATGCTGCCAGAAGCGATTTCAAAGCGCGTCCAGGCCAGTACTGGTGCTGCAATCAGCAGACAGGTATAGGGCTGGCCATCATGTTCGAAGGTGCCACAGGTGCTGGTGGATTCCAGCGTCTCGGTCAAGACTTCATAGCCATTCGGGTGTGACTGAAACAGATGTTCGGTAGCAGCATCGAGCATGTCCTGATGATGTTGCCTGAGATTTTTGGTCACCAGCGCATCCAGCCTGGCTTGCCAGTCCAGGTCTTCGACACGGCTGGCTGATTGCGCTACGGCCAGCGCAAGATTGACAACGCGTTGACTTTCAGCGGCCAGTTTGAAACGATTTCTTTTTATCGGACGACGCATACTGAAATAGAGTAGAGAGGAGTAAGCCCATTGTAACGGTAATTGACTACCCCTCAGGTGAATGAAGTTATTTCTTGGCGTATTGTGTTTTTCCGAACAGTACTTCTTTTGCCTTGTCGTTATCCAGCGGCTTGCGTAAATCGGCCAATACCTGAACGCCACGTTGTACGGCAGGGCGTTTGCTGATGGTATCGAACCAGCGTTTGGCATGTGGGAAATCTGCCCAGTCTATTCCCTGATTGGCGAAAGAGCGGGTCCAGGGAAAGGTAGCGATATCGGCAATCGTGTATTCATCGCCAGCCAGATAGGCAGTTTTTTCCAGCTGTTTATCAATTACGCCATAAATGCGTTTGGTTTCATTGGTATAACGATTGACGGCGTATTCGATCTGCGTTGGCGCATAAATGCGGAAATGATGTGCCTGACCCAGCATGGGGCCGACACTGCCCATCTGGAACATCAGCCATTGCAGTGCCTCATATTTTTCCCTGTCAGTTTTACCCAGGAACTGGCCGGTTTTCCCTGCCAGATACAATAAAATCGCACCGGACTCAAACAGGGAAATCGGTTTGCCGTCAGGACCATCAGCGTCAACTATGGCCGGGATTTTGTTATTGGGCGAAATCGCCAGGAAATCTGCCTTGAACTGGTCGCCAGCGCCGATATCTACCGGGATAGCGCGGTAGGGCAAGCCGCATTCTTCCAGCATGATGTGTACTTTGTGTCCGTTGGGGGTCGGCCAGGAATAAACGTCTATCATTGCTTTCCTCTTTGCATGGTTGATGAAAACAGCATGCATCCATTATGCATAGATTCCGGCATTTGTGCTTCAGTTGCTGGTAAATACTATTTTGTGTACTTTAGAACTGCACGCATACGTGTTGCGGCTGCGCTTTCGCAATGGCGACAGAAATGGCCTGTCGCAGCCCTATGATGCTATTGTTTAATTTTGCCCCTTTTGATCAATTGCCGCAGCATCTTATGAAAAATAACGTGTTTTCTTCCTTCCTGGCTCTGCATGTAGCGGTTTTCCTTTTCGGTGCGGCGGGGGTATTGGGCAAGCTGCTGGCAACGGGTGCACTGCTACTGGTGTTTGGTCGGACCTTGTTTGCTGCGCTGAGTTTGTTGCCGGTACTGGCCTTGCAGGGGCAACTGAATTTTCGAGGTATTCCCAAGACTGTCATTCTTTGCGGCGTATTGCTGGCCATTCACTGGTTGACGTTTTTTGCGTCCCTGAATTTTGCACCGGTTGCTTTTGGTCTCATGGGTTTTGCCAGTTTCCCTCTATTTGTCGCTTTGCTGGAACCCTGGTTTTTTAAAGAGGCAAGGCGCGCATCAGACGCCTGGGCTGCGTTGTTGGTGGTGATCGGCATGGTGGTGATGGTCAGTGATGCATCATGGAATGGTGGGACTGTCATTGCACTGGCGCTGGGGATTTTGTCCGGCCTTAGCTTTGCATTTCTGGCGCTGGCGAATCGCTGGCAGGGAGGGCATATACCGCCATTCAAACTGGCATTTTTACAAAATGGCGTGGCTGCCGTGGTGCTTTTGCCGTGGGTGCTGGGATCTGGTGCCATGTCTGGTGTTGCGCCGCAAACATGGTATGGCCTGGTGTTGCTGGGTGTGGTGTTTACCGCCTTGTCACATGGCCTGTTCATGTTCAGTCTGCGTCGTTTGTCTACCAGTTTTGCCAGCCTGATGACTTCGCTGGAACCTGTTTACGGCATGTTGCTGGCCTACTTTTTTCTGCATGAAATGCCAGGCATGCGCGAATTGACCGGTGCCACCATTGTGCTTGCAGCGACTGCGTATGCCAGTTACCAGCATGGGCGGCATTAGGCAGGATTTTTGTGTGGACGGTGGTTTTGGCAGCTATTGTCGGCCGCTGTTGTCTGCATACATTGCCAGCACATAGTATTGCCTGGCTTTGTAGTTGCGGTAGCAGCGGTAGTGAGGTTGCCTATCTGTCTTAGGGGCTGTTAACATTCAATAAAATGTGTTTACATTCGGTATTGGAAAAATAGGATACCGAAATGCAAAGCGACCGCAAGATGTTAAGAGATGATCAATGGAAGAAGATAGAAGCCTTGTTACCT